>LNEH01000001.1 GCA_001464505.1 Verrucomicrobia bacterium Ga0077533
CACCGCTTTGCCCAGTTCAGGAAGGTATCTTGCCATCCCCATTTCTGGATGAATCCAGGCGCTTTGTATAGTCTATTTATCTCGGGATGGTGGTATAAATCGGTGTGCCCCGGGCGGTCAACCGGGTCGCGAGCTTTTCGGATTCTTCCTTCGTGCCGCCGTCATCAGTGTAGATGTTCAGCAGGCGGCCGTGGGTGCGTTCGGCCCAGGCAAGAAAGGAGTCGGTCTGACTGTAGAGGGCGTCGAAGAGCCAGACCTCGTCGGCATTCTTGGGTAGGCCGCCGCGGTCGAGGATGCCGGCGATGACACGATAGCCGCCGCTGTGGCCCGAGAGGATGATGCGGCCCACGGTGAACTCCTTTTGCTTGAAACCCGCGCGGGCGCGCAGCGTGGCGAGCACCTCGTCCATGAAGAGCCGGAAACCGTCGGGGTCCTCCAGCTTGCCGCCGAAGGAATCGGGGGCGTCGCGCGGGCCCTCGGGGACTACCAGCACGGCATTCTTGCCGCTCGTCACGAGTTGCTCGACAAGACGAAAGGTGGCCAGCGTGCCGGCCACGGAGTTGTTCCAACCGTGGAAGTGGATGACAAAATCAAGCCGATCGGCCTCGCGGAAGCCTTTCGGAATGAAGATCGCCACCGTGCTGTCGGCGTAGTGTTCCGCCGCCGGATAGAGCTTGCCCTTGTAAGTGTGGCCCTCCGCCCGGGCCGGATACGGAAATGGCGCGGAGGTGAAGGCCGCGACGATAAGGCGGCCTTGCGATACATAGGTCTCCTCCAGACTTGGCGTCATGGCGACGGCAGCCTGCGTGGCCAGAGCCAGAAATACCGGTATCGTCAGTCGCACCATGAGCAGGGCGAAAATACAACCCAAGCGCTCGCCGACTGCAAGCCGTCCGGCCTTATGCCTCCGGGTGTCCCGTGGCGACTTGCCTCTGTGCCAGGCGGCGGGCGCGCATCTCGCGGTAGCCGACAAGCTGTTTCTTTTCCTCATCCCACAGGCGCAGCGAGAGCGTCTTCAGGCTGGAGAGCAGGGTGATCGGCTTCACATTCCGGGCCGCCAGCAGCTCGCGATGACAACGCTCGAGGTTGTAGTTGGGGATGCGCGGACTGAGGTGGTGAATGTGGTGGAAGCCGATGTTGCCCGTGAACCACTGGAGGATTTTCGGCAGCTTGTAGTAGGAGCTGCCCTGCAAAGCCGCGGCGGTGAAATCCCATTCCTCGGCGCGCTCCCAGTGCGCGTCCTCGAACTGGTGCTGCACATAGAACATCCAGATGCCGGCGGAACCGGCGACGGCAATCGCCGTGAGCTGGATGAACAGATAGGCCTTGAGCCCGATGAGCAGGATCAGTCCCGCGGCCAGGGCCACGATCGCCAGATCCATCAACAACACCGAGGTGCGCTCGCGCGGACTGGCTTCGCGGGACGGGAACCGTTGCAGAACCACAAACAGCAGCAGCGGCGCGACGACAAACAGGACGAACGGATTCCGCGCCAGCCGGTAGCGAAAACGCAGCCAGCGCGAGGCATCGAGATATTCCTGCACCGTCATCGTCCACACGTCGCCCGTGCCGCGCTTGTCCAGGTTGCCCGCGGTGGCGTGGTGGATGGCGTGCTCCCAACGCCAGTGGTAGTAGGGCGTGAATGTCAGCAGGCCGGTGATGAACCCGACGGTGTCGTTGGCCGCCTTGGATTTGAAAAACGAGCCGTGCCCGCAGTCATGAAAGATGATGAAGACCCGGACCAGCACGCCGCCGGCCAGGATCGCGAACGGCAGGGCCAGCCAGTAGGAATGGCCGAGCGCGAGGCAGGCCAGATACCAGAGGAGGGCGTAGAGACCGAGCGTATCGACGAGTTGCCAGAGTGCCCGCACCAACGAGGGTTTTTGGAACTCCAGGACCTTGTCTTTCCAAGTGGCGGTGGCGGAACCGGGTTCGCGCCCGGCTGACGCGGGATCAGGGACGGGGGTATGGCTTGCGGGCGACGATTCGCGTGGCGGGTTGGCATTCATGGCATCCTCCTTGCAACTACCGACGCGGTAACCTCGCCAGGACTCCGGAAAATGCTCCGCATATTTTGTCGTTTATTCAGGCGCAGAGCGGTTGACCCTGTCGCGAGAGTGCGCGACAACCCGCCATGCACCTGAAGATCAAATGGAATGATGACCGGGTCAGGGGAGCGACCACGGCCATTCTGTTCATCAGCCGGGAGCGGCTGATCCGCGGCGAACCGCTGGCCGACATGGTCGAGGCGTCACTGGCGGAGTATCGGGCCGACACCGAGGGTTACAAGGAGCGGAAACGCACGGCACCGGATGCCCAGGACCCCGGCCCGCTGACCAAACCCCTTCACCTGGCCTACCAGAAAAACCTGATCGCAGCCGTCGACGCGCTCACCCTGAAGCTCACGCGGACCAAGCGTCAGTTCAACAGCCTGACCGAACTCGACAACGCGCTGGTCGCCACCTTGCGCGACGTGCACTGAGCCAACTGATTTTCTAATGAACTTAGCCTTCAGCGCGGCATAGCGAAGCTGGCAAAGTAGCATCTAGCGGCCTGACCCCGTCAGAATTGGACCCCGTCAGAATTGTGCATTCGAGACTCGTTGGATTGCTTCTAACGGTTATGCTGTAGTTTCTGGCAAAGATGCGTTGGCCGCAGTATTCACCTGGGCGCAAAAAGAACACAAAGTATCTCTCTCAGTTGCCGGTTTGATTCACGAACTAAGGTCGACCGAGATCCACAAAGACATTAAGGAAGTAGTTCGAGCTGTTACTGCTAGGCGATGACTGAAACCCCACTGAGACAAGGACAGTGGGATAGTAGAGTGAAATGCTGAATGGTTAGATTGTCGCAAGAATGCTGTTCAGCGTCGGGCAGGGGCGGAGGGCGGCGGCGGCGAGCTTATCGTCCGGTTGGTAATATCCAC
>LNEH01000002.1 GCA_001464505.1 Verrucomicrobia bacterium Ga0077533
CACCTTCACCGTCATCGGCGTGGCTCCGGCGGATTTTCACGGCGCCTACAACAACCTCGGCTTCGACCTCTGGGTGCCGCTGACCATGGCGCAGGAACTCCAACCCGCGACCAACGAGCTCACCAGCCGGCAGTCCCGCGCCTATCAATTGCTCGCCCAGGTGCGGCCCGGCGTCTCCTCCGCGCAGGTGGAGGCCGAACTCGACCGCGCCTCCCGGGAACTCTCCGCCCGCCACCGCGTGCCCGGGACCAATGCGGACATCGTGCTCGAACTGATGCCCGTCTGGCGCTCGCCCCGCAGCGGCACGACGATGGTGGCGTCGCTGGCGATGCTCCAGGTGTTCACGCTCCTGATCCTCGTCGTCGTGTGTGCCAACACCGCCAGCCTGCTCCTCGCCCGCGCCAGCACCCGCCGCCGCGAAATCGGCGTGCGCCTCGCCCTCGGTGCCGGTCCCCGCCACATTCTCTCGCTTCTGCTGGCCGAAAGCGTGCTGCTCGCCGCCCTCGGGGCCGGCGCCGGCCTCCTGCTCGCCCTCTGGGGCAACGACCTGCTCAAGCAACTCCCCGTGCCCGCCGCCCTCCCGATCCGCCTCGCCCCGCACCTCGACTGGTTCAGCCTTTGGTTCACCTCGGCTCTGGCCGTCGGTTGCGGCCTGCTCTTCGGCCTCGCGCCCGCCCTGCAACTGGCGCGCACCGATGTGCTCGACTCACTCCGCAACGGGCGCAGCCTCGCTGGCGGACGCAGCCGGCTGCGCGACCTGCTCGTCGGCACCGAGGTCGCCGTGGCGCTTCTCGTGCTGGTGCTCGCCGGCCTTTTTCTGAAAAGCTTCGCGCACTCCCGCGAGTTCCCAACCGGTTACGACAGCGGGCGCGTCCTGCTGGCCAACCTTGATCTCGGCGGGCGCGGCTACGATCAGAAATCCGGCGCGGCCCTGCTCGAAAATCTTTTCCCGCGCCTCGCGGCCCTGCCCGGCGTCGCCGCCGTCTCGGCCGCCGACGCCGTGCCGCTCGATGTGCGCGGCCTGCCGCGCGGCAACATTTTTGTGGAAGGCCGCCCCATCGACCCCGCGCACCGCGACCAGATCGTTTACTACCACGCCACCCCCGGCTACTTCGCCACCCTCGGCGTGCCGCTGCTCAGCGGCCGGGATCTATCGCCCCTCGCCCGCACCGATCTGCCGCTCGACGCGCTCGTGAACGAGGAGATGGTCCGCCGTTGCTGGCCCGGCGTTTCGCCGCTGGGCCGCCGCTTCGAGGTCGGCGGCACGTTCTACGTCGTCGCCGGCGTCGTGCGGAACACGAAACTGGTCACCCTCAACGAAGCGCCCCGGCCCGCCGCGTGGCTGACGCTCCGCGCCCAGTTCATCTTCAGCCCCACCCTGGCCATCCGCGTGATCGCCGGCGATCCCGCCGCGCTGCTGCCCGCCCTCCGCCAGGCCGTCGGCCGTATCGACGCCGACCTCGCCCTCAGCGACATTCGCACGTTCGCGCAACACCTTGACCAGAGCCTCATCCTCCAGCGCGTGCCCGCGCAGATGCTGGCCATCCTCGGGCCGCTCGCCCTCGCGCTCGCGGCCATTGGCCTCTACGCCGTCATTGCCTACTCCCTCGCGCAGCGCGTGCAGGAAATCGGCATCCGTCTCGCGCTCGGCGCTTCCCCGCAGAAAGTCGTCCGCTTGATGATCTGGCAGGGCTTTCGCGTCGTGCTCGGTGGCGCGCTGTGCGGCCTGGTGCTGTCGCTTTTCGCCGGCTATCTGCTTCAACCCGTCCTGGTCGGCGTGCCGCTCGGCGATCCCCTGATCTACGCCGGCGTGCCCGTCTTGCTGCTCGCCTTCTCCCTCCTCGCCTGCTGGCTGCCGGCGAGAAATGCCGCCCAAGTCGATCCGCTCGTGGCTCTGCGGGCCGAATAAGGGAACTTATCCCGCCACCTCTTTTCCCAAACCCCACCCATGCGCCAACTCAGCCTCCTCCTTGCCCTCGCCCTCTGCCACACCCTCGCCCTCGCTTCCGCCGCCAACCCCGCCCTCTCCGGCCAGATCGAGGAACAGATGAAGAGCCGGAACTGGGCCGCCGCCCAGCTGTTGATCGAAAAGGTCGTCGCCGCCGACCCCGGCAACGCCGAGGCCCGCTACTACCTCGGCATGGTCCTGCTCAATCAGGACAAGGCCGA
>LNEH01000003.1 GCA_001464505.1 Verrucomicrobia bacterium Ga0077533
TGCCCGGACGCAAGATGCGCTTGACCGCCAACCATCAGCCGATTCCGCGTGAGTGAACCGGGATAGTATTTCCCATGCCGAAATCCTCTGACCTCCCGCCCATCCACACTGTCCGCCGCCAGCGCGTCGTGCTCGATAGCGACTTGGCCCGGCTCTACGGCGTAAGCACAAAGGTTTTCAACCAGACGATACGTCGCAATGCCGACCGGTTTCCACCCGATTTTCTGTTACAACTTACGGCTGAGGAGGTTTCCAACTTGAGGTCACAAATTGTGACCTCAAGTTCCCCTGCTTCATCTTCTTTAAGGTCACAAACTGTGACCTTAAAAGCCCATGGTGGCCGTCGCTACCTGTCGCTCGCCTTCACTGAGCATGGGGCGATCATGGCGGCCACGCTGCTTCGGAGCCCGCGTGCCGTCGCCATGAGCGTCTATGTGGTCCGGGCCTTCGTGCAGATGAAGGAGGCGTTGCTGGCCAACGCCACGATTTTCAAGCGATTGGCTGAGATGGACAAGAAGCTGGTGACGCACGACGTCATCCTGCGTGATGTCTATGAAAAGCTGCGCCCGCTGCTCGCCCCGCCACCCGAGCCACCCCGCAAGGAACTGGGCTATCTCACGACGCCAATAAACCGTGAGCCGAGGGCTTCCACCCCGGCACCGATTAAGCTACAACCCCCCGAGAATCCAGACGCCAACTCCCACCTTCCATTCAATCCCCATGAACTGCATAGACCAAGGCCGCGTCAGTCCAAGGTAATTCATGCCCTACTACGCCCACACGGCTGATGACGAGCACGGCAACCGCCTTCCGGAATCATCCGGAAAATGGCAGCCGCTGGACGTCCACCTGCGGAACGTAGCCAGTATTGCCGCCAAGTTCGCCGCGCCCTTCGGCGCTAGCGAAGAGGCTTGCCTCGCCGGCCTGCTGCTTCCAGTCCTACCTGAGAGGCGAACGCACCAGTAGCGCCGAGACTCAACACGCCATCTTCGGAGCCGCGTGGGCTGCCGACGAGTGCCACCAGATTCCCTGCACCGCCCTCGCCATCGCCGGCCACCACGCCGGGCTGCACAACCAATGCGACATCGAGGGCATGTGCACCAAACGTGGCCTGCGCATCCCGGAAACCGTCCCCGCCCTCATCGCCCAACTCGAAAGTGATCTCGGGTCGCTTCCTTCGCCTTCCCCACCGCCACCTTGGATTCGCGACGAGCACTCCGCCGAGTTCTACGCTCGCCTGATTTTCTCGTGCATTGTGGACGCTGACCGTCTCGATACCGCCCATTGGCCGGCCTCCCCACCCCCCGACGCACCGCTTGATACCGACACCTTGCTCGACGCCGTTCACTCCGAGCGCACCCGCAAGTCCGCCGCCAACCCCGCCAGCCCGCTCGCCGCTCTCCGCAACCGCATCTTCGACACCGCCCTCGAGCAAACCACTCTGCCCACTGGCTTTTTCTCCCTCACCGTCCCCACCGGCGGTGGCAAGACGCTCGCCTCGATGGCCTTCGCTCTGGCCCACGCCCGACGCCACGGACTCCGTCGCATCATCGTCGTCATTCCCTACCTTTCCATCATCGAGCAAAATGCTGCCGAATACCGGCGCATCTTCGGCAACAACGTCGTCCTCGAAAATCATTCTGGAGTCGCCCCATCCGACGATGCCGACGAGGAGGAAAAATCCCGCCTCGAACTCGTCTCCGAAAACTGGGACGCGCCCGTCATCGTCACCACGTCCGTCCAATTTCTCGAATCTCTCTTCGCCGCCAGCCCTTCCCGCTGCCGGAAGCTTCACCGCATTCCGCGCTCAGTCGTTATCTTCGACGAGGTGCAAACCCTCCCCGCGCATCTGCTCGCGCCCACCTTTAGCGTCCTCCGCGAACTCGCGACGAACTACGGCACCAGCTTCGTTTTCAGCTCGGCCACCCAACCCGCTTTCCGCCGTTGCGCCGCTCTCCCCGATGGGTTTCTCCCGACTGAACTCCGCGAAATCGCCCCCGCTCCCGACGATCTCTTTCGCCAGCTCCGCCGCGTTACCTATCGTCTGCCCACCTCCGGCGAAACATTCGACTGGCCCACGCTGGCCGCCCGCCTCGCCGCCAGCCCGCAGGTGCTCTGCGTGGTCAACCTCACGCGCCACGCCCGCGAACTTTGGGAGCAGCTCAGCCATCTCCTCCCCGCCGACGAAGCCCCGATCCATCTTTCTTCTGCGATGTGCGCCGAACACCGCCTTCGCCTCATCGCCAGCATCAAGGAACGCCTGCGCACCGACAAACCCTGCCGCGTCATCTCCACTCAACTCATCGAGGCCGGTGTGGATGTGGATTTCCCCGAGGTCTGGCGCGCCCTCGGCCCGCTCGATTCCATCGTGCAGGTCGCCGGGCGCTGCAACCGTGAGGGGCGCCGTGCCTCCGGCCTCGTCAATGTCTTTCAACCCGCCGAGCACAAATTGCCGCCCGGCGTCTATTGCTCCGCCTCCGATCAAGCCGCCATCACGCTTGCCTCGCTGGGCGACACCGCGACTGCCGCCGAGCACCTGGCCACCTCGTCCGATATTTTTTCGGGCTACTTCCAATCGCTCTATCAAGTCGTCAATACCGACTACGCCAAACGCGGCGAGCCGACCATTCAGGAAGACCGCAGCTATCTCCGTTACCGCGAAGTCGCACGCAAGGCCCGTGTCATCGAAGACTCCGGCACTCCGGTCATCGTCGCCGGCGATATCGCCCCGCTCCTCGGAGCGGGGCGCGGATTGAAACTTACGTGAACCCCTACTACGAGGCGCA
>LNEH01000004.1 GCA_001464505.1 Verrucomicrobia bacterium Ga0077533
GCTCCGCTTTAGCTGTCTGCTGTTGTTTTGGTATCACCATGCCACCCACGACACAGCCAGGAATCCCGTCTGTCAACCTATTAGGTAACACTCAGTAATTGACAAATTAGCTCGGGCCGGCGGCGGACGGGAATCGTGCGTTGACGGCGGGAGCGTCCTCTTGCTCGTTGGGGGCGGTCCTTCGATCCATGGCACCTCCGCGTCGCAAGCACATCTTCCGCCTTCCCGCTCCGGCGCCGGCTACGATCTACGTCCGCGCGGGTTTCAACCGCGTTCTGGCCGGGGAGTTCGCGGCCTTGAAGGTGAAGCGAGCGGAGCTGGTGGTGGACAAGGTCGAGGCGCACAGCCAGGGCGACCTGCGCGAGAATTTCGGGTTCAAGGCCGCCAAGGACGCGATCCGGGCGGTCGACCGCAAGATGGACGAGCTCGACCGGTTCTACCTCCGCAATACGTTCATCGAGGTTGATCCTGCTGGGTGGCTCACCAAGCCGACGGACACGTTGCTGTTGGGCCACGTGGCCGAAATCGAGAAGGAGGACGTGGGGACGAGCCGGAAGCACCGCTTCACCTTTCTCGTGGCGACGTATGGTGAGACCGGCAGTGATCCTGAGTCGGGCGTCGAGTGCCTGCCGCACAATTCACCGCTCGCGGCCGCCCTGCTCGGGCTGACGGTGAACACGCCGACCCGGGTGACGCTGCCCGCGGGGGCGGCGGTCCTCACCGTGCGCTCCATCCGCAACCCCACGCAGCCGGAACTCGACCGCCTCCTCGCGCCCATCAAGCCCCCGGAGTTCGCGGAAGAATAGGGCGGCGGGCGTGGTTACCTGCTGCGACTGCAAGGCACTCGACCTGAGGTTGTCAGACTGCCAATCAGGCCGTCATGAGCTCGCGGGCGGAGGTGACCTTGGCGGTCAGCTTGCGGGTGTCCTTGGCGAGGGCGCGGAAATCACAATCAACCTGCAGGCCGTGCCAGAACTCCGGCGTCTGGGCGAAGAATGCGCCAAACCGGATCGACATCGACGGGGAGATGGCGCGCTTGCCCAGCACAATCTCATTGATCGCCCGGGGCGGCACGCCGATGGCCCGGGCCATGGCGTTCTGGGAGATGCCCATGGGAGTCAGATACTCTTCCAGCAGGATTTCTCCGGGTGTGATCGGGGGATTCATCGGCTATAACGAGTAGCGTTATAGGGCCGGATTTCAATGGTAATCCCTGATGCCGACTTCGGCCGGTCCGTTCTCCGTCCAGCGGAAGACGATCCGCCACTGGTCGTTAATGCGGATGGAATGGAATCCGCGGAGACTGCCTTGCAGGGCTTCGAGACGGTTGCCCGGCGGCACGGCCATGTCGCTGAGCTGCCCGGCGCGGTTGAGCTGGATCAGTTTTCGCAGGGCCACGCGAACGATGGCTGAATACCGGCGATTTTTCTCTTCGTGGAAGAGTTGCTCGGTGTCGCGGTCTGCAAATGACTGGATCATCGGGAAAGCCGCAGGTGACCGAGGTAATTGCTGGCGCGCATGGAAAGAGGTGAACCAAAAACGGGAAGTGCAGCAAGCCCGAGGAGCGTGCGGGCACCAAGCCGACCGACACGTTACTGCTAGGCCACATGGCCGAGATCGAGAAGGAGGACGTGGGGACGAACCGGAAGCACCGCTTCACGTTTCTCGTGGCGACGTATGGCGAGACCGGCAGTGATCCGGCCTCGGGCATCGAATGCCTGCCGCACAATTCCCCGCTCGCGGCCGCCCTGCTCGGGCTGACGGTGAACAAGCCGACCCGGGTGACGCTGCCTGCGGGGGCGGCGGTCCTCACCGTGCGCTCCATCCGCAACCCGACGCAGCCGGAACTCGACCGCCTCCTCGCCCCCATCAAGCCCCCGGAGTTCGCGGAAGAATAGGGCGGCGGTCGTGGTTGCCCTGATTTGACGGATGCTGGACCTAAATAATTAATACCTGACCCCCGGCTAGGGCCACTGTCCGTCAAATCAGGGCAACCCTAGCATGATCCCGTCCCCCCCCCCC
>LNEH01000005.1 GCA_001464505.1 Verrucomicrobia bacterium Ga0077533
GCCCCTTGCCGCCAGGGAAGGTGACGGCCTCAAGTGTGAGTTCCCAGTATTCTTCCAGTGACTCGCCCTTCCAGGCGAAGACGGGGGTGCCGGACTTGGCGATGGCCGCCGCCGCGTGGTCCTGGGTCGAAAAGATGTTGCAGGAACACCAGCGCACATCGGCCCCGAGCTCCTTGAGCGTCTCGATGAGGACGGCGGTCTGGATTGTCATGTGCAACGAACCGGTGATGCGCACGTCCTTGAGGGGCTTGGACGGCCCGAACTTTTTGCGGACGGATATGAGGCCAGGCATCTCGTGCTCGGCGATGGACATTTCCTTGCGACCCCAGTCGGCCAAGGTGATGTCCTTGACCTTGAAATCGGTGCGGGGAGTGGTGGTGGTAGCCATAATGGTGGGAAGATGAGGGTTAGTGGACGGCCGCGCGCAGGGCGGCGACCTTGTTGGTCAGTTCCCAAGGTAGGCCGGCTTTGCCAAAGTGCCCATAATTGGTCGTCTGACGGTAAATCGGCCGCAGCAGATTGAGCTGCCGGATGATGTCGGCGGGCTTGAAGCCGAACACCTTGGTGACGGCCCGGGCGATCTTCTCGTCCCGCACCTTGCCGGTGCCCATGGTGTCAACATAAACGCTGACCGGTTCGGGATGACCAATGGCATAGGCGACCTGGAGTTCGGCAATGTCGGCGAGACCGGAGGCCACAATATTCTTCGCGACCCAGCGGCACATGTAGGCCGCGGAGCGGTCAACCTTGGACGGATCCTTGCCCGAGAAGGCACCGCCACCGTGGCGGCCCCAGCCGCCGTAGGTGTCGACGATGATCTTGCGGCCAGTGAGGCCGGAATCACCCTGCGGACCGCCGATGACGAAGCGTCCGGTCGGGTTGATGAGATACTCGGTCTTCTTCGTCAGCATGCGCGCCGGGATGACCTTCCGGATAACGTTCTCGATCAGGTAGCGCTCGATCTCGGCATGGGAAACATCGGCGGTGTGTTGCGTGGAAATGACCACATTCTCCACGGAGACGGGGCGGTCGTTCTCGTAGCGGACCGAGACTTGGGATTTCGCGTCTGGGCGGAGCCATCCCACCTTGCCGCTCTTGCGGATCTGGGTGAGCTTCCGGCCCAGCCGATGGGCAAACATGACCGGTGTCGGCATGAGCTCGGGGGTCTCGGTGCAGGCGTAACCGAACATCAGGCCCTGATCACCGGCGCCCTGTTCAGCGGTCTTCTTGCCTTTCGCTTTCTTCGCATCGACGCCCTGGGCGATATCGGGTGACTGGGTTGTCAGGTAATTGTTGATGAAAACCTTGTCGGCGTGAAACACATCGTCGTCGTTGATGTAGCCGATCTCCCGGATCGCCGCGCGCACGATCGCTCCGACATTCAGGACCGTATCAATCGGACGCTGGCCGATCCTGGGAATGGTGATTTCACCCGCGAGGATGACCATGTTGGATTTGACCATGGTCTCGCAGGCCACCCGACTGGAGCGATCCTGCGCCAGACAGGCGTCCAGCACGCTGTCGGAGATCAGGTCGGCGACCTTGTCAGGATGCCCTTCACCCACCGATTCAGAGGAGAAGACGAAAGATTTTGCCATAGACGGCAACAAAAGAGCGGTCACCCGCCGCGCGCAAGTAGATTATCAACGTATACGGATTACATGATGCATCACAATCCGACGGGTTGCTCCCACACCAACTATTGCCATAAGTGACTTATGTCTTGTTAATTCCGCCCCAGCCCATGTCTAACGACCCCACGCTCAACCCCGCGGCCATTCAGGCCCTGCGCGATCTCAGCCCGGATGGATCCCAAGAATTTCTCCGCGAACTCATCGCCATTTACCTGGCGGATGCCCCCAAGCAACTGACCCAACTGGAGGATGCCCTCAGCCGACAGGACGCCGCTGTTGCCACACGCGCTGCCCACACCCTGAAGGGCAGCGCAAGTAACTTCGGCGCCGAGCAGTTGGTGCGAATGGCCCATGAAATGGAGGCTGCCTGCAAGACCAACAACCTGGCCGCGGCCGCATCTGCCCTCCCTGGCCTTAAAAAGCATTTCGCCCAAGTGATCGAGGCTCTGCAGACGACCGCCGCGGGCGGTTAAAATAATCCCGCCCCGGTGTCGTCATGTTTTTGAAAGGCCCAAGGTTCTGCACGCTGTTTGGCTGCGCCCTGCTGCCCTGCGCCGCCTTGGAGTGGAAAGCCCGGACCCTCGAATTCACCCTGGCACCCTTCCAGACAACCCAGGAAGCCGTGTTCCAATTCACCAACAGCGGCGATACGTCTGTCCGAATTCTGGAAGTGGAGAGCAATTGCGACTGCCTCAGCGCCGGAGCAGACCAGCAGGTCTACGCTCCCGGAGCCACCGGCGTTATTCGAGCCAGTTTCACTATTGGCGACCGGCTGGGAGTATATGAACGCAAGATCAAAGTTATGACAGATGAAAGCCCCGAGCCGGTGCGA
>LNEH01000006.1 GCA_001464505.1 Verrucomicrobia bacterium Ga0077533
TGTTGAAGACCAACAGCTGATCCCGCCAATACGTCCCCCATGTTCAGCTTCCTCTATTCCCAGGAAAAGAAAATGCGGCTGAATGCCGCCAATTGGCTCGAGGTGGCGGAAAGGGTCCACAAGTTCCGCCGGGACCAGCTGACGGATGCCCAGAACCAGAGATTGCTGGGGGCGGCCACGGCGGTGAAGCAGGGACTCAAGGAGAAGGTCGATGCGGGCAAACTGAAACTGACCGTGGAGTCGCTGGAAGGCGTATTGCGCGACACGGGAGGCCGGATCTATCCCCAGTCATCGTTGGTGGAGAACGTCGAGTTCTTCCTCGTCGCGGCCATCGTCATCCTCGGTTTGCGGGCGTATTTCATCCAGCCGTTCAAGATCCCGACGAATTCGATGTGGCCGAGTTATTACGGGATGACAGCGGAAGTCTTCCAGGCAGGCGAGGAACCAGGTCTGTTTCTGAAGACAGCGCGATTGCTCACACTGGGGGCGAGTAATTATTCCGTCGTCGCACCGGCGGACGGAGAAGTTCATTTCCCGGTGTTTGCCACCACGCATGACGGCACCCACTACAGCCTGCGCCCGGCTTTCGTGGACAAACCGGGCCGAAGCCTGCTTGTTTTTCCCACCATGTTGCGCGAATACACCTTCGCCGTGGCGGGCGAGCAGGCGAGGTTCACCGTGCCGGCGGAATTCGACAATGACTTTCAGGGTGTCCTTAACGAGGCCTTCAAGGGCCGGGCGGCAAGTTTCCCCGAGGCCTTGCGCGCGAGCGCGAATTTGCACAAGCCCCTGCAAACCTCCTCGCTGACGGTCAAGGGGCAGAATACCACGGTGTATTGGATACCCCTCGGCAAACACGTGCGCAAGGGGGAGCAGATACTGTCTTTCGACGTTTTGACGGGTGATCTGCTTTTTGTGGACCGTCTGAGCTACAATTTCATCAAACCGGCGGTGGGCTCAGGCTTTGTCTTCAAGACCGGAAATATCAAGAGCGCCGCCATGCAGGATGCGGCTGGGACGCAGATCAACCAGTATTATGTCAAACGCCTTGTTGGCACGCCTGGTGACACCATCGAAATCAAAGCGCCCGTGCTTTTCCGCAACGGGAAGCCAATCGAAGGGGCGGATGCTTTCGGCAAAAACGCACTCCGGGATGGCAAATACCCGGGCTACACCAACAATAATGGTGGCTTGAAGGTGGGCGATGGGGTTCAAGCCAGTGACGGCCTGCTGCCCGTCGGCGCCAAGGTCACCGTGCCAGCGAAATCCTATTTTGCCCTGGGGGATAATTCACCACGCAGTTTGGACAGTCGCTACTGGGGTTTCGTGCCGGATAAGGACGTCGTGGGGCGGCCGCTGTTCATCTATTATCCTCTGACTAGCCGCTGGGGTCCGGCTCGCTAAGGCGTGGGGTTTGCTGCTTTCACTGTGTCTGAAACGCACAATGTATATTATGTCTATAATGTATCTATATTGATTATCTGCTGTTTAAGCCAGCTGCAGAAAGGTTTTAATCTCCTGCAGGCATTCCTGCCCTGCATCCTCGATCACATAGTGCCCTGCGCCCTCAAGATAGTCGGCTTGGGCTCCCGGCAGCACCTCTCGCCAGCGGTTGTAGTAGTGTCGCTTGAAGCAGAAATCCTGTCCGCCCCACAGGATCCGCACTGGTTTGCCGCGCAATAATTCCAATTTAGATTCCACTTCGGCCAAGACCCGGTCACTGGGACTGCCCTTGCCCGACGGGATATCGACCACGAATCGATGAGTGGCGATACGGTTGGCCCAGTTATCGTAGGGATAAAGGAACCCCCGTTTCACCTCTGGGGTTAATGGCCGTGTTACCGCCATCCAGGTGGCCGGCACGGCAAAGCCGTTCAACCCCCGCACCAGCCACTCGCCGATCACCGGTGCCCGGCAGAGCCGAATGCGCCACGGCACCACGGTATCGGCAAACGCGGCCGTATTCAGGATGACCACCCGGCCGAGTTGCTCCGGTCTGGCTAGCGTTGCGCCCAACCCGATCGGCCCGCCCCAATCATGCACAATCAGCTGGATTTTGCTCAGCTTAAGGCTGTCGAGCAACCCACGCAGGTTCTTGATGTGCTCACCCAGCGTGTAAATGAAATCCTGCGGTTTATCCGACAACCCGCAGCCGAGATGATCCGGCACGATGCAGCGGACCTTACCGCGCAGCCCCAGCACGAGGTTTCGATAGTAGAATGACCAGGTCGGGTTGCCATGCACCATCACCACCGCTTCGTCGCCCGGACCCTCGTCAAGGTAACTCATCACCCCGCGCCCGGTATCGAACCGCTTCGGCGTAAACGGATACAGCGCCCGCAGCCAGCCTGGTAATCCCGTGCTCATCACCACTCGACCGCCAGCATCAGGCTGTTGATCCCGCTGCCGATGCCCAGCAGCGCGGCTTTGTGCCCGGGTTTGAGCACCCCCTGGTCCACCGCCAGCGCCAGCGCCGTCGGCAAGGCGGCGGCACCCGTGTTGCCCAGGGTTTCAAAAGTGGAAAAATCTTTGGCCCGGTCCAGTCCCACGGCTTCATAGAGTTTGCGGCGGTGGGTGCTGCCGACTTGGTGGCAGACAAGGTGATCCGGCGTCGTGCGTGTCCAGCCGGTTTCCTGCTCGAATAATTTCCAAGTATCCCGGGCCACCTCGACTCCGGCGACCAGCAGTTGCTCGGAGTCGGTTTCCATCTGCAAGCCCTGGTCCGCGGTGTCGCCCTGACAGAGCGCGCTGTGTTGGGTGGCGGCCAGGCAGGCCCCGGCGAGCAGCCGGTGTTTGGGGCCGGCGGGCAACAGGTCTTCATGGCATACGATCGCGGCCACGGCCCCCGACCCGATCGTCAGGTTGGCGAAGAACGGTTTGATTTCATTCCGGTTCAACGGCGCCGCCAGCAGATGCCGCACGGTCTGCTCCACGAGCGGCCGCCCGTTCTCTCCCGCCACCACCATGCCGCATCGGATCTGGCCGCTGTCGATCATCGCGCCGAGCGTCACCAGACCATTGAGAAACCCCAGGCAGGCGTTCGAGAGGTCGAAGATCTGGCAGGACGCGCCCAGCCCCATCTTGTGGTGCGCAAAGGACGCGGTCGCCGGTTCAAGCATGTCGCGCGAAACGGCGCAGTGGATGAGCACCTCCACCTGCGTCGGTTTGATGCCCGAGTTCTGCAAGACGGCCTTCCCGGCCTTGGCGCTGGCGTCCGAGGGCTTGGTGCCGACCGGCCACATGCGCCGCTCCTTGATCCCCGTCATGAGTTCCAAGCGGCCGACCGGCAGCTTAAGCCGCTCATAGAGCGGCCGCAGGCGTTCTTCGATCTGGGCTGAGGTCCAGACTTCCTCCGGCAGCACGGTGGCCAGGGACTCGATGCAGGCGTGGCGGAAGCGCATGGCCTACTGCTCGGGCCGCATGGCCAGCCGGATGATGTCCTTGTCGAAAAAGTTCAAACCCAACCCCGCGTCGATGACCAGGGTGCTGCCGTTCAGGCCGCTGCTGCGTTCACTCAAAAGAAACAAGGCGGCATTGGCCACTTCCTGGGTGTCGAGGTTGCGCTTCCGGAAAGTAAGTTTCTCCGCGTAAAGGTAGCTCTCAATATAGCCCGGGATGCCGGCGGATGCGCTGGTCTTGAGCGGCCCCGCCCCGATCACGTTGAAACGCACCTCGCTGTCGGCGCTGAACGATTTCGCCAGAAACCGGCTGCTCGACTCCAACGCCGCCTTGATCGGCCCCATGTAGCCGTAGTTGTCGGGCGTGACGGTGAGCGAGGATATGCCGATGGTCACGACCGAGGCGTTGCGCGCCAGGTGGGGTTTCACCGCCTCCGCCAGTTCGACGAGCGAGAAGGCCGAGATGGCGGTGGCTTGCAGGAAATCTTTCCGGTTCGTGCCATGGAAGGGTTTGAAACCTTCGCTGTAGTTGGCGAAGGCGACGGAATGCACCACCCCTTGCAGCGGCGCAAATCCCCCGGCGGCGATCTCCGCCGCCAGCTTGGCGCAGGCCCCCTCCACCTCGACATCGCAAATAAAGACCGGCTTGCCGGCGAGCAACGTTGCCAGTGACTTCTTCCGGGCCTCGGAGCGGACGCTGTAGAGCACGCGGGCGCCCTGCTCTTCCAAGGATTTGGCAATAAACCAGGCCACGCTTTTGCGGTTGGCGACGCCCAGCACGAGAAAACTCTGGCCGGATAACTGGAGAAAATCACTCATGCGGTGGCAACCTGGCCGGCGGGCTTCTTCCACGCGACGGAGAAATCAAGGTTCAGCACGCGTTTGTCACCAATCTTGATGGTGCCGGCCATGAAATGAAATTCCCCCAGGGTTTCCTTTCGCCGCACCTCAATGGTGGTCGTGTCGCCCGGGTAGACCGGCAGCCGGAAGCGCACCTCCGTTACCTTGGTGAGCAACGGCACCCCGGTCAGTCCGCCGTCACTACCGGCCAGCAGCTTGGCCATGAGCAAGGCACCGGTCTGGAAAACTGCCTCGCACAGCAACACTCCGGGCGTAATGGGGGCGCCAGGATAATGGCCCTTGTAGAAATCCTCGGCCGCCCGCCAGGTGCGCTTGGCCACCAGCACATCGCCTTCGTGCGAGACGATCTCGTCGACAAAGAGAAAGGGCGGACGGTGCGGGATCAGCTTCTCAACTTCGGTCATAAGGGGAAATCAAATGGTGGCGGCCACGGTGGAGCGTTTTTTGGCGGACAGCGCCTTGTCGATCTGATTGGCCACGATCACCCCATAGTTGATGGTGCCCAGCCAGCCCGACATGATGATTCCGACCGAACCGGCGTGAAAGAGCCCGGGGAGCTGGACAGGCAGGTCCATCGAAACCTTCAAGCCCTCGAACTTGGTGCCGAACGAGGTGCCGGCCCAGTGGCGGGTGTAATATTCGATGGTGCGCGGCGTGGCCGCCTCCTTCCAGTCGATCTTGCCCCGCACATCGGGAATATGTCGCTCCAGCGCGACGATACTCTCCTCGATCAGTCGCTCCTTCTCGGCGGCGTATTGCTCCGGGCTCAGTTGGTTCCAGTCCTCATATTTCGCGTTGAGTGACACCACGACCGTATAGCGATCAAAACCGGGCCGCGTGTCGGGATAATACATCGAGAATGTCCGGCTGGTCGTGCGCAACTCCATCAGCTTCTCGCTGGAAAACACCGGCTCGTCGGAGGTGAACACCAGATCGCCGATGTGCGGCAGGGTCTCGCCCTTCCTGATGCCGAGGTAAACCTGGCACGAGCTGTTGTTGACGCGGACCGCCTTGGCCTGCGCCACGAAATCGGGGCTGAAATTCTCCTCGCCGGCGAGCCGCAGGACCGTGTTTTTGATGTTCGAATTGGAGAGCACCGCGTCACAAGTTATGGCGCGGCCATTGGCGATCACGCCCACCACTTGTTTCCGGCCGCCGCGCGCCTCGGTCAGGATTTTCTCCACCGTCACGTGCTTGCGGAGCTCGACGCCATTCTTCTTGAGCTCGATGGCCATTTTCTTGATGAGCACGTCGCTTCCGCCCTGGAAGGTGTAGACGCCTTTGCTCATGAAGTTGGAGAAAACGATGCCGAAGGTGATCGCCGGGTCGTCCAGCGTGGAGCCGTTGGCGTAGGCGATCGGCTCCATCAGCAGGCGCTGCACGTCGTCGCGCCCCGGGAAATACCGCGCGAACATCTGCCCGGTGGTTTCCGTATTGTGGTCGTAGAAGTTCATCGCCCGCAGGTCGGTGAAAAACCGCTCGACGGTCTCCGCCGCCACCTTGAATTTCTCCACCAATTGCCGGGTGAAGTCCTCGCGGTCGAAGGTCGTGTCGAGCTGGAATTGGGGATTGATGAACCGCACGCCCTTGAGCTGCACAATCGACTGGGCGATATCCTGGCTCCAGTATTTGCGGATGGATTTGATCATGCCGATCGGGAAACCGTGCAGCGAAATGTCAAAAATATGACCGCCCTTGCGGGTGAACCACGTGGCTAGGCCGCCCAGCTGGTAATGATGCTCCAGCAGCAGCACCTTGTGCCCGCACTTGGCCAGGACGTTGGCGCCGGTCAGGCCGCCCAAGCCGCTGCCAATCACCACGATGTCGTAGTGGTCTTCGATCCCTTTGAGCCAGTCGTAAGCCATGCGAGCCGCTCAAGTAAGTTTAGCGCGGTCCAAAGCGCAACGCGGAAAGTTTACCTGCGGGCCGTGCCCCGGAGCACGTGGTAATTCGCCATGGAAATTCCGCTCAGCATGGCGCCGACAATGCCCAGAAACCCCTGGTCCGTGCCGCACAGGTAAAGATTCGAGAGATGTGTGCGGCCGTTGCGGATTTTGCGCGGCGCGCCGTAGATCGC
>LNEH01000007.1 GCA_001464505.1 Verrucomicrobia bacterium Ga0077533
TGTCGGTCGCCAGCTGTGCGTTCTTTAGCACGGCATCGTCCACCGCCGGCAGGAAGCGCCGGGCACTGCGGAGCGCTTCGGCGAACCACCGTTCCTTGTCGGCTTGATACCGCTCCTCGGGCAGATGCGCCCAGAGGTCGTAGTTGGCCAGGCAGGTGACGCGGAAAATGCCCTCGGGCAGCTGCTCATTTGCGAAATTGAAATTGTTGGGCAGGCAGATGACGCCGCTCCGGATGTCCACCTGCTCCTCCGCCCGGGCATATTCAAACCGCCCGGAATCGTTGAAGAAAATGATCGTGTCGTCCCCCCACCCCCACTCTGCCGGCTGGCGATCATATACGCTGATCGTCTCGATGAAGGACAAAGCGCCGGTGTTTGCCTCCGCTTCCGCCGTGCGCGCGGGCACGCACAGCTTCATCGTTTCGGCGAATCCGATGGAGGAAATGACCTGGCCGGCGGTGATCTCCTCGCCGCTGTCGAGCATCAGTCGCGCCGCCTTGCCGTGTTCCTCGATGATCTGCTTCACCCCGCATTTCATGCGCCGTTCGCCGCCGGCCGTGCGGAATTTTTCCAGCAACACGCGGATGATCAGCCGCACCCCTTCCACCGGCCGGGCGAAACCCTCCAGGTAGAGCGCCTTGAACATGATGACGAACTGGCCGAACTCCATGTCGCGCTCCTGGGCGCTGCCGTAATACATCACCGGGCAGAAAAGCATGTCCGTGAGCAACGGGTCGCTGATATGCCGGCCCACGATCTCCCGCGCCGAGAGTGGCTTGGCCTCAAGCGAGACGTCGTCGTAGGCCTTGACCAGCTCCACCAGCTTGCGCCAGCCGGCCGCTTGCTTCGGGAACTGGGCCGTGACTTCGGCGTCGAGCACGGCGAAGTCATTGGTGAACTTCAGCGAGCAACCGTGGAAGGCAATGCGCGACTGTTTCTGCGGGCACAGGGCGAACTCCTCGCGTTCGATGCGGAGCTGGCGGAGCAGCTTGCCGAGGGGCGTGCCTTTCACGCCCGGGGCGACGTAGTTCGTCATGGCATGCAGCCCCACGTCGTATTTCCGCCCGCCGAGGCTGTAGAAGCTGTTCAGGCCGCCCGGAGCATTGTGCCGTTCGAAGATACAGACCTTGCGACCGAAGTGGGCCAGGCGGATACCGGCGGCGAGCCCGGACATGCCGGCGCCAATGATGGCTACGTCGTAATGGGAGTCCTTCATGCGGCGAGGGCCATGGTTGTAAGGTGGGGTTGCCGGTCTCGGCCCTCAAATTGCCCGAGAAAAAGGCGGGATCATCAGCCGTCGCAGAGCCTATGGCTGACGAGGCGATCCCGCCCGATCACCGGCCCGACGACATCGAGACGGCTGTTGCGTCGCAGAGCCTATGGCTGACGAGGCGATCCCGCCCTACAGCCTAAAGGAATGGGTGATTTGAAGTTCAGACCTTGGTGGCGAACTTCGGGGTCAGGTATTCCGCACAACTCTCCAGCGAGGCGAGGTGCGAATAGTCGGCCTCCGGCACTTCGATGCCGTGGCGCTTGCGGAGCTCCATGACGATGTCGAGGAAGTCCATCGAATCGAGCTGCAGCTGGTCGCGCAGGCGCACGTCGGGCTTGATCGCCGAGAGGTCTTCGTCCGGGGCAATGTCGGAGATGATGTCGATAACCAGCTTCTTGCAGTCGTCTTTCGTCATGGTGTTGTGCGCTCGGGATTAAGCGACGTAACGCTTGATAATCAATGTCGAATTGATGCCCAGCATGCCAAAAGAGTTGTTCAGGATAACATCCACCCGTTCGGCCTTCTTGGGCCGGTTGATCACCAGACCCGGTATATCACACTGCGGGTCAAGCTCATCGACATTGATGGTCGGATGCACGACCCGGTCGTCGAAGCTCGGCAGGTTGCCGGCGAGTTCCAACGCCCCGGCCGCTCCCATGGCGTGGCCGATGAAGCTCTTGGTGTTGTTGATATGCGGCGGTGTGCTCCGGCCCTTGAAGACCTCGGCGATCGCCTGGCACTCCTGAATGTCCCCCTGCGGCGTCGAGGTGGCGTGGGTGTTGACGAGATCGATGTCCTCGATGGTCATGCCGGCGTGGGCGATCGCCTTGCGGACACACTCCGCCTGACGCTCTGGATTCGGCAGCACGTAGTCAGTCGCATCGGAATTCACGTGGTAGCCGGCGAGCTCACCGTAAATCTTCGCCCCGCGTGTCAGCGCATCCTCCAGACGCTCCAGCGTGTAGATGCAGCCGCCCTCGGAGATGACTATGCCGTTGCGCGCCTTGTCGAAGGGACGGCTGGCCTTGGTCGGGTCGGCGTGGGCGGCGAGAGCGTTCTGGCTTTTGAAACCGGCAAAGATGCCGAAGGTCTGCGGGCTCTCGCTCACACCGCCGCCCAACGCGAAATCGACCTCCCCCAGCCGCAGCATCTGCGCGGCGTGGATCAGCCCCATGTTGCCCGCCGCGCAGGCGGCGCCGATGGTGTAGGCCGGCCCGGTGATGCCGAGGTTCAGCGACACTTCGCCCGCCGGGTTGTTGGCCCAGAACTTCGTGTCGTATTTGAACTGCGAGATGTTGTAGACCTCGTTCTCGGTCTCGACGTTGCCGTGTTCCGTGATGCCCAGATAAATGCCCACCCGGCTGCGGTCGCGGCTTTCCAAATTCACCCCCGCATCCGCCAGCGCCTCCCGGGCGCAGTAGATGCTGATCCCGCCCGCCCGCGTGCCGATGCGCACATCCTTTTTCTTCTGGTATTTCAACGGATCAAACGTGCATATGCCGGCCGGATGGCGGCCCATGAAGCGCACCTCGACCGTCGTGATGCCCGACACGCCGTTCAGCAGGTTTTTCCTGAACTCGGCCAGCGTATTGCCGTTCGGGGCGGTGAGCCCGACGCCGGTGATGACAATGCGACTTTGCTTCATGCGTGTTTTCCGAAAGGAGCAGATTTGCCTAGCCTTCGGAATTCCAAAGGCAATACAAGTTTGGGTTATGAAAGTGCTCATCGCCGGCGGGGCCGGCTACATTGGGAGTCATTGCGTGCGCCAGTTGCTGGCGGCGGGCCACGAGCCTGTCGTGCTCGACAATTTCGCCTATGGCCACCGGGCGGCCGTGCCGAGGGGTGTGAAACTCCACGACGCCGGCCTCGCCGACGCCGCGGCGCTCGACCGGATCTTCAAAACGGAGCCCATCGACTTGGTCATGCACTTCGCCGCATTCTGCTACGTCGGGGAGTCGGTCAAGGCGCCGATGAAGTATTACCTCAACAACGTCGCGGCCACCTACACGCTGCTTGACGCCATGCGGCGCCACGGGGTGAAGAAGTTCGTCTTCTCCTCCACCTGCGCGACCTACGGCGTGCCGGCCAAGCTGCCGCTGACCGAGGACATGCCCCAGGCGCCCATCAATCCCTACGGCCAGACCAAGCTCGACGTGGAGAACGCGCTCAAGGCGCTCGCCCACGCCAAGGAGATCAGCTTCGCCGCCTTTCGCTATTTCAATGCCGCCGGCGCCGCCGAGGATGGCAGCATCGGCGAGGACCATGATCCGGAAACCCACCTCATCCCGCTTGCCATCGGAGCCGCTCAGGGCATCCGCCCCGCCCTGCAGGTCTTCGGCACCGACTACCCCACTCCCGACCAGACCTGCCTGCGCGACTACGTCCACGTGGACGACCTCAGCCGCGCCCATATCGCCGTCTTCGACCAGCTCGCGAAGCCCGGCGCCGCTCTGTTCTACAATCTCGGCACCGGCCAGCCGACCTCGGTGTTGGACGTGATCAAGGCTGTCGAGAAAGTTTCCGGCCTCAAAGTGCCGGTGAAATACGCCCCGCGCCGCGAGGGCGATCCCCCGGCACTCTATGCCGACGCCACCAAGGCGCAGAAGGAGCTCGGCTGGAAGCCGAAGTTCATGACCATCGAACCGATCGTGGAGACTGCGTGGCGCTGGCATAAGACCAGACCGGCCGGCTACGGGGATCGGTAGCCAAATTCCGCTGTAGGGTCGGTGCTTGCACCGACCTTGCCGTGATAGCCCAAGGTCGTCGCAAGCGACGACCCTACAGGGCTTATTTCCTCTTCGGCGCGGGCTTCTTCGCCTTGGCGGCGGGAGCGGCCGGTGCCGCGGGCACTTCCAGCGGCGGCTTGCTGCTCGCTGCGTCCCGCGCCTCGAAGGCCGACTGCACCTGCGCCAGCATGTCACCGGGATGGGTCGCCTTGAGCCGAGAGAATAACTGATCGAAGAGCGCCTCCAGTCCGGCGGGCTGGGCCTCCATCGCGGTGCTCTGCCGCACCTCATCGGGCAGATCCTTGGGCAGGATCGTGTCGCCTTGGGCGATGACCGCACTGCGGTGGATCATGTTCTCCAGCTCGCGGACATTGCCGGGCCAGTTGTGCCGGCACAGGATGGCCAGCGCCTCGGCCGAGACCTTGCGCGCATTGGTCTTCTTGGCCTTGGCCAGGCTTTGGATGAAATAGTCCACGATCTGCGGCACATCCTCCACCCGCTCGCGCAACGGGGGCAACCGTAGCCGCACGACATTTAGCCGGTAATACAGATCCTCGCGGAAAACCCTGGCCTTCACCAGCGCCTCGAGATCCTTGTTGGTCGCGGCGATGACGCGCACGTTGACCTTGAGTGTTTCGGAGCCGCCGACGCGTTGGATTTCGCCTTCCTGCAACACCCGGAGAATCTTGGTTTGCGTGGCCGGCGTCATGTCGCCGATCTCATCGAGGAAGATGGTGCCGCCGTCGCAGACCTCGAACTTGCCCAGCCGCTGTGCCGTGGCGCCGGTGAACGCGCCGCGTTCGTGGCCGAAGAGCTCGCTCTCAATCAGGTTCTCGGGGATGGCGGAGCAGTTGACCGCCACAAACGGTTTGCCGCCCCGGTGGCTGTGCCGATGAAGGCTGCGGGCGATGAGCTCCTTGCCCGTGCCGCTCTCGCCGGTGATCATCACCGTGACCTCGCTGGCCGCGACTTGGCCGATGACCTTGAAGACCTGCTGCATCGGGGCCGAGGCGCCGACGATGCCCTCCTTGTGGTCCTCGGAGTTGATGACCGGTTGCACGCCGCGCGCCGACCAGATGTCGGCTTGGGTGCGCAGCGCGCTCTCGACCAGCGCGAGCAGCTTGGGCGGATCGAATGGTTTCACCACATAGTCAAAGGCGCCAAATTTCATCGCCTCGATGGCGGTCTGCGCCGTGCCGTAGGCCGTCATGAGGATGACCAGCTGCTTCGGATTGGCCGCGCGGATGTGCTGCAGCGTCTCAAGGCCGGTCATGCCGGTCATGCGGTTGTCGAGCAGCACCACGTCGGGCGGCGACCGTTTGACCGCGGCCACTCCCTCTTCCCCGTTCGCCGCCTCCTGCACCTGGTAATGCCGGGCTGACAGCACGCGGTTGACCGAATAGCGCACCTCCGTGTCATCGTCGACGACGAGGATGCGCGGAACTGGAACGGTCTCGGCCATGAATCAGGTGGTGCGGAACAAAAGGAATAGCGCTTTGCCCAAAGGTGGTTCTACTTACCGGCCATGCTTGGGTGGTCAATTAACTTGTTTCGGATCTTCGGCATCCAGCTCGCGGTGCATGCGAGCTTCTTTCTGCTGCTCGTCTATTGGGGCTACGAGGGCTGGCAGGAGGGCGGCCTGCCCGGGATGGCGTGGAGTGTCGGGTTGATCGTGCTCTTCTTTGTGTGCGTCATACTGCACGAACTGGGTCACTCGCTCGCGGCGCGGCGCTATGGCATCAAGGTGCCGCGCATCCTGCTCCTGCCCATCGGCGGCATGGCGGAATTCGACCGCATCCCCCGCAAACCCGCGCATGAATTGGTGATCACCATCGCCGGGCCGGCGGTGAATTTTCTCCTCGTGGCTTTGCTCCTGCCCCTGGTCTGGCGCGGCCTGTTTGCCCCCGAGGACCGGTCCTACTACTCGGTCAGCGGTCTGCTCGACCAGTTGTGGTATGCCAACCTCATCATGGGCGTGTTCAACCTCGTGCCGGTGTTCCCCATGGACGGCGGCCGCATCTTCCGCGCCTTGCTGGCGACCAAACTCCCCTACCTGCGCGCCACTTGGTGGGCGGTCATGGTCGGCCGGGTGCTGGCGGTGCTGTTCATCGGCTGGGCGGTTTACCGGGATAATCTGATGCTGGCGGTGCTGTTCGTGTTCATCTTCTACGCCGGCAATGCCGAATACCAGGTCGCTCTGCGCAAGGAGCAGGAGGAGGCCTACTGGCGGGAAATGGCCCGCCAGGCCATTCCGGTTCAGCCTGAGGATCCGCGTGGAGGAAATCTCCGAAAAATTCCTTGCCTTCGCCCGGCAAAGGCTACTTTTAGGCCCTTCGCACGGGCTCTTAGCTCAGTTGGTAGAGCGCCTCAATGGCATTGAGGAGGTCAGCGGTTCGAACCCGCTAGGGTCCACCATTTTATTAATAGTCAACAGCATCCGGAATAAGAGGTAAGGATAATTTCAAAATTAGTCGACCCTGACGGACTCCACCACGAAGGCCTACCCGCCGTATCCCGCCTTGTTGGGTATTTTTTCTCACAGTGGCCGTGTATCCACCGGCCGGTGTCGGGTGCAAACTGATTGCGTGAATTTTGCCCCGCAAAGCCGTGAAGCCAAACACTTGCCGGGAGGTCTCCGAGATGCAGGATGCCCTACATGATAGCATCATTCGTCAAGCTTCCTGAGCTTTATTTGATGCTCGGAAATCTCGCTAACGAACTGGTCGCTTCCGGCGCTTCTTCAGCACAGCGTGATCTGCGCGAAAACAGCCAAAAGAAGACCAAAGAGATGCATCAAGCAGCGATATTAGCTCGCGCGATCCAAGGATCGTTTGAGGTCGAGCCAATCGAGATGTTGGTTGGCTTCCCCGAGGACGAATACTGTGACTACGATGCAATCTTGCTTTGGCAAAAACAAGGGAAGGTAACGCAGCTGAATGTCCAATTGAAGGAGCTACCTCCAGTTAGTCTGGCGCCAAAGGTCACCATAGGGGGTATCATTAACAAGGTCATAAAGAAGCTGCCGAGGTCGCCTGACGTCTTGGTCGCAATCTTTGTCAATCGAGGCGGCAGCACCCAAAAAGTCTGTGTGCCTCATCACGGGCTGGCTGGAGTCTGTGCCTATGGATTTAATGGCCTTAATCCACGCACCATCTTTGTCGTCGGTTACATTGGGGAAACCCGAATAGACGCAACTATTCCGCTGAAGATTACATAACTAGTGGACCCTGGCGAAGCCCTACTTCTCAGAGGAGATGGTGTCGTTTGTATGTTCGTCTGCCGTTTGCTAGGGGATCAAGACGCTCCCATTATTGCGAGGTAAGCCGGTGGTTAGGTCGGTGGTCTGCATAATAGATAATTGCCCTATCGTTTTGTGGCTTCAATTTCTTTCAGAATCTCCTTGCTGCGCTGCTGTGCAGCGAGGATCGCTTCCCGGCCTAAAAAACGCTCTGCCGTTTCTCGATTTTGGATAAACTTCTTTGAGCCTGATGCGGCACCAATGTTTATCCATGCGAGTCCCTCGACCAGGTCTTTTGCTACTCCGTCGCCGTTGAAATACATGCTGCCAAGATTACCCTGTGCTAAGGCGTGCCCCTGCATCGCGGCCTTGCGATACCATTTCACAGCTTCGCCGTTGTCTCGTGGGACACCTTTACCTTCGCTATACATCACGCCGAGGTTGTATTGTGCGTTTGATTCACCTTGGCCAGCGGCCTTACTAAACCATTTTACCGCCTCAATGTGGTCCTGTGGCACGGCGTTGCCAGTGGCATAAGCTATACCGAGATAATATTGAGCTTCGGCTTCGCCTTGGTCAGCGGCCTTGCGATACCATTTCACAGCTTCACCGTAGTCCTGTGGCACCTCTGCGCCACTGGCATATGCTACGGCAAGGAGTAATTGGGCTTTTGCATAACCTTGATCGGCAGCCTTGCGTATCCACTTCATCGCTTCGGCGTCATCCTTTGGCACACCTTCGCCACTGGTATATGCTACAGCGAGGATTACCTGGGCTTCTGCGTATCCTTGTTCAGCAGCCTTACGCACCCACTTCGCCGCTTCGACCATGTCTCTGGGCACACCGTCCCCATTGGAATACATCAACCCGAGTTTAAATTGGGCACGGGTAAAGCCTTGGTCGGCGGCCTTGCGGAACCACTTCGCCGCTTCGGCGCTGTTTTGCTGCACATTATTGCCCGTGGAATACTTTATTCCGAGGTTGAACTGGGCGTATACGTTTCCCTTCTGTGCCCTCTCGACAAGAGCAGTATCAAGATCGGCTTTCGCAATCCCGCTCATCAGCACGAACACTGGAAGCCACTTCAATGTGATTCGCTGCATTGCGCTTGTATGCCTCAATCAAGGGCGCGGGTCAAGCGGACCGGTTGTGAGGATTTAAGGGCCACCTTTTTTCGGCGGTCATTATGCCCGCTCATATGCGGCTCTGGTATCTGGGCGAGTTTGACATGACGGTGGGCAGTATGACACTTATTAGCTCAATCTGTATTTTATAACGCCCCCGGCGATCTGCGATGACCGCCGATGAAATCAAGATTCTAGCGAATGAAATAGCTCTCCGGGTCGTGGAGATGTTGAACGCCCGCTCACCCACCGCCCGCAACCCTCGCCGATTTTCCTGCGCCGACTCACTGTGAAGCAGTTCGCCGTAGTGATAGCGGCGACGAAAGATGCCTCCGCAGCTGCCGCAAAGGAGGGCCCGCTCCAGGCCACCGGGCGCAAGAGCTACGGACGGCCAGCCACGGCAGGTCTAGCCTTCGTCCTGCATCCGGAAAGTGACCGTCCAAGTATCCGGCCGGCGGGTCGGTGTCGGGCCGATGGAACGCACCCGGCGGAAGGCGTCGAGCACTGATTCGTCGAATTCGCGGTTGCCCGACGATTTGGAAATCCGGGGGCTCAGGATGGCCCCGCTGGCCGTGATATCAAAGGTCACCTTGGTCTCCAGCTGGTCGTTCACGCCGCTGGGCGGCTCGTGGGCATTCTTCAGTTCCTGGATGAGCAGGGAGATGTAAGTGTCGAGTTGGTTCTGCTGCTCGCGGGTCAGGGCGTTGCCCCCGCCCCCGCCGCGGGTGTTGGCGGTCGAGCCGCCCTTCACGCCGCCGACTATGCCCTGGGTGTCGATCTTCGGCACGTTGGCGGTGCGGCGCGCGGGGGTTGTAGGCGATTGTTTTGGGATGGGGTTTTTCTTCAGATATTCCTGATAGGAGATCTTCGCGCTTTTTTTCATCTCCTTCGCCATGCTGGTGTCTGGCTTGGTGGGCTTGGTTTCGGGCACGACAACGCTTTCCTGGGGCTCTGGTTTTTCGGCCGGCAGTTCCACCTTGGGGACTGTGACCTTTACGGGCGCGGCCGTGTTGCCGCGCGCAGGCGCCACCAGTTCATCGGGTGCCGTAGGCGGCCCGGCCACCAGTTCGAAGATCACGGGCAGCATCTTGTCCGAGCGCGCCACGTAGACCGTGGTCACGAAGAGGAGCGCCGCCAGAAAGGCGTGGAGCGTCAGCGATGTAAGGAACGCACTGGAGGAATACGGGCGCATCGCATCACTTGGACTCCGTGTCGAAGGTGATCTTGGTCAGGCTGTGCTTCTTGATTTCGTCCATCAGCCGCACGACCTGCTGCCATTGCAGCGTCAGGTCCGCGCGGATGCGGATGACGGGAGGCTTGGGCTTGGCGGCCAGCCCGGAGAGTTTGCTCGACAGCTCGGTGAAGCTGACCCGGCCGGAGCCGAAGTAGATGTTGCCGACGCGGTCGATCGAGATGGTCTGGAACTCGGTGTCCGACGGGGGCGGCGACTGCACCCGCTTGCTCTCGCCGGGCAGGTTCACGGGGATCGTCTGCTCCTGTTGGATGAGCGGGGTCGCGATCATGAAGATGATCAGCAGCGTGAACCCGAGGTCCACCATGTTGGTGACGTTGAGCTCGGCGACCGGATGAAGCTGCCGGGGGCGGCGGAAGATGCGGGCCATGGGTGCTCCTTACTTGGCCTCCAGCTCGATGCGGTCCGCGAGGTTGCTGGCGAAGTTTTCCAGCTCGGTGATCATCGTCTTCACGTTGCCGAGGAGGAGATTGTAGCCGAAAAGTGACGGAATCGCGACGACGAGGCCGGCGATCGTGGTAAGTAGCGCGGCGGACACACCCGGCGCGAGCGTCTGGATGCTGGCGGTCTGCATGACGGACACGGCGCTGAACGCCTCCATCACCCCCCAGACCGTGCCGAACAAGCCCATGAAAGGCGCACCGGAAACAAGCGACGCGAGAGTGATCATGCTCGACTCATAACGGAGTGACTGCCGGGCCAGCGCCCGTTGCACGGCGTTCTCGGCGTGTTCCAGGCGGCCTCGCGGGCTGTCATCACCCTTTTCCTTGCCGATGGCGGCCGCGCGGGCGTAGGCCTCAAGGGCGTCGGCGAGCAGATCGGCATACGGGATGTCGCGGCGGTTCCTGAGGTTCTCCGGCAGGTCGAGGATGTGGCGCTCCTGGCCGAGCTTGCGCTCAAACGCGAAATTCAACTCCCGCAGCTTCTTGAGTTCGGAATATTTGCCCATCATCACGGCCCAGGCGAAAATGCTGAAAACCGCCAGCAGGCCGATGACGATCTGACCAACCCGGTCGGTGGTGAGGAAGACGTTCCAGACGTTCACCGTGGAGGCGAGAAAGGGGGACGGAAGCAGCGCAAGCATGGGCGGAAGTGTTGCCGCGTTTGCGGCGGCCAATCAATGGGAATTCTCACCTTTCGCTTGCAGCCTGCTGCGAGCATCCTCGCTGACTGTAGCCAGCCGCCCGGCTGGTGCGGGCGGCAGGCAATCTCCTTTGCGCGGCGCGGTTGATTCTGGTTGCGCGCGGCGGCCAACCTTTTTTCGTGAGGGCTGCCGCTCCTGCCCATGCCCACCAAATCCAAGTCCGCCGGCAAACTCATCTCCTTCGAGGGTTCCGAGGGCAGTGGCAAGTCCACCCAGATCGCCCGCCTCGCGGCGCACCTGCAAAAGGCCGGCCGTGAGGTCGTGGCCACTCGTGAGCCGGGTGGCACCGAGATCGGCGAGCAGATCCGGAACATCATCGTCCACAACTCGAAGGGCGACGAGATGTGCCCCGAGACCGAGCTGCTGCTGTTCACCGCCGCCCGGGCCCAGGTCGTGCGCGAAGTCATCGCCCCGGCCCTGCGCCGCGGGGCCGTGGTCCTGAGCGACCGCTACCTCGACTCTTCCACCGTTTACCAAGGCATCGCCCGCAACCTCGCCCCGGGCCCCGTCAGCGCGATCAACCGCTTCGCCGTTGGCGACGTGATGCCCAACCTCACCATTGTCATCGACGTGCCGACCGAGGTCAGCCTGGCCCGCATCCACCAGCGCGCCTCCGACCTGCCCGACCGCATGGAGCGCGAGAACATCACCTTCTACACCAAGGTCCGTGAAGGCTACCTGCTCCTCGCCAAGGAATGGCCGCAGCGTGTCATGGTCGTGGACGGCACGCTGCCGTCTGACATCATTGACAGGAAAATCTGGACCGAGGTGCAGAAACGCCTGGGATGAACCATCCAATCAATTTAACCACGAAGGACGCGAAGTATCGCGAAGTTTGCCAATCCTCTGCACTCTCTGAATTGGCGTTCATTAGCGTCTATTAGCGGTTTCCCTCCGACTTCTGTCCTCTGCTTTCTGACCTCTGGCTTCTGATGTCTTCTGTGATCACCCCCTGGCCTGCCGCCCTTGCCGGCACTCCTGCCGTCACGGTGATCGAACGGGCCATTGACCGCTCCCGCCTGGCCCACAGCCTTCTGCTCCACGGGGAAAACCTCGGCACGCTGGCCTCCGTCGCCCACGCCATTGCCGACCGGTTGCTCAACGACCCGCGCCACCAGTCCCAGCACTTCCCGCCCAAACAGCACCCGGACTTTTTCGCCCTCCGTCCCACCGGGAAGATGCGGCAGATCTCCGCCGAGGCCACCCGGGACCTCATCGGTTCGGTCCAAGTCTCGCCCCAGATCTCCCACCGCAAGGTGGCGGTCGTCTACGAGGCCGACCGCATGCACCCCGCCGCCGCCAACATCTTCCTCAAGACCCTGGAGGAGCCGACGGCCAGCACGACCATCCTGCTGCTCACCACCCGTCCCTACGCGCTGCTCGCCACCATTCGCAGCCGCTGCCTGCACTTCCGCTTTACCGACTCCGGCAGCGAGGCCCTGGCCGGCGCCGACGAGCCGACCCGCGCCCGCTGGCAGGCCGCGCTGGCCGATTACGCCGCGTGGCTGCAACTGTTGACTGCCGGCGTCGTGGAGAAGCGCGCCGTGGCCGACCAGGTCATGGGAGTCTACGGCCTCATCTCCCGCTTCAACGCCGTCCTCGCCGCCGCCACCGATCAGGCCTGGAAACAGCAGAAGGAGAAACTCCCCGACGACATCGACGACGACGAGCAGGCCGCCATCGAGACCGGCATTGCCAACGGCATCCGCCTGAAACTCTTTGCCGAGCTCGAGCACGCCACCCGCAATTTCGCCATGTCAGCCCTTCTGGCCGACAACCCGGAGCACAGCCGAAGGGCTCTGGTCGCCGCCATCGGCCGGCTCGAGCATGACATCAACCTCCTCCGCCTGAACCTCAACGAGGCCGCCGCGTTGGAGGATTTCCTGCTCTCGTCTCTGCGCCTGTGGGTCAGGCGCTGAGCAGCAACCGCACGAACTCCTCGCGCTTGTCCATGTGCGGGTTGTGGCCGGAATCGGCGATCACCCCGATCCTGGCGGCGGGGAAATGCTGGCGAATCAGGTCGTGGTCGCGCTCCTCGGCGTAACGCGAGCGGCCTCCGAGAATGAACAGGGCCGGTCCGGCGAATTGGTCGTCGGGTGACAGACTGTTTTTCTCCAATCCGGGCATGGCTTCGGTCAGCACGGGCACATTTATTTGCCAGCGCCAGCGCCCGTCCACCTGCACCAGATTGGTTGCGAGGAATTTTCTCATGCCGAGGTTGTCCACCCGGGCCTCGAAGCGCATCTCCGCCTCCTGCCGCGATTGCAGGCTGCCGAGGTCGAGTTCGCCGATCGCCAGAAATTCCCCGCGATGCGCGGTCCAGTCATAGTCCTTGGGGGCAATGTCCACGACGACCAGCCGCTCCACACTTTCCGGATGCCGGCAGGCCAGCCGCATTGCGGTCTTCCCGCCCAAGCTGTGACCGACGATGACCGCCTTGGGCAGACCCTGCGCATCCATCCAGCCCAGCAGGTCGGCCACCAGCACCTCGTAGGTCATCTCCGGGGCGTGCGGTGACTTGCCGTGGTTGCGGGCGTCGAGGGCAAACACATGGAAGTGCTTCGCCAGATCGCGCCCGGTGCTCAGCCAGTTGCGCGACGAGCCCAGCAGACCGTGCAGGACGATCATGGGCGGCTTGCCCGTGCCCCCGAGATCCAGATGATGCAGAGTAACCACGAAGGACACGAAGAGCACGAAGTCATCCCGAGACCAAGGCGAATCTGGGCCGTCTAGTCTGCATTTTCTTCGTGCCCTTCGCGCCCTCGTGGTTCAATAAAAACGCTCCATGTCCGAGAAACTCACGCCGATGATGCAGCAGTATTTCGAGGTGAAGCGCGGCCTCCCGGCGAACACGCTCCTGCTCTTCCGCCTCGGGGATTTCTACGAGATGTTCTTCGAGGACGCCGAGATCGGCGCGCGCCTGCTGGGCATCACGCTGACCAAGCGCCAGAGCACCCCGATGGCGGGCATCCCGCACCACGCGGCCGACAACTACGTCAGCAAGCTGCTGGCCGCCGGCAAAAAGGTCGCCATCTGCGACCAGGCCGAACCCGCGCAGTCCGGCAAACTGGTGAAGCGTCAGCTCACCCGCATCTTGTCGCCCGGCACCACGCTTTCCGCCCACCAGCTCGACGCCGCGAAGAACCACTACCTCTGCGCCCTGGCGCTTGACAAGACCGGCCTGCATGCCGCGTGGCTCGATCTCTCCACCGGTGAATTCCGCCTCGCCACCGATGTCCACCCGGAGAATTTGCTGCCTGTCCTGACGGCACTCGATCCGGCCGAGCTGGTGCTGATCGAGGGAGACCTCGCCCGCTGGCAAGCCGCCCCGCACGAGCAGCACGCCGTCCATGCCCTGCACCAGTTCTGCGCGCCGCGCCTTTGTTCCGAACTGCCCGGTTACCATTTCGATGCCGCCAGCGGCGCCAAGGCCGTGATGGACGCGCTGGGTGTGCTCAATCTGCAGGGCTTCGGTCTGGCCCACAGCCACCCGGCGCTTGGGGCGGCCGGCGCCGTGGTCTATTACGCCACCGAGAATCTCTGCGCGAAACCGCAGAACCTCCGCTCGCTGCAGGAATACCGCAGCACAAACACCCTGCTGCTTGACCCTGCCACCCTGCGCAACCTCGAAATCTTCCAATCCACCCGCGGCACGCGGGATGCCTCGCTCCTCGGCGCGATCGACCGCAGCACGACCGCCGCCGGCTCGCGCCTGCTGGAACGCTGGCTTGCCGCGCCCACCCTCGACCTGCCGGAGATCATCCGCCGCCAGACCGTCGTGGGCGAACTGATCACCCAGCCGAGCGACCTCGCCGGATTGCGCGAGCTGCTCAACAAGGTGCGCGACATCCCGCGCATCCTGGGCCGGCTCCAGAACCGCCTGCGCAACCCGCGCGAACTCGGCGGGGTCAGGGACACCCTCGCCCAGATCCCGGCCATCATGACCTGCCTTGACCTGTTTGACCCGCACCTCGTCGACACCCCCGGCGGCGAGACCGCCAAGATCCGGGCCCGGCTTGCCGATCTGCCCGAACTCCGCACGTTGCTGGCCGCCGGCCTGGCCGATGAGCTCCCCAACGACCTGCAGGACGGCAACTACATCCGCACCGGCTACGACGCGGAGCTCGACCGGCTGCGCAGCCTGACGACCGACAACAAAACCTGGCTCGCCGACCTTGAACGCCAGGAGCAGGAACGAACCGGCATCAAGAGCCTCAAGGTCCGGTTCACCTCGGTATTCGGCTACTACATCGAGGTCACCAAGGCCAACCTCGCGAGCGTGCCGGCCGATTACATCCGCAAACAGACCACGGTCGCCGGCGAACGCTATGTGACCGAGGCGCTCAAACTGAAGGAAAAGGAGATTTTCTCCGCGGAGGAGAAATCGCTCGCCCGCGAACTCGAGCTCTTCAACCGGCTCGTCGACGCCGTGCTGGCCGAGGCCGCCACCCTCATCCGCACGGCCGGCGCCCTGGCGGAACTCGACGTGCTCGCCGGTTGGGCCGTGCTGGCCCGGGAGTGGGATTACTGCCGGCCCCAGCTGGAAGACGGCGAGATGCTCAGCATCACCGAGGGCCGCCACCCGGTCGTCGAGCAGATGATGAAGCAGGAACGCCTCGGTCTCGCGGGCAGCCACACCTTCGTGCCGAATGACACGACGCTCTCGTCCGGCGACGCCCAGATCCTGCTCATCACCGGGCCGAACATGGCGGGCAAGTCCACTTACATCCGGCAGGTCGCGCTCATCACGTTGCTGGCCCAAATCGGCTGCTGGGTGCCGGCCAAGGCCTGCCGTCTGGGCCTCGTGGACCGCATTTTTTCGAGGGTGGGTGCGAGTGACGACCTCGCCCGGGGCAATTCGACCTTCATGGTCGAGATGAACGAGACGGCCAACATCCTCAACAACGCCACCGACCGCTCGCTCCTGATCCTGGACGAGATCGGCCGCGGCACCTCCACCTACGACGGCCTGAGCATTGCCTGGGCCGTGGTCGAGCACCTGCACCGTTCCCCGGACCGCGGGCCCCGCACCCTCTTTGCCACCCACTACCAGGAGCTGACCCAGCTGGAGAAACACCTGCCCCGGTTGAAAAACTATTCCGTGGCCGTGAAGGAATGGAACGACGACATCGTCTTCGTGCGCCGGGTGGTCGCAGGCGCCGCCGATCGCAGCTACGGCATCCAGGTCGCGCGCCTTGCCGGTCTGCCCCTGAGTGTGATCGACCGGGCCAAGGCCATCCTGGAGAAACTTGAATCGGACGACACCACGGTGACCCTCCCCTCGCCCCAGGCCCGCCCGAAGAAGAAAATCACCGTCAGGCCTGACGACAATTCGCAGTTGAATCTATTGTGATCGTTGGAGGGCCCGCGTCCTCGCGGGCCGCGTTATGAACACCGAACTCGCAGCCGATTCACCAGATCGTAGCCGGCCCGTGCATCAGCCTGTGTATGAGACGGACAATCAATCTGTCCTTGTTTTCGTTACCGTGTGCACCAAAGACCGCCGGCCGCTGTTGGCTACGCCAAGGATGCATCAATCACTGCTGACTGTGTGGGCCAATGCCAGCCACTGGCTGGTTGGCCGCTATGTCATCATGCCGGACCACCTTCATTTGTTCTGCTCGCCTGGAGTTCTGCCTGCGGAGCCGTTGAAGCCGTGGGTAAGCTACTGGAAGCGATTGGTGACACAGACACATGGAGAACAGATCTGGCAGCGGGATTTCTGGGACACGCAGCTAAGGCGCCATGAGAGCTACACTGCGAAGTGGGACTATGTGAGAAACAATCCGGTGCGCGCCGGTTTGGTCACGCGAACCGAGGATTGGCCCTATCAGGGCGAACTTGGCATATTGCGCTGGCACGGTTGACGGCCCGCAGAGACGCGGGCCCTCCAAAAACAGCGCCGAAAATTGACGACCGGCCCGTCGGGAGAAGGGCCCTCCAGCTAACTTCGATTCATCAGGCGTCCGCCAGCGGGATGTTCAATTTTTTGGCTGCTTCGAGCATGCGCTTGTCGCGCGTGAACAAAGGCCCGGCATCCACGCTCAGATAGGTTGCCAGATGGATGGCATCCAATGTGCGCAACAAGACCCCGGGTGCGACTTGCTGCATGAAGTCGGCCGCCTCACGAACCGTGCTGCGGTCGACTGGAATCAATCGCACAATTCCCTCGTCGCAGTGCTGTTCGAACAGGGTGAATATCCTCATTTGTTGCTCCGCGTCGATCAAACCGTATTTCCGCTTTGCCAGCAACGCCCTCACCAATTCCGCGCGGCAGAGCTCCGAGGTGAAAATTCCCTGCGCCTCAGCGACGATCCGTTCGCAGTCCTCCGAATCAAGCTCGGGCACGTAGAGAGGCACTAACGCTGAAGTATCGAGATACATTACCAGCGCTCGGCCCTGTCTTCGTCAATCAACGCACGGGAATCCGGCTGCATAGGCATCGTATCCCGGAAAGCCTTGAGTGACTGCCAGGGTTTGCCGCGCAGCACGGGCCGATAGCGCACGATCATGGCCTTGGGCTCGCCGTCGCTGGTGATGACGATCTGCTCGCCCTTGGCCGCGCGTTGCAGCAGGGCTGACAGCTGATCCTTGGCCTCGCGCACGGCCACCACATCACGCCTGATGCCGTAGGCGGCCGCAGCCTCGCGGATCTGCTGCGGAGTCTCCCGCATGCCTTGATGATAGGGGATGGATGGCTTGCTTGGCTTCATGCGGCCACTTGAGGCCATGCATCCCTTTCTGGCAAGCCCTATCATCAATACATCAGCAGAAACTCGCGGGGCAACGGTGCCGTGGCCTTGAAGGCGTGGCTCCGGCCGGCGAACTCGTAGCTGAAACTTGTCTCCAGCGAGTGCAGGAAAAGCCGCTTGGTCTGATGCATCTTGGCGAACTCGCGGTTCAGTCCGAAATCCCCGTAGGTTTGGTCGCCGATGATCGGCAGCTGCCGTTTGGCGCATTGCACGCGGAGCTGGTGGCTGCGGCCCGTGCGCGGCTCCAGCTTCACCAGCGAGGTCGAGAAGGACTTCTGCGTGTGTTTGATGAGTTGGAAGAGCGTCTCAGCGGGCACGTTGCCGATGGTCGCCGTGCGGATCCGGCCGTGCGATTTCTTCACGGCGAGCTGGTCGCGCCAATACTCGAGATTCTTGTGCGGCCGGCCGAAGACGAGGGCCTGGTAGGTTTTGTTCACCTGTTTCTTCGCGTAATGCTGGCGCACGGCCAGGGCCAGTTTCTCGCTCGCGGCGGTCAGGATGACGCCCGAGGTGGCCGAATCCAGGCGGTTGAGCAGCCAGAGGCGGCGGGCCGAGCCGTCGGCCGCGGTCCAGGCGAAGCATTGCGCCTCCTTGTCGTAGCGGCCGGTCAGCAGGGAGCGGGCTTCGTCCTTGGACTCGTTGGGATGCGAGAGAAGTCCGGCGGGTTTGTTGAAGGCCGCGAGGCCGTTGGCGTCGCGGGTGAGCGGAGTCACCCCCTCGCCCAGCGGCAGGGTCGCCCAGAAATCATCCGGCAGCGCGCTCACTGGTAGTAGAAACTGAAGGTCAGCTCCTGCGACTCGCCGAGCACGGCGATCATCTGGTCGGTCCACTTGCGGTAGGGCTGCGGATGGGTGATGGCATTCTGACAGGAGAACACGCCCTGCTTGCCGCTGCCGTTGTCTTCGACCTTGATGATTTCAGTCTCTCCCTTGGGGTTGATCCGGAAGGTGACGATCACGCTCGACCCGCGGGGCGGCGAGACGCGGCTTTCGTGCAGGATATTATACCACTGGGTCTGCACGATCTCGATCAGCTCGTTCAGGTATTCGCCGTATTCACTCCAACGCGCGTCCATGCCGAGGATGCCGATGTTGGTGACACCGGTCACGCGGTTGGCCAGCGGCGACTGCCGGTTTAGCGATGTGGAGGACAGTCGCGGGCGTTCTTTGGGCTGGGCCTGGTTTGTCGGGACCACGTTGACCAGGCCGCCGGTGGGATCCTTGGCCTCCGGCGCGCCTTCCAGCGCCTGCTGCGCCTGCGTGGTCGGCCGCTGGGACTTCGCGATGTTGGTGGCGATGCCGTCCTCGGACTTGCCCTCGGTCTTGTCGAAACCGCTCAAGGGCACCTGCTCGGCGCGCGCCTTCTGCTCCGCGCGGTCCTGCGCCTCGTCTTTGGTGACCTCCTGACTGGGTGCCGTGGGCAGTTGTGGTGGCGCCATGTCGCCCGAGACAATGGCGGTGCTGTCCTTGAACTTGTCCTCCCCTTTCGTGCTGGGTCGGTTCTCCAGGTCCTTCTCCTTGGCGGCGACCTCCTGCGCGGACTGTTGGTTGCGGTTGCTGAAATTGGTCGTCTTGTCCGGGGTGTTCTCGGGTGCGGCGGAGTTGGTCTCGACGAATCGGAAGGGGTCGCGTTCCTTCGGCACCGGCTGGGGCTGCTCCAGCTCGAAGTCGAAGGTTTTGCCCTTGTTGGCGCTCGCGACCGAGATGCCGCTGTGGACGCCGGAAAATTTGTCGAACGCGAAATCCGGCGCCACCCACACCAGCAGGAGGTGGAACAGCGCCGTGCAAGCCAGGCCGATGGCGATGGAGTAGTCCGTGCGGTCCTTCTCGGGCGCGGACGGGGTCTGGTCGGGCTGGGCAAACTGCGTCGTCACTGGGTGGGAATCAACGCGTCAGACCCGCCCTAGTCAAAAGTTGTTTCATTTCCTCGAGCGGGAGGCCCACAATATTGGTCAGCGACCCCGTAAAACCAGCGATAATGAGCTCGCCCTGCTCCTGGATCGCATAGCCGCCGGCCTTGTCGAGGGTATGCACGCGGCTCAGGTAGAGTTCGAGCGCGGCGTCATCAAAGGCCTTGAATGTCACCTCGCTGGCCACGCCCTGGTCGAGCTTCAGGCCGTCGCTCGGACGGCGGATTGCCAGCCAGGTGAAAACCGTGTGTGTCCGTCCCGCCCGCAGTTTGAGCATTGTCCGGGCCTCGGCCGGATCGCGAGGCTTGTTGAGCACCGTGCGGCCGATGAACACCGTCGTGTCCGCCCCGATGACCGTGGCGTCGGGGTGGCGGGCGGCCACCCACTCGGCCTTGAGCGCGGCGTTGTGCTTCACCATCTCGCGGGGATCCGCGTCGTGCGCCTCGTGCTCGGTCACCTCCGCCGGGATGACCTCGAACCGCACTCCCAGCGATGCCAGCAGCTCCTTTCGCCGCGGTGAGGCGGAGGCGAGGATCAGGCGAAAGGGCGCAGGCGAAGACAAGGTCCGGCACAGTAGACGGGAATATCCGGCCGGGGCTAGTGGATTTTGGCACCTGTAGCGGCGCTCTATGAGCGCCGTCCCCTCTCGTCCCGGCGGTCATA
>LNEH01000008.1 GCA_001464505.1 Verrucomicrobia bacterium Ga0077533
AGCCATAGGCTTGGCGACGGCTGATGCACGCGACTGTCGCGACCAAGGTCGCTCCCACAAAAACCGGGCAGCAGCGGAATTGTTGGAATGCCCCGGAGCAGCTTGTCCGGGGATTCTTTACCGTCGTCACTGAACACCGTTGCGACCGCCGCGGCTGGTCCGATTCGCTCCTGCGCCGGCAGCAGCGACGGCGCCTGCACGGCCGCGCCTTCAGCTTCGCCGTTTGGCGCGCTCCCCTGTTTGGCGGCATGGGCGGAAGGCTGGGTCCCAAGCCGGCCGCAGCCGGTGAATCGGCTTGGAACGCGTCTTCAAACCTGATTGTCATCGTGCCGTCTGATGAGGCGCAACCGCGGTGACCCCGCAGTATCGGTCGCCACACCAAGGGGCCGACTTCCCGCGATGACCAATCCTCAAAGAAACTCCCAGGCCTGACCAACCCCGCATGGAAATCCTCGAATCCGTCCGCATCAACCTGCTTTCGCCGGCCGTGTTGTTTTTTGCCCTCGGCATTTTCGCCGCCCTGGTCAAGAGCGACCTGAAATTCCCCGAACCGCTTTATATCGGCCTGACGATCTACCTGCTGGTCGCCATCGGATTCAAGGGAGGCGTGGCCTTCGCCGAGGCCGGCGTGGCCAAGGTCTGGCTGCCGGCGACGGCGGCGATGGTTCTGGGCGCATTGATACCTCTTTGGACCTATCCGGTCCTTCGCCACATCGGTCGGTTGCCGGCCGTGGATGCCGGCGCCATCGCCGCGCACTATGGCTCGGTCAGCGCCGTCACCTTCATCGCCGCGATCAACTATCTTGATGCCATCGGCCAGCCTTACGAACGCTACGCCTCCGCCTTTCTTGCGGTCATGGAATCGCCGGCCATTCTCGTCGGCATCGTGCTGGCCAAGCTGTCTGCGCGGCAGAATGGCGCGCCCGTCGGCCCCGCCCTGCGCACCGCCCTGCGCGAATCCTTGTCCGGTCGCAGCGTGCTGCTGCTTGTCGGCGCGCTGGCGATCGGCTTTCTGGCCGGGCCCGCCGGCATGGAAAAAGTCGGGCCTTTCTTCGTGACGCCATTCCAAGGCGTGCTCGCCCTGTTCCTGCTGGAGATGGGCACGGTCGCGGGCCGGCGGTTGAAGGATCTGCGCAGGGTCGGTCCGTTTCTCCTCGGCTTCGGCGTGCTGGTGCCGCTCGTCAACGGAGCCCTTGGGGTCTGGCTCGGCCAGCATACCGGCCTTGGAATCGGCGGCGCCACGCTGCTCGGCGTGCTCGCGGCCAGCGCCTCCTACATCGCGGCCCCGGCGGCGATCCGCGTCGCGCTTCCCGAGGCCAATCCCACACTCTACCTGACGGCCGCGCTCGCGATCACGTTCCCGTTCAACCTCACGCTCGGCATCCCCTTCTGCCTCGCGCTCGCCCGCCATCTCTTTTCCCAAACATGAACCCACCCACCATGAAACTGGTCACCATAGTGTGCGAGGCGCACGCCCGCGGCCCGGTGACGGACCTGTTGCGCAAAGTCGGCGCGCACGGCTGGACGCTGTTTCCGGTCGAGGGCGAGGGTGCGCGGGGCGACCGTCCGGCGGACATCCCCGAGTTCACGAACCTCCAGATCCAGGCCATCGTGCCCTCTGCGGTCGCCACCACGCTGCTCGAGTGCCTGGCGCGTGATTTTTTCCCCCGCTACGGCATGATCGCCTTTGCCGCCGACGTGCAGGTCGTGCGCACTGAGAAATTCTGAGCCGGCCGATCCCTTCGGTCGGCCTGTAGGCGGGGTTTGTCCCCGTAAATTTCCGGGCGCAAGTCCCGGGCTAGGCGACGCGCCCGACAACGAGCGGAGGCGGGATCGGGCGTTGGGGGCGAGACGGCAGGCTTCCTTGAAGTAATTAAGCGCCTGCTCGAGCTTCGCCTCGCCGGGCAGCAGACCGCTTGATCTCGTTGGCCGGCACGCGCGAGTCCGAGCAGCCGATCTAGAGATATTCCGGGCTTTGCTGGCGCGAAAGCTTCTGGAAAAATTCCGGGTCCCGGCGCTTGATTGCCGCCGCCCAGGCTTGGTTCTGCGCAAAGAGATTCTCCAGTGGGTTCATGCTCAGACTCACTCATGGCCGATCCGGCGGGCGGAGGAAAACCAATCCTTGCGACCGCGCAGCCTCCCTTGGCGAGATGAAGCTTGTCTCCCGGTTGCGGGCGGGAATATACAACCCCCGTCCGTGACCGACGATCAGTGATTTCCGCCCCATGAACACCCGCTTTTGCTTCGGCTTGATTATGGTCAGCATGCTGGGTTCCCGCTTGAGCGCCCAACCAGCACCTGCGGCGTTTGTCCCCGAGTGGGCCAAATCCGCCGTCTGGTATCAAGTATTCCCCGATCGCTTCCGCAACGGCGACCCCGCGAACGACCCGCGCGTCGAGGACATCCGCGGCGCCGATCCCGTCGATCCCCCGAAGGCCTGGCAGATCCATCCCTGGGGCAGCGACTGGTTCGAGCTGCAGCCATGGGAAAAACAGAACGGCGAACCGGAGATTTGGAAACACATGCAACGCCGCCGCTACGGCGGCGATCTCCAGGGCATCATCGACCGCCTCCCCTACCTCAAGGCGCTCGGCGTCACCGCTCTCTACCTCAACCCCGTCTTCGACGCGCCCTCCCACCACAAATACGACGGCGCGAGCTACCACCACATCGACCCGAACCTCGGCCCCGACCCCGCCGGCGACCGCGCGCTCATCGCCACGGAAAACCCCCTCGACCCCTCGACCTGGGTCTGGACTCGCGCCGACGAACTCGCGCTCCATCTCATCGCTGAGGCGCACCGCCACGGCCTGCGCATCATCTTCGACGGCGTCTTCAATCACATGGGCAGAAACAGCTTTGCCTTCCGCGACCTTGAGAAAAACCAGCAGGCCTCACCCTACCGCGACTGGTTCACCGTGAAATCCTGGGACGACCCGGCCCAAGGCACGAAATTC
>LNEH01000009.1 GCA_001464505.1 Verrucomicrobia bacterium Ga0077533
ATTGTCCCACGTATCAACATAGTCCGGCCGGTCGGTGATGGCCGGCAGGGTGAGGCCCGGGCAAAGCAGGACGCAGGCGGCCTGACGCGAGCGAAGAAACGGGAGGACGGGGTCAGGCTTTACATTTATCCCTGAGCGCAAGCAGGTCCGGCATGGGCTGCGGTGCGCGCCGTGTCGCGGAGATGAGGCGGCTCACATACGCGGGGCGTTGCATGCCCAGTCGCCGGGCCAGCCAAGGATTGGAAGCTTGGGTGCGTTCCTTGAGAAAGGCCGCCATCGCCACTTTCCACGGTGCGGATTTCGGCCCGACGGACAATTCGCTCTCCTTCCGGCCAAGAGTCGCGAACGCGCGGCGCAAGAGCGCTTCCCATGCCTGTTCTCGGATTTCCCGGGCCCCTTGGTTCTCCCACGCTCGGGCTTCCGCGGCCAGCGCGTGGTCCTTGATTAGGGCGGCTTTGAAACCGTCCGTGCCCAGCGCCCAACCCTGGCTCTGGGAGACGTAAGCCTTGTTCTTCCCCACCGGTCCCTCCGCCGCCTGCCAGGCCAGGTAGTCGGCATAACTGCGCCGGCCGGCCGGTGTGTCGGCCAGTCCCCCCGCCTCGGTCAAGGCCGTTTCCGGGTGCAGGAAAGTCGGTCGGGACTTCGGCTGCCCGAGATACCAGCAACTCGAATACCGGAACTCCCCCAACCGCTCCACCGGCACGATCCCGGCCCGCACGGGATTCAAGTGAATGTAGTGGCAGACCTGCCCCAACGGTTCGCCGGCCTCGACCAGCAGTGCCTTGTAACGGCCTTGGAACAGGTGCCCGCGCTCGCCTCGGAATCTGTTGAACCGGTTAGCGAAGGTCGCTTGCAGCCATTGCATCCCGGTCACTAGGTTGCCGTCCGGTGTTTCCAACGCCAAATGGTAATGGTTGCGCATGATCACGAAGGCATGCAGCACCCAGCCGGATTTCGCGCACGCCTCGAACAGGCAGGCCTCAAACGCCGCCCGCGCGCCTTCCGTCTTGAAGATGTCCGCCCGGTAGTTTCCGCGATTGATGACGTGGTAGCACGCCCCGGGAAACTCCAATCGCAGCTTGCGCGCCATGCGCCGACTCTGCCGGCCTGCTTGCCCCCGTCAATGGTAATATGTAAAGCCTGACCCCGTTCTGACCCCCGTTCTGACCCCCGCCCGTCAATGGTAATAGGTAAAGCCTGACCCCGTTCTGACCCGACCCCGTTCTGACCCCCGTTC
>LNEH01000010.1 GCA_001464505.1 Verrucomicrobia bacterium Ga0077533
ATCCATGAATTTCACGCCAACCATTCATGATAACGACATCCCTAATCTGTTCTCGTGAAGGTTCATGCTGCCGGACAGTAGTGGTATTTCGTGGTTAAACTTGGCTTGGTTTGTGGTTTAACTTTCGGCTTCCGTTTTGCGGGGCAGGGCCTACGTTCCGCCCCCCATGCCTTCCGTAGCCTTCCTCCTTCGCCCCATGGGCTTCGAAGGACAGGTGGCGAAGGAGGGTTGGACACGGAGAGGTGGCAGAGTGGTCGATCGCGCCTGACTCGAAATCAGGTGGGCCGCAAGGTCCCGGGGGTTCGAATCCCTCCCTCTCCGCCAGCCTCCGCCGGGCCTACGGCTGGCAAGCCAGCCACAGAGCCAATCGACACCTGTGCTTAATGAAGGCGTTATGGGGCGGAGGCTGCGCGCCGTAGGCTTGGCGAAGGCGGGCATTTCATGTATTCACGCGCCATGCACTACGTCTATCTCATAGAAAGTGTTAATGACCATGACCGGCATTATATCGGCCAGACTCACGACCTGAAGATTCGCCTGGCCGATCATAACTCTGGCAAATCCATCTACACGCGGCGATTCAAGCCATGGAATCTGGTTTGTTATCTGGGGTTCGCCGATAATAAGAAGGCTCTTTCGTTTGAAAAATACCTCAAGTCAGGCTCCGGAAAAACATTTCTTCGGCGACATCTGCTTTGACGCACCTGCCAAAGGAGCCAATCCCTCCCGCAGCATTTCCGCCATATGGGCCATAGGGTTGATCGCGCTTTTAGGGGTTGAGCCGCCTTGCGAGGCAGGCGTAATTTTCCGCCAATCATTCCCCCTATGCCATCCCCCTCCCGATTCCTCCGTCAGGCTCTTGGCCTGTTGTTGCCCGTCTCGCTGTTGGTCCAAGCCTGGGCCAAGCCCGCCGACCTCGCGCCCTTCCAGACGCAGGCGGCCGCCAGTCGCATGTCGCTGGTGCTGCCGGTTTATCCGCTGACACCCGACGAGGTGAAGGCCCAGGCCGAAAAAGCCATGCAGACCGCCGACACCGCCCTGGCGGCGCTCGCGGCGCAGGATCCCGCCAAGCTCACCTTCGCCAACACGTTCCAGACCTACGACGCCATCTCGGGCCAGGGCAGCACGGCCTTCACCATCGTGAGCACCGTCGCCGAGTCCGCCCTCAGCAAGGAGATGCGCGACGTGGCCAACGAAATGAACGTCAAGCTCCAGGAATGGAGCGTCGGCCTTGATTACCGGGAGGATCTCTACCGCACCCTTAAAACCTTCGCGGACACCAAGCCCGCGATCGACCGTGAGCAGCAGCGGCTGGTGGACGAGGTGATGCGCGGTTACCGTCGCGCCGGCCTGGGCCTGCCTGCCGCCGAGCGGAAGGAGGTCGAGCGCCTGCGCAAGAATCTGGCGGCATTGGAGACCAAGTTCGCCATCAACATCAACGAAGCCCGCGCTCCGCTCGATTTCACCGCCGCAGAGCTGGCCGGCGTGCCGGAGAGTTTTCTCAACAGCCCCGGCGTGAAGCAGGCCGACGGCCGCTATCGCGTGATGGCCAACATCACCTGGCACCGCGACGCCATCCTCGAGAACGCCCGCAGCGAGGCGACCCGCGTGAAGCTCAACCAGGCGCGGATGAGTCTCGCCGTGGCCAAGAACATCCCCGTGCTGGCCAAGCTTGTGGCCCTGCGCGCGGACATCGCGCACCGGCTGGGTTACGCCAACTGGGCCGACTACCAGACCGAGACTCGCATGGCCAAGAACGGTGCCGCCGCGCTCAAATTCGAGGCGGATCTCGTGGCCGGCCTGCAACCCAAGTTCGACGCCGAGATGAAGATCCTGCAGGCGCTCAAAGCCGCCGACACCGGCAAGCCTGACGCCGTGATCGGCCTCGCCGACGTGCCCTATTACCAGAACCGGCTGAAGCAGGAGCGCTATGCGATCGATACCGAGGCACTGCGCGTCTACTTCCCCTACCAGGCGACCCTTGAGGGCATGTTTGCCATCTACCAGAAGATTTTCGGCCTGAAGTTCACCGAGGTGGCCCCGCCCTACGTGTGGGCGCCGGGCGTGCAGCTCTATGTGGTGCAGGATGCCGCCAGCGGCGCGCCGATGGGCGCGTTCTACTTGGACATGTTCCCGCGCGACGGGAAGTTCAACCACTTTGCCTGCTTTCCGCAGAAGATTGGCGGCGTGCTGCCGGACGGCCGCTATGATCTGCCGGTCGCCGCCCTGCTGTGCAATTTCCCCGAGCCGTCGGACGGCAAGCCTTCGCTGCTCAAGCACAGCGATGTGGAGACCCTCTTCCACGAGTTTGGCCATGTGATGCACGGCATGCTCAGCCGTTCGCGCTTTGCCGCGCAGACCGGTTTTTCCGTGCCGCGGGACTTCGTCGAGGCGCCCTCGCAGATGCTGGAAAATTGGGTGTGGGACAAGGCCGTGCTTGACACCTTCGCCGCCGATTACCGCGATCCCGCCAGGAAGATTCCCGCCGAGACCATCGCCGCCCTCACCGCGGCCCGGCAGGCCACCGACGGTTATTTCAACCGCCGTCAGCTGGCCATCGGCTCGCTCGATCTCAAGATCCACACGCTCTCGGTGGATGACGCCTGGCTGGCGGATGTGGCGGAACTGACCAATGACGTGACGGGCAAGATCACGATTGCGCCGCCACCGGATACCGCGTGGGCGGCCTACATCGGGCATCTCGCCGGCTACGACGCTGGTTATTACGGCTACCTGTGGGCGAAGGTCATGGCCATCGACATGGCCAGTGTCTTCAAAACCGCACCCGGTGGCTTTCTCGACGAGAAAGTCGGTCGCCGTCTGCGGGACGAAATTTACGGGGCCGGGCACACGCGCGACGTCGCCGAATCGGTCGAGAAATTCCTCGGCCGCCCGCGTTCACAGCAGCCCTTCCTCGACTACGTTGGCATCAAGAAGTGATCTTGCGTGCGCTTGTGGCGACCAAGCTGATGTCAACTATTAGTTGACATCAGCTCCGGGGATTCGGAAGAATTACTTCCAGCTTTCCGGCTGCCTGGCCCGACTCAGACGCTCTCCAGCAGCTTGTATCCGCCTTCGTCCCGTCGGGACTTCGGCGGACAGGGAGGCGCCGGATCAGACTTGCTCCAAGAGTTTATACATCCGGGCGACCATCCGCCTTCGCCCCGTTCGACAAGCTCAGGGCTACGGCGGACACGGTCGGGTCTAGACGGTTTCGAGGAGCTTATACAAGCGTGCCACCATGGGCGTGGCATCCTCCAGCAGGCCGGCGGAGATGAGCGCGTTGTCGAGGATCTGCTCGGCGACGAGTTTGGCGCGGTCGGGCGCGGCGGTGTGGGTCTCGAAGAGGCGCTTCATCACGGCGGAGCGGGGATTGATCTCGAGGTTCACCTTGAGCGGGGTGTCGGCACCCTCCTTGTCCATGGCCTTCATCATGCGGCGCATGTGGGCGGACATGAATTTGTCGGCGTTGATCGCGAGGGCGGGGGAGTCGACGAGGCGATCGCTGGCTTTCACGTCGGCCACGCGGGCACCGAGCGTCTCCTTCAGCCAGGCGGTGAGCGTCTTGGTGTCGGATTCGCTGAGCGCGCCTTCGGGCTGGGGGATGTTGCTGAGTTTCACGTCGGCGTGGTCGGCGGCGATGAGTTTCTTGCCGTCGAACTCGCGGACGTTGTTCATCACGTATTCGTCCACCGGTTCGTAGCAGAAAAGCACCTCGAGGTTGCGGGCCTTGAAGCCTTCGAGATACGGGCCGCTCTCGATGACGGTGCGGTCCTTGCCGACGAGATAATAAATCTCCTTCTGGTCGGCGCCCAGGCGGGTGACGTAGTCGGCCAGCGAGGTGTGCTTGGACTTGTCGGTGAGGGAGGACTCGAAACGGAGCAGTTTCACGAGCTGGTCCTTGTGGGTGAAGTCCATGGCGGCGCCCTCCTTCAGGAAGATGCCGAACTGGGCGTAGAACTTGACGTAGGACTCGGGGCGCTGGGTGGCTTCCTCGTCGAGGAACTTGAGGAAGCGCTTCGTGATGACCTTGTTCAGCTTTTCGACGAGGGCCTTGTCCTGCATCGTCTCGCGCGAGATGTTGAGCGGGAGATCCTCGCTGTCCACGACGCCCTTGAGGAAGCGCAGCCACTCGGGCAACAAGTCCTTCGGCGCGGCGTCGATCAAGACCTTGCGGCAGTAGAGGGAGACCGCCGGTTCAAACCGGGCGAAGCCAAACTTTTCCGTGTTCTCCTTGGGCACAAAGACGAGGGCGTTGATCGAGAGCGGGGCGTCGGCCGAGAAGTGCAGACGCAGCAACGGTTCGTCGTAGGCGTGGGATTGGAACTTGTAGAACTCGGTGTATTCCTCGTCCTTGATCTCGTTCTTGCCGCGCAGCCAGAGCGCCTGGACGGTGTTGACGCGCTTGCCGTTGAGGTGGATTGGGAACGACACGAAGGCGCTGTAACGTTCGACGATGGACTTGATGCGATGGTCGGTGGCGAACTCGCCGCAATCGTCCTTCAACTCGACGACGATCTTGGTGCCGCGGGATACGTCGGCGGCCTCCTCGATCTCGTAGCTGCCCGAGCCGTCGCTCGACCAGGCGTGGCCGGGCTCGTCTGGCCTGGAAGAGTGGGAGTAAACCTTGACGGACTTCGCGACCATGAAGGCGGCGTAGAAGCCGACGCCGAACTGGCCGAT
>LNEH01000011.1 GCA_001464505.1 Verrucomicrobia bacterium Ga0077533
CCGTCGCCCTTCCTCAACGCCGACCTGCGCAAGAAAATGGGCAAGGCCGCCGTCCGGGCCGCCGAAGCCGCCGAATACCAGAATGCCGGCACCATCGAGTTCCTGGTCGATGCCAAGGGCAATTATTACTTCATCGAGATGAACACCCGCATTCAGGTGGAGCACCCCGTCACCGAGGAAGTGACCGGCATCGACCTGATCAAGCAGCAGATCAACGTGGCCAACGGCGAAAAGCTCTCCTTCGACCAAGGCGACATCAAATTCGAGAAGCACGCCATCGAGTGCCGTATCAACGCCGAAGATCCCGCCCGCAACTTCACGCCCTCGCCCGGCACCATCAGCCTCTATTATCCCCCCGGCGGCTTCGGTGTCCGCGTGGATTCGCACGCCTACAGCGGCTACACCATCCCGCCTTATTACGACAGCATGATTGGCAAGCTCATCTGCGTCGGGGCCACCCGGAAAATCGCGCTGCAACGTTCCTACCGCGCCTTGAGCGAATATCTCGTCCGCGGCATCAAGACCACCATCCCGCTCCACAAGGCCATCATGAGCGACCCCGTTTTCATCGAAGGCAAGGCCACCACGGCCTACATGGAGGACTTCATGTCCCGCACGCCGACCGACCTCTTCTGAACCGGCCGCCCCCTCCCACCCTTTGTCCCTTGACCGCGAAACCTCCGTCTCGCGGTTAATTTTTTCCACCCGGCCCGATGAACCGCCCCGCCGCCTACTGGATCGCCACCGGGTTGTTTGCCGCACTCGTGCTGGCCAAATTCAGCCCGGCAACTGGTTTCACCAGCCTGATCCGCTTTGGCGAATCGTGGCAGGAACGCCGCCACAGCGCCATACAGGGCCTCCCGCTGGCCACGGTGCCCGCTTCCAACGGTTACGATGGGCAGTTCTACGCTCAGATTGCGCTCGATCCGCTCCTGCGCAGTCCGGAACTCGCCAATGTCCTCGACGCCCCGACCTACCGCGCCCGCCGCATCCTGACTCCCGCCACCGCCACAGTGTTCGGCCTCGGCGATCCTTGGTGGACGCTGCAAGCTTACGCCTTGCTCAATGTGTTTTGCTGGCTCGGTCTCGGCTGGCTTCTGCATCGGCAACTCGACCCGGAAGACAAATTCGCCTTTGCCCGGTGGGTCGGATGTCCGTCAGTCGCTGGTTGATCTGCCAGCCCTGCTATTGATGGCCTTGGCTGTGGAAGCCTGCGCCAAACCCCACCCCACCCGCTCAGTTTTTTGGCTGGCCCTCGCCAACTTGGCCAAGGAAACCAGCCTGCTCGGCACGCTCGCCCTGCACTGCGATAAAACCCTCCGCCCATTCCCTTGGCGCCGTGTCGGTCTGGGCCTGGTGGTCGCCATCCTGCCGCTCGCCCTATGGTCGCTCTACGTGCAGCAGCGTTTCGCCCATGTTCCGGGCAACATCGGCACCGGTAATTTTACTTGGCCCCTCTTTGGCCTGCTGATCCAGGCCAAATATTCGCTAAGGGAATTGTCCTTCGGCAATCTCGACAGCCGCTACAGCTTCAGCCTTGTCGCTCTGGTTGGTTTCTTCGTCCAGACTTGGGTTCTCTGGCGCGCGCCCCAAATCTCATCACCGTGGTGGCGCATCGGTGCCGCTTATTCACTTCTGCTCCTGTTCCTTGGCTCGTGGGTCTGGTCAGGCTACTGGGCCGTCTGCCGCGCTGTGCTGCCGATGACGATCGCCTTCAACCTCCTGCTCCCCGTCACCCGCGCCTTCTGGCCCCTTTGGATTCTGGGAAACCTCACGGTGCTCCACGCTGTTTGGCGCTTCCTCTAACTTCTGGTCAAAACCAAGTCACTCCATTCCCCCATCACCCGCGAGTCGACGGCCCAGCCCGGAGCCAGCGCAGCGAATACCCCGCGCACCTGTGCCAGCTCACTTGCGAGAATACCGCTCAAGACCAGCACGCCTTCCGGCGCGACTGAGGCGAGCAGTTGCTGAGCAAATTTGATCAAGACATCTGCCTGGATGTTCGCCAGCACGAGCTCAGCCTGCCGCCCCGCCAAGCCGGTGGTCAGATCTCCGACAAAGAAATCCACGCTGCCAGCCAGACCATTCAGCCCGGCATTCTCCACGCTGACCTCGACCGCCAGCGGGTCGTTGTCGAACGCCGCCACGCGAGCGTAGCCGAGCTTCACCGCCGACAGCGCCAGAATGCCCGAACCGCAACCCGCATCGATCACCCGGCCGCTCACACCGCGCTGATCGGCGATTTTCACCAAGCGCTCCACGACGAGCCGGGTTGTCTCATGATTCCCGGTGCCAAACGCCATGCCCGGATCCAACCACAGCACCGCCTCGCCCGCCGGCAGCACGAAAGTATCTCTCTCCCACACCGGAACCCAGTTCAGTCGCCCGAACTTCCACGCCTTAAAGTGCGCTTTGTAACTGTTCTTCCAATCCTCATCCGGCAGCTCGCGCACCACCGGTGCAACCTTGGCCCAATCGGCAGCCGTTGCCTCGGCCAAATTCATCCAGACCACCATCGCCTCGGCCCGCGACTCGTAATAGCCCGTCAGCCACGCCCGGCCCGAAGGCTTGTCCTCGATCACCATCAGATGCTGCTCCTCGTGTTCTGCCAGCAGCTCCTCGATCGCGGGCACCGCCCCCAGCGCCACCTCGGCTTTGAGTTCAAAGATGGCCATTGTTACCTCGCCGCCTGGCTCAACCGTGCGATGACCGCGGGCAACAAGGCGTGCTCCGCCGCGTGAACTTTTGCCGCCAGGGTTTCAATCGTGTCGCCCGGATCAACCGGCACACGGGTCTGCTCGATGATCCGGCCGGCATCCACCTCCAGCGTCACGTAATGCACCGTGCAGCCGGTGACGTTCACCCCGGCGCGGAATGCCTGCCCGATCCCATCCAAACCGGGAAACGCCGGCAACAGGCTTGGGTGCAAATTGATGATCTGCCCGGCAAAGGCCCCGAGAAACTTCGGTTTCAACACCCGCATGAAGCCGGCCAGCACCACCAGGTCAGCTCGCGCTGCTTGAATCGCATCGATGAACCTGTCCTCGCCCGGCCCCTCCAGCTTCGTCTTGAATGGCGCCGGATCCACGTAGGACGCTGGCACGCCGAACCGCGACCCCAGCGCCAGAATCCCGGCGTCAGGCTTGTCAGACAGAATCTGCACGACGCGCGCCGCGCCCAGCCGGCCGTCCTGCTGCGCATGCAGGACGGCCTCCGCATTGCTGCCCCGGCCGGAACCTAGAATCACGACTCGCATCGCCCCAATTAGTCCCAGCCAGAACCCGGAAGCACGCATTATTTCCGTCATCGCCCGATACTTCATCCACGCACCCGGCTTGCTTTGTCCGAAAGCAGCCTCACGTTTGGGGCATGAAATCCGGCCGGGGATTCCTGCACATCTTCGACAGCCTCACCGATCGCATCCTGTGTGTGCTCGGCGCGGTGCTGTTTTCCCAGGGCCCGGAGTTCATGCAGCAATATTTGCAGCGCCTCGGCGGCCACCTCGCCGAGGCCCGTCGGCAACTGGCGATCTTTCAAAACACCGCCGCCCAGGCTGGCGCCTCGTTGGAGCAATTCATCCGGCAGACCGGCGCCAACTCCGATCCCGGAGTCGCCCGGCTGGGTGGCGTGATGACCGACGCCGTGGAGCGCGCCGGCTCGCTCCAGTCCGCGCACGATGCCCTCCTGCAGGCTGCGTTGTGGGAACGCCCGTTCGTCTTTTTGCGCCATCTCGATCTCGAGATCGCCCGCGCCACCGCTGCGATCTACCAGCCTGCCGTGCCGACCACGCTGGAGGGCCTGGCCTACGCCCTGGCCGGAATGCTCGTGTTTCTCGCGCTCTACCACCTCGTCCTCAAACGCGTGCTCGCCACTCTCTTCCGCCGCCGCCAACCGGCGAGCGCGCCAGCCACGGCGTAAGCGCAGCCTGCACTCCTCGGCTCAGAAAAACTTCTTCGCCTTTTCGAAAAAACCCTTGCTCATCGGCTCGTCGGTGTCGCCGCTCACGCGGGAATATTCCTCCAGAATCTTCTTCTGTTCCGCCGTGAGGTGGGTGGGCACCTCGACCTGCACCCGGATGAGCTGGTCGCCGTGCGCTCCGCCCCGCAGGTGCGGCAGACCGCGACCTTTCAGCCGGAAAGTCGTGCCTGATTGCGTGCCGGGGGGGATCTTCAGCGACGCCTTGCCCTCCATCGTCGGCACATGGATCGTGCCCCCGAGCGCCGCCAGGGTGAACTTGATCGGGATCTCGCAATGCAGGTCATCGCCCTGCCGTTCGAACACCTCGTGGTCCTTCACGTGAACCACGATGTATAGGTCACCGGCCTCGCCACCCATCACGCCAGCCTCCCCATTGCCCGCAGACCGCAGCTTGTTGCCCGTGTCCACCCCGGGCGGAATGCGGACCTTGACCTTGGCGGTCTCGTTGAGCCGGCCCTCGCCGTGACACTTGACGCATACTTTCTCAAACTTCTGCCCGGAACCGTGACAGGTGGGGCAGGCCTGCCGCACATGGAAGAAACCCCGCGAGGTCGTCACCTGCCCCGCGCCCCGGCAAGTCGGGCAAGTCGCCTTCTTCGAACCCGGCTCGGCGCCGTTGCCGTGACAGTGCCCGCACGCCCCCAGCTTGCGGAAAGAAATCTCCTTCTCCACGCCGTGCGCGGCCTCCTCCAGCGTGACCTCAAGGTCGTAGCGCAGGTCGGAACCGCGGCCGGCGGCGCCGCCATTGCCGTCCCCGCCAAAAAACTGGTCGAAGATCCCGCCCCCGCCGCCACCCTGCTGGCCGAAGACTTCGCGGAAAATGTCGAACGGGTCGTGAAAACCGCCGCCGCCGCGCGCTCCCGCTCCCTGTTGGAAGGCAGCATGACCGTAGCGATCGTAGGCCGCGCGTTTTTCTTGAACATCTCCTCCGCCTCCTTGTTGCCGGGGTTTTTGTCCGGATGAAACTGCACGGCCTTCTTGCGGTAGGCCTTCTTCAGATCATCCTCGGTCGCATTCTTCGCGACCCCGAGCAGTTCGTAATAGTCCTGTTTTTGTCCGGTGGCCATGGGTTAGCCCGAATATTTCACGGTTTTGCGAACGCTGATTACACACTCCGCCCTGTCGGGCACCCCTCTTAATGGAGGGGACTTCGATAGCAGTGGCCTTGATTCCCCTCTGTGAAGAGGGGTGGCGCGAAGCGCCGGGGGGTGTGGGATGGACATAGAGAAGTGCAAAAACATTCGACTCAGCTTTTTGCCTCCGTTGCCTGCGCCGGACCGCTGGACACGATCACCGAGGCCGGGCGAAGCAGCCGCCCGTTCAACGTGTAACCGGCCCGCACGACCTGCATCACATGTTCTTCAGCAACCTCGGCGCTGGGCTGGTGCGAGATGCACTCGTGCAGATGCGGGTCAAAGCGCTGGCCGTCGGGTTTGACTTCCTTCAAACCGTGCCGCGCCAGCGTGGTCTTGAACTGCTCCAGCACAAGGGTGACACCGGAAATGATGGCCTTGGCGTCTGTCTGCTGGGCGGCGGCGGCGAGGCCGAGGCCCAGATTGTCGAGGATGGGGATCACGTCATCCATCAATCCTGAGGTCGCGAACTGGCGCAGCTCGTCTTTCTCCCGGAGCGTGCGCTTGCGGAAATTCTCCAAGTCGGCCACGGCGCGTGTGTAGCGGTCGTAGCTGGCCGCTGCTTCCTGTCTGGCCGCAGCCAGCTGGTCCTCCGGTTTGGGCGCAGCCGCGGGTGTCGCCGGCTCCGGCACCGGGATGGCGGCGGGCGTTGGGTCTTCTTTGATATCGGTGGAAGGAGTTTCACTCATGGGCAAAGCGCACTAAAACTCACGGTTTCTTCTTTTCAAGCGAGTCTAATTAAGAAGGGTGGCCGAAGTTTTCCGTAATCAGGACCATGGCCGGCGTGCGGGCCGTGAAAGTGGACGCGCCCCCATAAGGCAGCAGGAGGTTGTCTCCCCGCTTGATCGTCGCCGCACCCTCGAGGATGCCTTCGACCACGGACATGATGCGCGGTTGCTGCCCGGCGCTGAACTCCAGCCGGCCGCCGGTCGCGAGCCCGACGCGGCGGATCGTGAACTCCGGACACTGGGCAAGCACTTCCGGGCCGTTTCGGCCGCGAATGATTTGCGGCACCGGGCCCGTGTGGGCGCTCAGACACTCCAGCGACTCGCGCACGTGCAGCGCCCGAGGTTTGCCGTCGAGCCCCACCCGGCCCCAGTCGTAAACGCGGTAGGTGGTGTCGGAGTTCTGCTGGATCTCAAGAATCACATTGCCGGCATCAATGGCGTGCATGGTCCCGCTGTGAATCAGCAGCGAATCGCCGCTGCACACACTGCGCCGTTCCAGGCATTGCTCCACCGTGCCGGTGGCGATGGCCTGCTCGAAACTCTCGCGCGTCACCCCGGGCCGCAATCCGGCATAGACCGCCGCGCCCGCTTCGGTCTGGGCGAAATACCAGTTCTCGGTCTTCGGTTCCCCGTCGAGTTTTTTCGCCATGCTGGCCGGCGGATGCACCTGGACACTGAGCCGGTCGCGACAATCCAGCCACTTGACGAGAATCGGAAACGGCCGGTCCTGCGCCCAGCCAGGGCCCATGATTTCTTCTGAGTGGGCCGACATGATTTCGCGCAAAGTCCTGCCGGCCCATGGTCCGCTTACGACCACTGACTGCGCCTCGGGTCGGTCAACGAGTTCCCAGCTTTCTCCAATCGGCCTGGTCCCGGGCAGTTTTCGGCCCAGAAATGTCTCCAGCGCGCCCCCGCCCCAGACCCGTTCCTGATAGAGCGGTTTGAAATCGAGAAATGGCGTCATTCGTTGGGCTTAAGTGGCTTGTGCAAATCTTGCCGGGGGATTTTACATTGACCCTCCGACCCGATAGACCTGCAATAATTCGGATACCCACTCAAATGCGCAAAGCGGAGAATTCAAACGCAAAGGACAGGGACACTTCATCCTTCGAAGCTCCGCGTCATCGTCCGCACTGGCTCGCCGCCTTCACCTGCCTGGTTTTCGGCATCTTGATTGCCGTGGCGATGATTGATTTTGAGCCTGCCCAAAGCATTCAGAACACCACCAACCCGACGAAGGTGAACCTGGTCGGAGTGATCGGGGCCGAATACTCGTGGTGGATTTTTCACCTGCTGGGCGGCACCGCCTGGCTGATCCCGTTGTTTCTTTTGCGCATGGCCTTCATCTATCTGCGCCGGGCTCGCAGTCTCGCCACCACCCGGCTGCTCGCGATCATTTGTTGCCTGATCTCTTTCTCCGCCCTCATGGCGATGCAAGAGACGATCTTCACCAGCAAAGTCATCTTCACGGGCGGCCCCGGCGGTTTGCT
>LNEH01000012.1 GCA_001464505.1 Verrucomicrobia bacterium Ga0077533
CGCGCCGAGGAACTGCGGTTGAAGCGTGAGACCGCCGCCAAAGTGGCTGCAGCCGTGGCCGCCGCCGCCCTGACTCCGCCCGGTGTGGCGAAGAAGCCAACCGAACCCAAGGTCGATGCAGCCCGCACCGAACCGACCAAGCCCGCCCCCACTCCGCCGGCCAAAGCACCCGCGCCCGAGGCGGTCACTCCCAAGTCCGTGATGCACCTGTCCGGCAAATCCCCTGGATCAGCGGGCGGTAAAATTGAGCTTAACATCGTCAAACCAGAGGAAACCAGGAAAGCCAAGGTCGCGCTGCCCCAGAGCGATGACAAGGATTACGAGTTTCCTCCGCTCAAGCTGCTGCGGGAACAAGTGAAGGGTGATGCCTCCAATTCTGAGGAAGAACATCAACAAAACGCCGCGAATCTCCTCCGCATCCTCAGCGAGTTCGGGGTCGAGGTGACGCTTGGCGATATTCATGTCGGTCCCGTTATCACCTGCTATGAGGTCGTGCCTGCGGCCGGCGTGCGCGTGGAAAAGATCTCCGGCCTCGATAAAAACATCGCCCTCGGCATGCGCGCCCAGTCGGTGCGCATCCTCGCCCCCATTCCCGGCAAGGCCGCGGTCGGCGTCGAGGTGCCGAATCAGAAATCCACTCCGGTCGGCCTGCGGGAAATTCTCGAAAGCTCGGTCTGGAATGATGAGAAACGCGAGCTGCCCATCGCCCTCGGCAAGGATGTCAGCGGCAAGCCCCTCGTCTCCGACCTCACCAAGATGCCGCATTTGCTCATCGCCGGCGCCACCGGCTCGGGCAAATCCGTCTGCATCAATGCCATCGTCGCCTCCATCGTTTATTCCAAAAGCCCGAAGGATGTGCGGCTCATCATGGTTGATCCCAAGGTGGTCGAGTTGAAAATGTTCAATCCGCTGCCGCACATGCTCATCCCGGTCGTCACCGAACCGAAGAAAGTGCCCGCGGCGCTGAAGATTCTGCTCAAGGAGATGGAGCGCCGCTACCAGCAGTTTGCCAAGGTCAACGTCCGCAACATCACCGGTTTCAACAACCGCAAAAAGGAAATACCCGAGCCGCTTCCCCTCGAGCAACAGGCCGAATTGGACGGCGTCACCGAGGAGATCGAGATTCCCGAACGCCTGCCCTATATCATCGCCATCGTCGACGAGCTCGCCGACCTCATGATGGCGGCACCCGCTGAGATCGAGACCTGCATCGCCCGCCTGGCCCAGCTCGCCCGCGCCGCCGGCATCCACCTCATTATCGCCACGCAGCGACCATCGGTGAATGTTGTCACGGGCGTCATCAAGGCCAACCTGCCCTCACGCATCGCCTTCCAAGTCGCCTCGCAGGTTGACTCCCGCACCATCCTTGATGGCAAGGGGGCCGAAACCCTCATCGGTCGTGGTGACATGCTCTTCAGTCCACCCGGCACCTCGAAGATTTTGCGGGCCCAGGGCGCCTTTGTGGCCGACGAGGAAATCCAGGAGATCGTCGAGTTCCTCAAGCGCAACGGCCCGCCGCAATACGACCAGTCCGTTCAGCAGCAGATCGATCGCGCCGCCAAGGAAGACGAGGAGGGCGAGGAGGGCGGCGAGGACGGCGACATGGGCGACGACAGCGCGCTCTTCCAGCAGGCGTTCGACGTGCTCAAGTCCACCAAGCGCGCCTCCACCTCGATGATGCAACGCCGCCTGCGCATCGGCTACAACCGCGCCGCCCGCATCATGGACCTGATGGAGCAGAAGGGCATTGTCGGCCCGGAGAACGGCTCGTCGCCGCGTGAAATTCTGGTCGATCTGGACACCTACCAACCCTGAGTCGCAGTGCTACATCGCCTGTCATTCTGAGCGCAGTGAAGAATCCAGCAACATGACCGCCGGCGCATATCATGCTGGATTCGCTTCGCTCAGAATGACGAATTGTGCTGAATTTCGTGTCTTTCGTGTCTTTCGTGGTGACAGCAACCGACTCCCTTCCTAAGTAAACACCATGCAGACCATCGGCGAAAGGCTCGAGGAGGCGCGCAAGCGCAAAGGCATCTCCATCCGCGAAGCGGCGGAGTCCACCAAGATACGCGGCGACTACTTGCAGAAGTTTGAGGCCAACTCCTTTGAAGTCGACCTGCCCCCACTCTATGTCCGGGGCTTCCTCCGTTCCTATGCGCGCTACCTCGATCTCGATCCCGACCGGGTGGTCAGCGACTTTGACGCATTGGTTGGCCGCGAAACCAGACCCGCCCGCCGCGAAAACCGCGAGGCCTACGGTCGCGTGGACTTCGGTGAGCCGGCCCGCGGCCCCGAAGCGGGCCCGACCGCTCCCGCTGGCCGTTCGGATCAGGACCAGGCTTTGATGCTGAAATACGGGCTGCTGGCCGGCGCAGCCGTGGTGGCGCTCGTCGTCATCATCCTTCTGATCAATGTCCTTTTCACCCGCTCTCCGGCCAAACCCGCCCAAGGACCCACCCCAATCGTGCAGGCCGAGGCCGCCCAGACTTTGACGCTTACCGCCATCGACGCCACCCGCGTCAAGGTCGTCCAGGATCTCGATGGCGCGGTGCTTTTCAACGGATCCCTCGCCAAGGCCGAGAGCAAATCCATCAAGAAGCAGGGCAAGCTGCTGATCACGGTCGAAGCCGGCAAAAACCTCCGCATGGAGGTCAATGGCCGCAATTATGCCGTGCCAATCGACGGCTACGGCCGCTTTGCTCTTGATTGAGGCTTCTGCGGTAGGGCGCGTTATCCTTAACGCGCCGCCTCTTTCGAATACCAGACCAACGGCCATTGCTCGGGCGCATCCATGAGTCCCCTTCGGACCGGATTTTGCCTGATGTAATGCCATTTCTCATCTGCACTTTGCTTTGATCGCAGGCGATGTTCAAAGAAACCATCCTGCCAGACAATACCCGCGTGCTTGGCCACGTAACGTTTCCAATCACGCAGAACTTTCTCCATGTGTTCCGGCTTGGGAAACTGAACCATCGCGTGCCAATGATCCGGCATGACGAGAAAGAGCGCCACGCGCCACTTGCCCGAGACTTCATAGTGCTCAATAGCCTGCACCATGACTTCGAACAGAGCGGTCTGATTGAGCTGACTAACACCGCGTTTGGCACAGCAAACGGTGATGAAGTAGACGGCATCGTCACACACCCATTCAGGCGGCTTGTGGTAAAATCTCTGCCGTTGGGGCAACTCTGGCATTGTTGGCGGCGGATTAGGGATAATCCGCCCTACCACTTCACCGCAAGGCCACGGGCGGACCGAGCACCTCGCGCAGGATGAACGCCCGGCGCAGGGCCGCCGGCTCGCGCAGATCGTCCATTACGGTCGAGCGCGACAGCGTCCGGGCCGCACCCGAGTGGTCGGCTGTCGTCGCCTCGTATTGCGCCCGCCTCACGGCGGCGACCTTCATCGCCTGGGCCTCGCGGAGTTTATCGACCAGCGTCGCCTGCTCCTCCAGAATCTCGGCCTGCCGCTGGGCTTCATAATGCACCGTGCTGGCGCGCCGCACCGGAGGAACTGGCGCAATGACGACTTCCCGCACCAACGGCGGCTCGGCGGGCTCGGAATGCGACACCGTCGGCTGTTCCTCTGTCTCTGTGTAACCCCGCGCCCGCTCGGCGATCTTGCGCTGGATCTCCTCGCGGATATTCCGGGTGCGCTCGGCCAAGTCGGGATCATCAGCCGTCGTTTCTTGCGACGGAGAAGCCTCCTCCCCGTCGCCCGCGCCCTTGCGGCGCTGGTTGAGCCACCAGGCGATCGCGGCGGCGGCGGCGATGATGAATTGCAGATGATCGGAGACCCAGTCCATCGGTGAATATTTATCGGTGATTCTTGTAGCGGCGCTCTATCTTTTTCCCCTCGGGATGGGCAATCGAGCCGCGCATCGCCGTGTCGGACTGGATGTTTTCTATCCGGTAGTAATCCATGACGCCCAGTTTCCCGGAGCGGAAGGCCTCGGCCATCGCCATCGGGATCTGCGCCTGCGCCTCGACGACCTTGGCCTGCATCTCCTGCACCTTGGCCTTCATCTCCTGTTCGAGCGCGACGGCGGCCGCACGGCGGATTTCCGCCTGCGCCTGCGCCATGTTCTTGTTGGCCTCGGCTTGCGACTCTTGCAGCTTGGCGCCCACGTTCTCGCCCACGTCCACGTCGGCGATGTCGATGGAGAGAATCTCATACGCCGTGCCGACGTCGAGGCCGCGCGCGAGCACGGTCTTGGAAATGCTGTCGGGATTCTCCAGCACCACCTTGTAGGTCTCGGCCGCGCCGATGGTCGTCACGATGCCCTCGCCGACGCGGGCGATGATCGTCTCTTCCTTGGCGCCGCCGACGAAGCGGGTGAGGTTGGTGCGCACGGTGACGCGCGCCTTCACCTTCACCTGGATGCCGTCCTTGGCCACGCCGTCGATGGTGGTGCGACCGCCCTCGGGATTGGGGCAGTCGATGACCTTCGGGTCGACCGAGGTGCGGACGGCCTCGACGACCGATTTGCCCGAGCCCTTGGTCGCGAGATCAATGGCGCAAGCCCGATCCCAGTTGAGCTCGATGCCGGCCTTCATCGCGGCGATGAGCGCCTGCACGGTCGGCACCACGTTGCCGCCCGCCTGGAAGTGCGAGGCGATCTGGTCGGCGCTCAGCTCGATGCCGGCGCGCACCGCGGTGATGCGCGCATCCACCACGAGACCGTAGGGGATGCTCGCCAGTTTCATGGCGATCAGCTTGGTGATGCCCACCGGGGCGCCGTTGAACAGTGCCCGGACCCAGGCGCCGACCAGGCTGAAGATGAGACCGGCGAGAAACAGGGCAATAATGCCACCGATGACGAGGGCAGTGATGAATAATCCACTCATGAGGAGGTTGGGGGGTTGGTTTGGGTTACGATCAGACGGAAATTGTCGAGGCCGGTCACGTGCACCGTCACGCCTTTGGCGAGATAGCCGGATTGCGAAAAAGCCTCATACTGCCGGCCCTGGAGGCTGACGTAGCCGCTCGGCGACAGCGGCGTGACGGTCTCACCCTGCTGGTTGAGCACGGCCGCCAGCTCGGCCACGGCGGGCTGGCTGGTGCCCCCAAGCGTGGTGTGCACCACAAACTCGATGTAGAGCGTCAACCCCAACAGCAGCCCGCCAGAGAGAAGCGCGATCGTGCCACCGCCCGCGCCGTAGAGGATGAACGCCGTCACCACTCCCGCGATTATCGAGAGGCTGCCAATGATGCCCACCACCATGCCGGGAACAAACACCTCGATGGCGAGCAGGAGAATACCGGCCAGAAAGAGGACAACGATCGCGGTCATGCGGACCCCGCTTTTTCCACCGTGAGGCCGAAATCCGAGCGGCCTGTCACCACGACGGGGGTGTTGGCCTCCACGGAGCCGAGGCTGACCTTGGCCTGATAACGCCGGCCTTCCACCTCCACCTCGCCGCTGGGGAACAACCCGGTCACGGCGATGCCGCGCCGCCCGGTCAATCCATCCACCGTGTCCGCCGACTGCGGGGCGACGCCGGCGTGCTGGGCCGCGGTCGTGGAGGCTCCCTGCACCGTCAACTGCTGATGGATCCTGGACTTGGGCAGGTATTTCAGAAAAACGGCGAAGAGTCCGATGGCGATCAGGAGAGCCAAGCTTAAATTCAACACCGGCTGCATCAGCATTTCGCCCGAGAAATTCACGTTCATCGGCTGGCTGGGCCAGTAGTCAGCCCCCGCCCACACCAGCGCGCCCAGCATGAAAACCACCCCGGTCAGCGCCACCACGACCAGCCCGGGAAAAAAGATCAGCTCGGCCGCCACCAGCGCGACGCCAATCACAAAGAGCAGCGCCGGTTCATGCCCCGACAAGCCGGCCGCGTAGTTTCCGAGGAAAACCAAGGCCAGCAGGATGATGCCTGTCGCGCCGATCCAGCCGAAGCCCGGCGTCTTGAATTCGATGAACAGCGCCAGCATGCCGAGGCCCATCAGGATCGGCGACAACTTGGTGAGATACTGGGCGAGCTTCTCCGACCAGGTGATCTGGAAGTTCCGCACCTCGTAGTTGTTCGCGCCGTATTTGCCCGTGAGCAGGGCCGGAATATCAGCCGCCTTGCCCGCCCCGAGCAGGGCCTGCGGCGGCTCGCCGTATTCTTCGAGCGCCTCGGTGGCGGTGAGCGAGAGCAGTTCGCCCTTGGGCTTCAGGATCTTATCGCCGATCTTCAATTCGTAATCCGCGTCGATCATGGCGGAGATGACCTGACCGCGGTAACCTTTGCCTTCGGAGGTGGCCCGCATCCGGGCGCGCAGGTAGCTGACGATTTTCTGCCTCATCGTCTTGTCCACTTCGCCGCCGGCGGCGAGGACCGGGGCCGCCGCCCCGATGACCCCGTTGGGCGCGAAGTAAATCTCGTCGGTCACGGCGGAGATGAACGCCCCGGCCGACATCGCCTCCCGGTCCACGAAGGTGATTTTCTTGCCGGGAAACTTCTCCAACGCCTCCATGATGTCGAAGGTCACATCCAGGGCCCCGCCCGGAGTATTCATGTCCAGCAGCACCACGTCCGCCTTTTGCTCGATCGCCTCCTTCAGGCCGCGACGGAGGATGTAGAGCGTCGGCTTGTTGATCTCGTCCTTGATCGGTATGACGTAAACCACCGTCTTTTTACCCGGGGCCGCCACGACAGGCGTGGCCCCAGCTGGCGGCTCGGCCGCTTGGCCGGCCAGCGCACTGAGGAGTAGCCCTGTCAGAAAGCTTGTTCGTTTGAACATCAGGCTGGCACTTTACACCATCTCCACCGGCAAGCAAGCACGGCGAACTTATAATCCACACGTTCCTTTCAAGATCATCCCCGCTGCTCCAGGCCTAGTTTCCGGGTGATCACGAATTTATCTGACTTTGTATTGGAACGCGACGGTTTTCTGTTCTACCAACTGGTTCATGGAACGCATCCCGTATCTCGGGCAGACAATTTTCAAATGGCAGGTCGGCACCTCTTCCTTCCTGGCTCTGCCGGAAATGGGCGCGCGGCTCATGAATTGGAACGTCACGCTGGGCGACGGCAGCGTGCGCGACATCGTCTATTGGCCCGAGGTGGAAAACCTCGACGCCATCGCCAGCGTGCGTGGCGGCAACCCGATCCTCTTCCCTTTTTGCGGGCGCAGCTATGACCAAGGCGAGATCCACCACTGGCGCGCGGAGGACGGCGTCCGCCGCCCGATGCCGATCCACGGCCTCGCCCGGCAGGGCAAGTTCCGCACCATCCGCCTGGACGAAGGCGGTTTCTCCGCGCAATTCATGCCCGACGAGGCGGCGAAGGCCGCCTACCCCTACGACTACGAATTCGTCGTCAGCTATCGGTTTGATCCGCGCGGCTTGTTCGTCGAATTGCAGCTGACCAACCTCGGCATCAAGCCCATGCCCTGGTCCGCCGGCCATCATTTCTATTTCACCCTGCCCTGGAGCGCCGGCCGTTATCGCAAGGATTACCTGTTTGAGACCACCGCCACGAAACATTACCAGCGCGACGAGCGCGGCGGCCTTGTGCCCTTCACCCGCGCCAGTGCGCGTGAGACTCTGGCCAACCCCAACCTCATCGACCTTATCCACACCGGCCTGCGCCGCGAAGTGTTCGCCCTCACCGAGGTGCCGACTGGCAACCGCTTGCACTTCCGCAGCGGCATGGCCAACAGCCCGGCGGGTGAGTTGGCCGTGGTCACGTGGACGGCTGACGACAAATCGCCTTTCTACTGTGTCGAACCATGGATGGGACCACCCAATGCCGCCGAAACAAAGATCGGCCTCCACTCGGTCGCCCCGGGCCAGACCCAGAAGTTCTACGTCGAGATCACCATCGGATAAATAAACGGCCGCATTTGTCGGAACAACCCACACGCACTCCATGATTCTATCCTTGGCCTTTATCGAGGGGATTGGCGGCCCCGAGCTGATGATGATCATGTTCATCGTGCTCTTGCTTTTCGGGGCCAACCGCCTGCCCGAGCTGGCCCGTGGGTTCGGTAAATCTCTCCGCGAGTTCAAAAAGGCTGCGAGCGGTGTCGAGGATGAGGTCCGGCGCGCCATGGAGGAGGAGCCGCAACCCAAGAAATTCCCGACCCATCCGCCGAAGCCGCCGACACCGTCATCGGGGACCAGCAATACGGCACCATCGACACACCACGCGAGTTGCCGCCCCCACCGCTATCGTCATCACCCCGGCGGCGATGCCGAGCAATATGCCGACCGTGGGCAGAATCTGGAGAAACGTCTGCCCCGCCCAAAGCACTTGGGAGAACCCTTCCATTGACCAATAAACCAAAGTGAATCTGGCGATGGTCTGCATGAATTCCGGTATGAAACTGACCGGAAACCACGCGCCTCCGGTCGCGCTCATCGAACAACATCAGCGCAACAGTGGCTGCGCCGCCGACACCGTCATCGGGGACCAGCAATACGGCACCATCGACAACCACCGCGAGTTGCAGCTCCGCGGCCTGCGCACGCATTTGAAGATCATGCCCGGCCGGCCCCGCACTCCCGGCCGGTTCACCCCGGAGGAGTTTGCTTACGACGCAGCTACCGACCGTTACCGCTGTCCCGCCGGCCAGTGGCTGCATCCCCGCGGCTACGATGCCCAGCGCCAGCACACCGAGTATGTGACGCGCAAAGGCGTGTGCGCGGCCTGTCCCCTGCACAGCCAATGCACGACCTCAAAGCACAGCCGCACCGTGAGCCGTTACCGCGAACACGAACTGGTCCTGCGGGCGCGCGCCCAAGCCACCAGCAGATCCAGGACTGGCTCATTGCCGCCTGCCAAAACGTGAAACTCCTCGTCAAGGCGCTCCGCCCCGGACCACTGGCGGGTGAAATCCGGGTGAGCTCGCGGCTAAACCGGCACTTCGGCTTGTTCTTACATGCTTTCCGTCAGATCGCAGTCGAAATTACTCATTTGCTCGCACCGACCTCGCGCACGGCGGTTCAACTCAATTGATCGACCCTTTGGGCAACACGCCCACAAGGCCTGACCCTCTAAAAGCCTTTGGCCTCCTTGGCACGGCGCCGGCGCCACGCGATGAAGATCGCCACCAGCAGGATGATGAAGACGCCGCCGAGCAGGACCGGGGCCACCCGCTGGATCTCTCCCGGGATGCTGAGGAAGTCGGGTAAACCGGTCTGCCAAAACACCCAGTGAGAACCCAGTGTCGATGCTAACGTTTGGCTGCCCGTCACCAGCACGATGATACCGTCGTTCGTGTCGGGGTTGACACGAACAGCCGCACTTATCGCCGGTTCATTCGCACCGTCGTGGCCGAACACGAAGTCGCCGCTCGCCGCAGGCGCATACAGCATGGTTCCCAGACCCCAGATGTCGATGCCGTGCGAGGTAGCATGAGGTTTGCGCATGGCGTCAATGGTTGCCTGAGCAAGCGGCTTATCCGTGACCACGGGCAACTGCGCCAGAACAAATCTCGCCATGTCGCTCGCTGAAGTGTTAAACGCCGTCGCAGCTTTCGAGGCATAGCGGTATGTGGCGGCAGGTCGGCCTTCCTCGTCGTAGGACTGCGCAGAGTTCTCCACGTCGCCGAGGTAGTGGTAACCAGAGCGCGTCATGCCTAGTGGCTGGAATATGGTGCGCTCGATGAATGCCTCGAAGGTTTCCCCAGACACTTCTTCAACCAGCAGCTCGAGAATCAGGTAGCCGCCACCAGAGTATTGCCACGCGCTCCCGGGCTCTACTCCGACCGCTACGGCCACAGACTCACCCGAGGATGCCCTGGACTTCGCCAGCGATTGCTCCAATGTTGGCAGCGCCTCATTCGGTTTGTAGTCACCGAAGCCCAACCCATCGGTTAACCCGGCAGTGTGACTGAGCAGTCGACGAGTCGTGACATTGCGATGGTCGAACTGGCTCCGCGGTAGGCGCCAGCGGGTCAGGTAGTCTTGAACCGGATGGTCCAAGTCGAGCTTCCGCTCTTCTACCAGCTTCATAACGGCCCAGGCCGTAATCCATTTGCTGGTCGAGGCGGTCGAGAAGACGGTGTTTCGATCCAGCGGATCCGCCGTTGCGGAGTAGTGCTCAGCCCAAATAGCGCCGTCTTCGATCAGCACCAGCGCCGTATTCCCGCGGTTGCCCTCCTCGATCATGTCGATAGCAGCGCGCATGAACGCTTGCGCGTCGCCGGCGGGTGCCACGGGCTGGCGCCACCAACCGAACAAGGCGCCAGCCACGACAACTGTCGTCCAGAGCACGAGCGCTAGGAGGCTCACTACGATGATTCTTGCGTAAGACACGGTGCGCTTGCCCCGATAAAGTGGACAGAAGGTCGGGCAGGTGGTGATGGTTTTGACCTGCCCCCTTTGACTGGACACTGCGGCACGAGTCCCAGCGAGATCCGCGTGGTTGGATCAGCGGCAGTGACAGGCTTCCCATCGAGCGTGATGCCACCGGCATCAGGCGCGCGCAGCCCAGCGACCAGCGACATGAGCGTGGATTTGCCCGCGCCGTTGGGACCGAGCAGGCCGAAAAACTCGCCGGGCGCGATGTCAAGCGAGACGTCATCGAGGGCAGTGAGCGTTCCGTAGCGTTTGGTGATACGATCCAGTTTGAGCATGGGTGCTGTGTTTGTGGGGAAAGTGAGGATCGAGAGCCGACACCTTGCGAGCGCTACGGCACGGAAGGAAGTCACGGTCATGCATGACCTGGAAACGTCCCATTCATGGGAAGCGCTGATTTCATCCTCGTTGCATCCGGTGCGCTCAGGTCTAGGGCAAAATTCGTTAAGAATAATACTATCAGCTGGCTGACAGCTACTTGTGATACTGCGTGTAACTTGGCACATCGCTTGCGTGTATGTAGGGCAACAAAACATTTTCTATGAAAAAGAATTCTCTCCTTTCCCTCCTCCTTCTCGCGGTGCTCGTCTCCAATGCCAGTGCCGCTCACAGCCAAGCCCAGGCTGAACCCGTTGTTCTTCCCACCTACACGGTGAACGCCCCGCGCCTCGCTCTGGCCGAACAGCGCGTCAATGCCAGCCTGAATGCGCTTCGCGCCAAAGCCGGCATGCCGGCGGTCATCTCGTTCGAGCTGCCGGCCCTCCAGACTCATGTCGCGAGCATCTCAGGAGGGCAACCGGCCGTGCGTCTCGCGAAGTCCTGATCTTTTGGTTGTCAGTGTGTTCTTTGCTAGTGTGTGTGTCAAAAACCCGCCTCGAAAGAGGCGGGTTTTTTGTCGCCAGCGAATGCCCCGCGACAAGTATGGCTCCGTGGCCGCGGATGATCCCAACGAACCGATTGCCCTGCCGATCACGGGTGAACTGGATTTGCACACCTTTCGTCCGGCCGAAGTCACCCGATTGCTGGACGACTACTTTGCCGCCTGCCGACAGCGCGGCATCCACCGCGTCCGGGTGGTGCATGGCAAGGGCACGGGCACGTTGCGCGAAACCGTGCATGCGCACTTGCGGCGCTCAGCCGGCATCGCCGGCTTTGTCCAAGGCGACGAGACCTCGGGTGGCTGGGGCGCGACCATCGTTACACTCAAACCACCGAATTCCTGATGCGGGCCGGCAACTTTCCAGCGCTGCTGCGGGTTATTCCCTCATATTCTCATGAACTCGATGCACGAAATTGACTACAAGATCCACGGCGACGACATGCAGTTTGTTGAAGTGGTGCTCGATCCGCAGGAAGCCGTCCTGGCCGAAGCCGGCGGCATGATGTATATGGACGAGCACATCGCCATGGAGACGATCTTTGGCGACGGCTCGCCGCAAAACTCCGGTTTCATGGGCGCCCTGCTCGGAGCGGGCAAGCGTCTGCTCACCGGCGAATCACTCTTCATGACGGTCTTCCAGAACCAAGGCGCCGGGAAAAGGAAAGTGGCCTTTGGCGCGCCGTGGCGATCCAGATGGATTGCTTCCGCCGTCGCCAAGGCTATGGCGGACAAGTCGTCGCTGCGCTCCTCGCAATGACAGAGTATTTTCATAGGGCGATTGGTATAAGCCGTCTATCCGGCCAGCAGGCCGCCCGTCACTCCGCCATTGAGCTTGGAGCCAGCAACCCTCAAGTTCCCCGCATGAGCACCAAATTCATCTATGCACTGACGCTGACGATCACCGGGGCACTCCTGCATCTCCTCCTGTTTTTCACCGGCTTTCAGACGGAGAAACTGGCCACCGGCCAGCATTTCCAGTGGCTGGGTGTAGCCATCATGATCGCAGTGTTGTGGCTGGGCATCAAAGCCGTGCGCGAGGAGTCGCCGCACAAGGCAATGAGCTATGGCAAAGGGGTGGGCACCGGGGTGCTGATCTCGCTCTACTCGGGTCTGATGAGTTCGGTGTATAACTTTATCCACTTCAAGTTCGTGAACCCGAATTATACCGAATATCAGCTCGCGCTGATCCGCACCAAATGGGAAGCCGCCGGGATGGGTGAAGCCCAGATGGATCAGGCTGAGAAAGTGACCCGCGCGATGATGGGTCCGGTTGCCACTGCGATCATGACCCCCATCATGGCCGTGCTCTTCGGTCTCATCTGCTCGCTGATCATCGCGGCCATCTTGAAACGCGCGGCGCCCGACGAGGTCAAAGCAGCCTGAAGCAAACCGGGGCGCCGTTGACCCGTCGCCCCGGAACATAACACACACAGGCGCGGCCGTTGCCGGGCTAAGTTTTTTAGAGGGGGCGCAGGACCGGACTGGCGGGTCGCCCCAGTTCGCGGCGGATCTTGGTCTTGGCCGGTTCCGTCGGCAGCGGCAGCACCTTGTGCTCGAACTCCTCGCCGGCCTCGAAGCTGATCGTATCGTTGTCCAGTTTCTCAAGCTGCTTCACCACCGCGGGCGGGAGTTTCTTGCGCTCCTCCTCGGTGTTGATCGGGCCCTGGAAGGTCACTTTGCCCTTGGCGTCCTTCACGGTCAGCTCGCGCTTGCCGTCATCCGCCTTGATCTCGATGGAGCCATCGTCGTCGGAGTAGGAGATGTTGCTGTTGGGCAGGTCGAGGATGGTCGAACCCTTGCCCCCGCGCCGGAAGATGCGCACCCCGGGGCTGGCTTGGAAAATCCGATTGTCCCGACCGATCATGCGCAGGACATCCCGGGCATCGTCCGGCCCCATGCCGGGCAGTTCGTGCAGCCGGACATTACCGCGCGCCGACTCCGGCAGTTGCGGCATGTTCGTATTTTCGTTGCCGGGCCCGCCGGGGTGGAAGAAAAACTCGCCGGCCATCTTGGGCACCTCGTGGGTGCCGAGCTTGGCCTTGACCGTGGTCTCTTTGCCGCCGCGGATGACGGTCAGCTTCACTTCGTCGCCCTCTTTCCTGGCTCGCACCAGCACGCCGAGCTGCTGCTGGTTGACCAATATCTGGTCGTCCAACCTGGTGAGCACATCATCCTCTTTCAGGACGGCGGCGGCCGGACTGTTTTCCGAGACGCGCGTGACCACGAGGCCGGTGTCCCGCGCCAAGCCCAGCTGGGCGCTGAGGGTGCGGCTGACCGGCGCGGTCTCGACGCCGAGGAAGGTGACTTTCTCTTTCTCCATTTTGTCGTCGCCGTGATGGATGGTGATCCCATGCCGGGGGCCGTCGGTATCGAGGCGTCGGATGGTGATTTCCTTATCGGCGGCCCAGGTGGAGGACACGAAGCTGACAACGGCCAAGGCCGGCAGCAGATAGTTTCGGCATGTTTTCATAGGGGATTGGGATTGCATAACGGACGGGATATTCAATTGGGGTTGTAGCTGGCGGGCACGACGCGGATTTCGTCGCGCGGCACCGTCCACTTGATCGAGGCGTTGTTGCGCGGATTCTTCCACGTGTAGGTGTCCACGTAGCGGGCCCGGACTTGGCGGGCGGAAGTGGCGCCGTCGAACTGGACCACGCCCTCGTCCTGCAGATCGTAGAGCACGTTGGTCGCGGCGACGGGTTGATAAGACGCGACTGTTGCCGGCTGCACCGGGATATTGTTCGCCGCAAGAACGGGCGGCGTAACTGCTGGCTGGGATTGCCGGAAACTGACCAACCCCGCGATGGTCACGAGTGCCAGTGCGGCAGCGAGCCTGACCGTGCGCCAACCGAGCCATTTCCACGAGTTAAGGCTCGTTGCGCTGGTAAATCGCGGGCGCGGCGTTGCCGGCAGCTCGGCGGCAAGCTCACGGTTGACCTGACTCAGCCAGCGCGGCGCGGCGCGGCGCGGCTGCAGCGTCTTCAGTTCGTCTTCCAACTCCTGGAGTGAATTATCCATGGTGGGCTGGTTTCAATTCCTTGCGGAGCGCGGCCAGGGCGTAGCGGTAGCGCGAGGCGGCGGTGTTGGGCGGGATCTCGAGCGTCGCACCGATTTGCTCGAACGTGAGCTCGTTCCAAATCTTGAGCACGAGCACTTCGCGCTGGACGGCGGGCAGGCGTTGCAGCGCGACCTCGATCTCCTGGCGGCGTTCGGAGTCTTCGCCGGGCTGGGGTTCGAAGGTGTATTCGCGCTCCTCGAGGCCGCCGTAGGCTTTTTCCTCGCGCAAGGTCCGGCGCGCATGACGTCGGGCGTGATCCAGCGCGGCGCGGCGAATGGAAGTGATGAGCAGGGCCTGAGGATCACCGGGCAGATGCCGCTGGTGGCGCCAGTAGCGCACGAAGGCTTCCTGCACCACATCCTCGGCATCGGCGAGCGAGCGGGTCCACTGGCGGGCGCAGAGCAGCAGCTTAGGGCCGTGCGCTTCGAGCCAGTGTTTCCAGGTGCTGTGTTCATGTATCGCCTCCATGCAATCCGTTGGGGGTTGTTTCCTGAAAAGCGTCACGGGGCGGAGGTTTTGTCTATTCAGCGGCAAGCCAGTGCCGGATGCAGACATTAAAAGAGGCCGGGGGTTCGCCCGGCCTCTGTTGCACACTGACCCTGAACTGAATTGTGTTTTACCGCTCAACGTAGCACTTCGGGCCCTGCCG
>LNEH01000013.1 GCA_001464505.1 Verrucomicrobia bacterium Ga0077533
CAAGGATTACCGCAAGGAGCAGGAGGAAGACATGATTTACGGCTACATGCGTCAGCAGAAGGCCAAATCTTCCAGCACCATCAGCCCGGTGAAGATCGAGGCTTTTTATGCCGAAAACAAAGACCGCTTCTATCAGGAGGACAGCGTGCATTTGCGCCTGATCCAGATCACCCGCGGGCCGGATGACACGGACGAGGTGCTGCGCGGCAAGACCGCCACCATCCTCACCGAACTGGCGGCCGGCACCGACTTCGGCGACCTCGCCCGCAAATACAGCCAGGACACCCGCAAGGGCAAAGGCGGTGATTGGGGCTGGCAGCGCCGCTCGGACCTGCGCAAGGAATTCAGCGACGCCATTTTCGCCCTCGAGAAAGGCCAGCGCAGCGAGCCCCTCATCATGCCCGAGGGTGCGTTTCTGTTCTATGCCGAGGACCGCAAGCACGCCGGCGTGCTGCCCCTCGACGAGGTCCGCCCCGACATCGAGCGCACGCTCGTGCAGCAGGGCTCCCGCCAGGCCACGGAGCGCTGGCTCGAGAAACTCCGCCGCAACGCCTACGTGAAGCACTTCTGAGTGCGGCTCGCGGGCCAGCGGGGAGCACCACGGCCAATGAGCGAAGAACGTTACCCGCCCCTCCGCGTCAAGGATCTCGCGGTTCAGGACCGCCCGCAAGAACGCATGGAAAAACTCGGCCCCGGTGCGCTCAGCGACACCGAGCTGCTCGCCATGCTGCTCCGCAGCGGCAGCAAGGGGCACAATGTCATCAGCATCGCCCAGCGGCTCATCGCCGAGGCGGGCTCGCTCACCGCGCTGGTCAAATGGCACGAGGCGGACTTCCGCCGCCTGACCGGCATAGGCCGGGTCAAGGCCCTGCAACTCGTCACGGTCATGGAGATCGTCCGCCGCGGCATGGCCAAAGGAGCGGAACCCGAGGACGAGATCTTCAACCGCCCCGCGCTCATCCACGCCCATTTCCAATCCCAGATCGCCGGTCTCGCGGTGGAGAAATTCTGGGTGCTCTGCCTCAACCGCAAGAACCGGCTCTTGAAACAGGTAGAGATCACCTCCGGCACGGCCACCAGCAGTCTGGCCCATCCGCGCGAAGTTTTCCGCGAGGCCATCCGCCACGGCGCCACGGCGATTGTCTGTGTCCACAACCATCCCAGCGGCGACCCGGTCCCCAGTGCAGCTGATGTGCAGGTGACGCGGCAGATGCGGGACGCCGCGAAGGCCGTGGACATCGAGTTGCTCGACCACGTGATCGTCGGCCGGGCGGGCGCTGACCCGCTCGGGCGGGGTTACTACAGTTTCCGGGAAGCCGGGGTGCTGTAAATCATTGACCGGCTGGTCGTAGTCTTAGTCACCGGCCGCAATGATCAGCCCTCCTTCGCCAAAGCTCTGGAGGGCAATCTCGTCCTACGCCCACTCAGGCGAAAATTGGTGGTGGAAGCTGGAGTCGAACCAGCGAACGGCATAGCCGAATTGATTTACAGTCAACGCCCTTTGGCCACTTGGATATTCCACCATCAAAAAATGAACGGTGAAGGTATGGGGGCGTTTCGAGCTTTGCCAAGAGGTTTTTTGTCCATTCAACCCGCCGCGCCGCCGCTTGCGTATTGGGTCCGAAGCGCGCTAGTTATTTCCACCGATGGAGACGCTGAAACGATATTACGACGCGCTCATCGAGCACCCGGTCACCAACGGCCTGCTCCCGCACCTGCTCACCGTGGCGGGTTTTCTGCTGGCGTTCTTCGCTCTCGCCCGCCTCGTGAGCGAGCGCAAGCAGCCGGGCAACACCTTCGCCTGGCTCCTGGCGATCGCCTTTGTGCCCTATGTCGGGGTGCCGCTCTACCTGATGTTTGGCGGCCGCAAGCTCAAGAAACTCGCCGCCCGCAAGGCCCAGCTCTGTCCGGTCATCCCGGGAGCGCCGCCCGCGCCCTCGGCCGACACCTTCGCCGCGCGGGTGCTCATCCTCAACGGCGCCTGCCCGCCGCTGGGCGGCAACCGGGTGCACTTCCTCACCACCGGCGAGGAATCATTCGAGCGCCTCGAACATGCCATCCACCACGCCAAACACAGCATTCACCTGATGACTTTTATCCTCGGTCGTGATGTCGTGGGCAAACGCATCATCCGGCTGCTCGCCCAACGCGCCAAGGAAGGCGTCAAGGTCCGTCTGTTGCTCGACGGTCTCGGCTGTTTCCTCAGCAGCCGCGGTTTCTGCGACCCATTGCGTGAGGCGGGCGGCGAAGTCGTGAAGTTCATGCCCGTGATGCCACTGCAAAGACCTTCCTCGGCCAACCTGCGGAATCACCGCAAGATTGCCATCTTCGACCACCGCATCGCCGCGCTCGGCGGCCGCAACCTGGCCAACGAATACATGGGCCCCACCCCGCTCAAGCGCCGCTGGCGCGACTTGGGCGGCGTCATTGAGGGCCCGGTGGTGCGTTTGTTGGACGAGATTTTCCTGGCCGACTGGGCTTTTGCCAGCGGTCAGTCTTTGGCCGAACTGCAAAAGGAGCTGCCGGCCGAGGTGCCGGCCGTGGCGGGCGACAGCGAAGTGCAGATCGTCGCCAGCGGTCCCGATGTGGCGGGCGACCCGCTCTACGAGGGCATTCTCTCGCTCGTGCAACAGGCGGAGCGGAGCGTGTGGATTGTCACGCCCTACTTCATCCCCGACGAAGTGCTGTTCCGCTCCCTCGTCGTGCAGGCCCGGGCGGGCATCGACATCCGCCTCGTGGTGCCGGCGCGTTCCAACCACCCCATCACCGACCTCGCCCGCCGCCACTATCTGCGCGGCCTGCGCGCCGCCGGGGTCAAGGTGCTGCTCTATGGTCCGGGCATGAACCACGCGAAAATGCTGCTGGTGGACGAGCAGACCGGCCTCTTCGGCTCGGCCAACATGGATCTGCGGAGTCTGTTCCTGAATTTCGAGGTTGGCGCCGTCACCTACTCCCGTCCTGAGGCCGAAGCCATCCGCCGCTGGATGCAGGAGGTTTTTGCCAACTCCAAACTCATGCCTGAGTCGCGAAAAGAACCGGCGCTCTTCCCGCGCATCGGCGAAGAGGTTGCCCGGCTGCTCGCGCCGTTGCTGTAGGGCGGGATCGCTGATCCCGCCACCACGCGAAAAAGGCGGGGTCAGCGACCCCGCCCTGCAAATTAAGGCTGGTTCCTCGCTACTTTCGGTGGGTTGCTCTGAAACCCAACCTCCGGATATTTTGGAACCACTAATCAGTTTCGCCAATGGGCGAAACTTTCGGTGAGC
>LNEH01000014.1 GCA_001464505.1 Verrucomicrobia bacterium Ga0077533
AAGGATTCATCTCTTGCTGAATCCATTAGTGGTCCAACCCTTCCGGGGCCGGGCGCTGGTGCAGGCCTTTTACCCACTGGAAACAGCGAGGAACCTTAAGGCTATTCGATCCTCACGCCGCGCTTGCGGCGCGCTCCAGCAGCCGGAGGGCTTGGCGCACCTCGCGGCGCATTTCCGCGAGCGCAGCCTTGGCCTCGTCAAACTGGGCGGTGGCCCGTCCGGCATATTCAGCCCTCATTGCCCCGGCCTTCTCGGCATACTGCGTCTTCAGGGCATCAGCTTTCTCGGCATATTGCGCCTTCAAGGCGTCGGCCTTCCCCGCATACTGCGTCTTGAGGGCCGTCCACCGTTCGCCCAGTTCGTGGAGCTTGGCGTCCGACGCCTGCAGCAGTTCGCGAAGCCGGGCGTTGGCGCCGATCTTGGGGCAGGCCAGCCGCACACTCAGGCGGCGGCGGGTGTCGGTGAGCTGGGAAAGCAGCACCTTCTCCTCCGGCACCTGGCGCAGGTCATGCACCATCCCCAGCTTCGCCAGGGTCCAGATGGTCCATTTCGTCGGATCCCACTGCCACCATTTCACGGCATTGCGATAGTCGTGCTGAAACTCGTGGTGATAGTTGTGGTAACCCTCGCCAAAGGTGAAGATCGCCATGATCCAACTGTCCCGCGCGCTGCACTTGTCCGAGTAGGGCTGGCTGCCGATCGTGTGGCAGAGCGAATTGATGAAAAAGGTCATGTGCTGCACCAGCGTCACCCGGGCGACGCCGGCGAGCAGCAAGCCACCCAGCGCGCCCGGCCCGCCGCCGTGCCAGTAGCCCAACAGCGCCGGCAGCACGAAGCTGACCCCCACCGCGACCGGCACGTAGAAGCGGTCCTGCCACATGAAAAGCCGATCCTTGCGCAAGTCCTGGATATTGTCGAGCGGCGGCTCGGCATCGAGTTTGAACAGAATCCAGCCCATGTGCGCATACCAGAAGCCCTGGGAAATATCGTAGGGGTCTAGTTCGCCGTCCACGTGCTTGTGGTGCCGGCGGTGGTCGGAGACCCAGTGCATCGCACTGTTCTCGAAAGCGGCCGCCCCAAAAATCAGCGTGCCGAGCCGCACCGGCCAACTGGCCTTGAACGCCACATGGGAAAACAACCGGTGGTAGCCCAGCGTGATGCTCAGGCCGGTGGCGATGAAAAAGACCAGAAACAGCAGGACCTGAAACAGATCCAGGCCATAAAACCACAGGTAGGCGGGCACCGCGGTGCAGGTCACCACGAAGGTGCCGATCAGGAATGAGCTGTTGGTCCAATTGATGCGGGAGGCGGGCAGACGAAAAGGCATGGGCGGTCATTGTGCGGCTCCCGCCACCCGGGGCGAGAGGAATTCGTGGAATAAATTTCCAGCGGCCGGCCACTTTTTTTGAACGCCGCGCCCGGGGGCCAGCTGCGCAAGCTCCGCAAACAGCGCCGGCGGATACTTCGGCCGCGCCTTGGCGTAGATGGCCGCCTGCACCGAGAAATGGTCCTGGAAGCTCACGGCGCCAGCATTTCATGCGACTGGTTTCATATCCAGCGACTTCAAACTGTAGCGGCGCTCTATGAGCGCCGTTGTTTCGGCGGTCCTAGACCGCCGCTACAGTGCTTACACCGCCCGCTGCGTGATGAAGGCTTTGATCGCCGCCGCATCGGCGGGCAGGCGGTGCTTGACGATCGGCCGTGCCTTGAGCGCTTCCAAGGCCGGATGGGTTGGCGTCACGCCGGTGGCGGCGTGAATGGCTTCGGGGAACTTCGCCGGGTGCGCCGTGGCCAGCACCACGCTGGTGCGCGCCGGATTCAATTCCTTGAACGCGCAGGCGGTGTGCGGGTCGATGAGGTAACGGTAGCGCCCGTGAATCGTGCGTATGATGCCGGTGATCTCCTCGTCGCTCGCCCGCGACGAGCTGAACGTGGCCTTGTTGAGCACGTCGAACCGGTAGGAGCCGGTGGCCTTGATTTGCGCCATGACGGCGCGGACCCGCGTCGGGTTCTCATCGAGCGCGTAGTAGAGAAACCGCTCGAAGTTCGAGGCCACCTGGATGTCCATCGAGGGGGCGAGGCTCGGCTGCACGGTGTCGTTGCGGTATTCGGCCGAGGTAAACAGCCGGTGCAGGATGTCGTTCCGGTTGGTCGCCACCTTGAACCCCCGGATCGGCACCCCCATCCGTTGCAGCAGCCAGCCGGCGAAGACATTGCCGAAATTGCCCGTGGGCACGACAAATTCCACGTTGCCGCGCTCCGCCGTGGGCAAACGCAGCCAGGCCGACAGGTAGTAAATGCACTGGCCGAGCACGCGGGCCAGGTTGATGGAGTTGACCGCCGAGAGGCGCTGCTTCGCCGCGAAGTCCGCGTCGCCGAAAATTTCCTTCAGCACCCGCTGCGCGTCGTCGAAGCTGCCGTCGACGGCGATGGCGTGGACATTGGCCGCCCCGGTGCAGGTCATCTGGCGCTCCTGCAGCGGCGAGATGCGGCCCTCGGGATAAAGGATGAAGATGGCGGTGTTGGGTTTGCCGAGCAGGCCGTGGATGGCGGCCGCGCCGGTGTCGCCCGAGGTGGCCCCGAGCACATTGATCCCCTGCCCGCGCTGCGCGCACTGGTGCTCGTAGAGGTTGCCGAGCAGTTGCAGGGCAAAATCCTTGAAACGTGCAGCTTCTCGTCGAGTTTGCGCAGCGGCGCGAGGGTGTCGGCCTGGCCAAAAGTGCCGTAGGTCTTCTGCACGAGACCGTGCAGCACCTCCGGCTTCATGTCCGTGGCAAACAGCTGCAGGAACGCAAACGCCAGGTCTGCGTAGCCAAGCGACTCCCACGGCGGCAGGTGCGCGGCCAGGTTCGGCAGCTTTTCCGGCAGAAACAGCCCGCCGTCCGGCGCGAGCCCGGTCGCCACGGCATCCGCGAAGCCGAGAGGCTCGGTCTGGCCGCGGGTGCTGACGAATTTCATGCCGCTATCCGATGCCGGAAGCGCGGCGGCGTCAATCCGGTCTTACTTGCTCAGCCCGAAGGCCTCGTGCGCGGCGCGGACGGCCTCGTCGGCCTTGCTGCGGTCCACCGCGAGGGTGATCTTGATCTCCGAGGTGCCGATGAGCTGGATGTTGATGCCCTTGTCGCCCAGCGCGGTGAACAGCGCCGCCGCCACGCCGGCGTGCGTGCGCATACCGACGCCGACCACGGAGAGCTTGGCGATGTTGTCGAAGGCCTTGATCGAGCCGCCGCCGAGTTTTTTCAGCACGGCGGGCAGCACCTTGACCGCGCTCTGCGCGTCGTCGCGCTGCACGGTGAAGGTCAGGTCCACGCCGCCGGTGTGCGCGACATTCTGGACGATCATGTCCACGTTGATGTTGGCGTCGGCGAGCGCGTTGAAAATGGCCGCGGCGGACGCGGGCTTGTCGGGCAGTCCGCTGATGACGACCTTGGCCTGGTCCTTGTCGACGGCGACGCCGCGGACGACGACTTTTTCCATGTAGGCGACTTCTTCTTTCACGATGGTTCCTAGGTTGTGGTTAAAGCTGCTGCGGACCTCGAACACGACGCCGTATTTCTTGGCGAACTCGACGGAGCGGGACTGCATGACCTTGGAGCCAAGGCTGGCCAGTTCGAGCATCTCGTCGTAGCTGATCTCCTGGATTTTCTGGGCGGATTTCACGATGCGCGGGTCGGCGGTATAGACGCCGTCCACATCGGTGTAGATCTCGCACTTGTCGGCGCGGCAGGCGGCGGCGAGCGCGATGGCGGTGAGATCGGAGCCGCCGCGCCCAAGCGTGGTGATCTGTCCGGCCTCATTGATGCCCTGAAAGCCCGCGACGATGACGACCTTGCCGGCCTTCAGGTCCTGCATGATGCCCTTGGGCACGATCTGCTTGATCTTGGCCTTGGTGAAAGCCTGGTCGGTGAGGATGCCCGCCTGCGCGCCGGTGTAGGATACGGCCGGCACGCCGATCGCGTGCAGCGCCAGGGCGGTCAGGGCAATGGTCTCCTGCTCACCGATGGCCAGCAGCATGTCCATCTCGCGCGTGTCCGGCCGATCATTGATGGACTTGGCGCGGGCGATCAGCTCGTTGGTCACGCCCGAGCGGGCTGACACCACCACGATCAGGCTGTGGCCTTCCGCCTGCGTCTTGCGGATGCGCTGCGCCACATTCTTGATGCGGCCGACGTCACCCACCGAGGTGCCGCCGTATTTCTGGACGAGAAGGGCCATGATTGTGAACCCGGTTAAATGGCTCAGCCGGACAGTCTTTGGCAAGGAGCTAGTGCGCTCCATGCGTCATAACCTAACCGCTGAACCACTTGCGGCTGACGTCACTTTCAGAGAAGCAGCTTGCCGCCCGCCTTCTTCATCGCGCCGCGCAGCGGCTCATCAAGAGTCGCCAACGGCAATCCCCGTCGCAAGGCGAGTTCCAGGTAGGCGGCATCATAAACGGTCAGACCGAAATTTTCTGCCAAAGCCAAGGTCTTGGACCACGCCACCGCCATCGTATCGGAGTCCACTTCAATGTCGTAAAGATCCAGCGTGGAGAGGAATTGTTCGATCCCCGCCTTGTCGATACGTCCTTTGCGTTGGACCCCAAGAAGCACATTGCCCAGCTCCAGATGCCAGAGGGCTGGCACCCAGGCTTTGCCGCCGGCTACCAATGCCGCGTGGAGTGCGTGCGTTTCTGCGGTTGCTTCGGAGCCAAACGCCCAAGGCAGAGTCGCCGAACAGTCGAGGACGAATTCCTTCACCGCCGCCCCTCGTCAATCAAAGCCCGAACCGACAGACCCCTGAGACTGTAGCGCCCGCTCATGGCCCGGAGCTGTCCGGCTGCCTTCTTGCGCAGTTCCTTGGTCGGCGAAGCCGCAGGGATCAGACGCGCGATGGGACGGTCATGCTTCGTGATGGTGAACTCCGCACCGCGCCCCACCCGGTCAAGGAGTTCGGAGAACTTGTTCTTGGCCTCGAAGGCCCCGAGCGCGGTGTTGGCGGTTTTCATCCAGACAGGCTAGAACAACAGGCCTGTTTGTCAAGGCCAGGCCTCCTGCAAGCCCCCGAAGTCGGAGCCCGCCGCAGCTACAGACTCTTGGTCTGTCAGCTTGATCACCCGGTGTGGTTTTTTGCCTTGTGGAGCAGTTGCGCCCGGAGTGGACTCTGTCGTGTTCGTTGCCAAGTCGGTGGTCGGGTTGCGGCCCCGCCGTCTGCCTGGCCACCCCATGTCAACTTTTGGACCACCTCGTGGCGCAAAGCATCCCGATGCACTCGCTTTTCAATGACTCCAGGCCGGGCGTGGTGAAAAGACCGCAAGCGCCCGGGCAAACCGGGCGCTGAAACCAGGGCCGTGCCGATGAGTCAGGACGCCATTTTTCGGATCATCGCGGATCTCCTGCTGGTTCTCCACGCCGCCTTCGTCGCTTTCGTTGTCCTGGGATTGGTGCTGGTGGTCTGCGGTGGATTTCGCGGATGGGCCTGGATTCGGAATCCCTGGTTTCGCTTCGGGCATGTTGCCGCCATCGGCGTGGTGACGGTGCAGGCGTGGCTCGGGCGGATCTGCCCGCTGACCATCTGGGAGATGAGCCTCCGCGAACGCGCGGCGGACACCACCTACGGCGGCACGTTCATGGCCCACTGGCTGCATGAGTTGCTCTATTACGACATGCCGCCCTGGGTCTTCGTCGCGGCCTACACCTTGTTCGGACTCGCCGTGCTTGGCGCGTGGATCAAATTTCCGCCGGGGGCGAGCGAAAGGTAGGCTTTCCCTTTATCCCTGGTTGCATTCCCGGCTTGGTCAGGGTGGTGCCGGTGGTTTCTTGGCGAACTTGCTCTCGGTGCCGTTCAGCAGCCGTTTGATGTTCTCGTGGTGCCGCAGGATGACAAACCCGCCCAGCACCGAGGCGATGACGCTGATGGCCACGTGATACGGCAGCAGCCAGCTGGCCGCGACCGCCGCCACGGCCGCGAGGATCGAAGCCAGCGAGACATAGCGAAAGGCATAGAAGACCACGACCCACGTCGCACCCGCGATGCCGCAGGCGAGCGGCATCAACACCACCAGGCCGCCCCCCGCCGTGGCGACGCCCTTGCCGCCGCGAAACTTGGTGAAGAGCGAAAACGAGTGGCCGACGACTGCCATGACGACGCCAATCAACGCCAGCACCATCGGCCGCGGTGCGGCGAGCATCGGCAGCATGGGCCACGCCGTGGCCGCCGCGCCTTTCAGCACGTCGAGCACGAGGACGGTGTTGCCCGCCTTGGCGCCGAGGGCGCGTTTGACGTTGGTCGCTCCGGGATTGCCGCTGCCGACCTTGAAGATGTCCACGCCGTGCGCCCGCGCCACGAGATAGCCGAAAGGCAGCGACCCGAGGATATAGCCAGTGATGGCGGCGGTGAATAACCAGGCGTTGAACATCAGGATTTGACCGCCCAAGCCTGCTGGATGGCGCGATGGCCGGTCAACTCCTAAGCCGGAACCATGCAGTCGGGGAATCCGGAAAACCACAATAACCTGCTATATTGCAACTGGAACTCTACTGCATTGCAGTTGGAATCATGTTCATCCTTCAGTGGCTTGGTTGTGGGAGCGAGCTTGCTCGCGACTCGGGACGCCTACAGTCGCGAGCAAGCTCGGATTATGGGCCGCTGCTGCGAGGGCTTATTTGCCCCAGCCCGTGATATGCGCGCCGAAGCCCATGCGATAGGCCCAGTCCTCGATGGTCTTCGACACGGGTGAGGTGCCGCTCGAACCGCCGTGACCGGCGTTGGCCTCGATGTGGATGAGCACCGGACCGGCGTCCGGCGCCACCGCCTGCTGCATCGCCGCCGTGTATTTGTAGGAGTGCGCGGGAAACACGCGGTCATCGTGATCGCCGGTGGTCAAAAGAATGGCCGGATACTTCGCGCCTTTTTTCACGGTGTGCAAAGGCGAGTAGGCGACCAGATACTTGAAACCCTCCGGCGTGTCCGAGTTGCCGAAGTCGCCGGCCCAATTGGCCCCGACGGTGAATTTGTGATAACGCAACATGTCCATCACGCCAACCGCCGGCACGGCCGCGCCGGCCAGGTCGGGCCGCTGGTTGAGCACCGCACCGAGCAGCAGCCCGCCGTTGGAGCGGCCATCAAGCACGATTTTGCGGTGCGTCGTGTAGCCCGACGCGACCAACCAGTCGGCGGCCGCGATGTAGTCATCATAGACGTTCTGCCTGCGCTCCTTCGTGCCGGCCTTGTGCCACTCCTCGCCGTATTCGCCGCCACCGCGCAAGTTGGCCATGGCATAGACGCCGCCGCCCTCGATCCAGACAAGGGGCGGCACGGCGAATTGCGGGCGCATGACGACGTTGAAGCCGCCGTAGCCGTAGAGCCAGGTCGGCGTGCTGCCGTCGGGCTTAAGGCCCTGCCGGTGGACGAGAAACATCGGAATCTTGGTGCCATCCTTCGACGGGTAGAACACCTGCTTCACCTCGTATTTCGCGGCATCGAACGCCACCTTGGTTTCGTGGAAGGTCTCGGTCCGGTTCGTGGCCAGATCGTGGCGGAGCGCCGTGCCCGGCGGGAGGAAGGACGAGTGGCCGATGAACAGCTCGGGATCCTTGAACTTGCCCGACACCCCGGTGACCACGCCGATTCCGGGCAACGGAATCTCGCCGGCCGGCGTGCCATCGAGATTGAACAGCGCCACGCGGTTCACGACATCGTGCATGTAGGTCACCACGAACCTGCCGGCGGAGATGCGGACGGCGTCCATCGTATCGCTCGATTCCGCCAGCACCGTCACCGGATTGAGCGGCTGGTCGAGATGGCAGGAGACGATGCGGCCGCGCGGGGCGCCGGCATCGGTCGAGAAAAAGAAGGTGCGGTCCTGGTTGCCGATGAAACCGTAGCTGTTCTCAAACTGGTCGATGAGCTTCACCACCGGCCCATCAAACGTCGGGTTCTTGGCGTCGCCCAGATCGCGATAGTAAACGCTGTTCCCGGATTTGCCCGGTTGGGAAACCGAGATGATCAGGTAACGGCCGTCGGGCGAGACGGCGCCGCTGGGGAACCAGGCCGGCTGCTCCGGCATCGCAAACACCAGCCGGTCCTCGGACTGCGGCGTGCCGGCGCGGTGATAATAGAGCTGCCGGTTTTCCATCTTGGTGAAGACCTTGCTGTCGCCCCGGGCGGGCTCGCGGTAGCGCGAGTAAAAGAAACCCTTCGCATCGTGCGTCCAACTCATACCCGTGAATTTCGCCCATTTCACCGAGTCGGGCGCGTCTTGCCCGGTGGCGACATCCCGCAACCGCAGCTCGCGCCAGTCGGAGCCGCCGGTCGCGAGGCCGTAGCCGAGCCACTTGCCGTCCGGCGAGGGCGAGGTGAGCGCCACGGCCACCGTGCCGTCCGCCGACAGGGTGTTGGGATCAATGAGCAGGCGCTCCACTCCGTTCAGCCCGTCCCGCACGTAGAGCGGCGACTGGTTCTGCAGGCCGTTGTTCTTGGTGTAGAAATACCAGTTGGCCTCCTTGAACGGCAGACTCATGCGCGGATAATTCCACAGCTCCGTCAGCCGCTGCTTGATGCGGGCCCGCTCCGGCATCTGGGCCACGATCGAGTCGGTCAGGGCGTTTTGCGCGGCGACCCAGGCCTTCGTGTCGGCGGAGTCGAGCTCCTCCAGCCACCGGTAGGGATCGGCCACCGTGGTGCCGTGGTAATCGTCGGTGTGGTCGACGGTCTTGCTGGGCGGGTAACTGACGGCCGCAAACGCCAGAACCGGCGCGAGGGCTGCCACGAGGGGAAGGCGGGCAAGTTTTCGCATCCGCCCACCAAAGCGCGAAACGAACCGCGCGCAAGCCCGGGGTTAAATAAGCGCCAAGCTCCAATCGCCCAGCGCCAGAGAATGGTCATACCCAGGCCAAGCGAAAAACTGTCGCCGGTTGCTGCTTCGGACCTGGAGTTTCCCTGAAGCTTGGGATCTGGGCTTGGTGCTTTTCCCGCGCTGCGCGGTTGCCTTCAACGCGGTCGTGTCTTTCGTGAGGGGCGTGGCGACCAATCCTCCCCTTCCTCCCGCCGAACGCCTGCGCCGCCAAATCGCCTTCATCACCGAGGTCGACAAACTCAAGGAGGTTTTCCGCCAGACGGTCGTGACGCAGAGCCGCCGCCCGGAGAACAGCGCCGAGCACTCCTGGCACTTCGCGCTGATGATCATCGTGCTCGCCGAGCATTCCAACCACCAGCCGCTCGACGTGCTCCGCATCCTCAAGATGGTGCTCATCCACGACCTCGTGGAGATCGACGCTGGCGACACCTTTGCTTACGATGTGAAAAACATGGCCGACCAGCACGAGCGCGAAGCCCGGGCCGCCACGCGCATCTTCGGGTTTCTGCCGGCCGATCAGGCCGACGAGTTCCGCGCGCTGTGGGACGAATTCGAGGCGCAGAGCACCCCGGAGGCCAAGTTCGCCGCCGCCTGTGATCGCTTCCACCCCATGCTGCTCAACTGCCTGACAGATGGCCATGCCTGGCAGAAGCACGGTGTCACCCAGGACCGTGTGCTCGCCCGCAACGCCCATGTCGCCGCCGGCTCGCAGGCCATCTGGGAATATGCGGTCCGGATGATTGACGACGCCGTCGGCAAGGGGCACCTGCGCCCGAAACCCTGAGTCCGCGTCCATGCTCCGCCGCGCCACCACCGCCGACGCCGCCGCCATCGCCGGCATCTACAATCACTACGTCGCGCACACCATCATTACGTTCGAGGAGGAACCGGTCAGCACAGCCGACATGGCGCAACGCATCGCGGAGACTCTCGCGGACGGTTTCCCCTGGTTTGTGTGGGCTGAGCCGGACGGACGGATCCTCGGCCATGCCTACGCCGGCAAATGGAAATCGCGGTGCAGTTACCGTTACTCGGCCGAAACCACGGTCTATCTGGATAAATCCGCCACCGGCCGCGGCCTGGGCACGAAGCTCTACACGGCCGTCATCGCCGAATTGCGGCAACTCAAGCTGCACGCCGTCATCGGCGGCGTATCTCTGCCAAATGCGGCGAGTGTCGCCCTGCACGAGAAACTTGGTTTCCAGAAAGTCGCCCACTTCAAGGAAACCGGCTTCAAGTTCGACCAGTGGATCGACGTGGGCTACTGGGAGCTGATGCTTTGACCGATGCAGGGGGGCGGCACGACTGCATCGTCGCAATTGGATTGCGAGTCACAACCAGCCAGACTTGAGTCGTTCGCAGACCGACTCACTGCATGGACAAGAATATCCGTTGGCTCCTGGCCGAGATCGACCGCTGGAAGGCGGAGGGTCTCGTGACGCCCGAACAGGGCGACCGTATCCGCCAGCGTTACGAGCAACCGCCAGCCGACGCTCCTGCTGAAGCGGTGCCGTGGGGGATGCTGGTCTTCGCCACCGCCGGCGCGATCGTCATCGGTCTCGGGGTCATTTTGCTTTTCGCCTACAACTGGGACCAGATCCCGAAATTCGGCAAACTCGCGCTGGTCTTCGCCGCCCTCATCGGCACCCACGCGGGCGGCATTAGGCTACTGACCCGCGACGGCTGGCAACCCAAGCTCGGTGAGGCCCTTGTCGCGCTCGGCACCATGTTCTACGGCGCGGGCATCTGGCTGGTCGCCCAGATCTACCACATCGACGAGCACTACCCCAACGGTTTCCTCTTCTGGGCGCTGGGCGCGCTCGCGCTCGCCTGGGCCATCCGCTCCACCGCCAACGGCCTGCTCGCCGTGGTCCTGCTCACGATCTGGGGCAGCTGCGAGGTGTTCGACTTCCGCTCGCCGGAATACTGGTCCGTGCTGCTCGTCGCCGGCGGCCTTCTGCCGCTGGCGTGGAAACAGCGCTCGGCCCTCCTGCTGGCCGCCAGCATCGCCGCCCTGCAATTTCTCATCGCGGTCAATGTTTTCCACTGGGGCGCGGGAGCCCACGCGTTCACCGCCAGCCTCGCGCTGGGCGTGCTGCTGGTCGCCGCCGCGCGTCTGACCGAGGCGGACCGGCCGGATTTTGCCGCCGGCGCGGGCGTGATGCGCATCTTCGGGTTTGGTGCCTTCCTCTTCTGCTCCTACCTGCTCTCGTTCCACGACGCGGCCGACGACCTGCTCGACTGGACCCGAAACTACGGTCCTCGCCCGGCCTTCGCCTCCGCTATTGGCTGGACGCTATTCGGCGCCGGCCTCGCCGGCTGGACCTGGATCGCCCGCCGCAGCCTGCTGCAACGCGAACTGGAGATACGCCGCGAGGAATGGCTGCTGCCCATCGCGCTCATCTATTGCTTCGGCGTCGCCGTGCTGGATCCGCGCGGTTACTCGCTGTTGGTTTCGTGGTCCTTCAATTTCATCCTCCTGGGCCTCGCCATCATGTGGATTTGGCGCGGCTGCCAGGATAGCCGGCTGGGACCGACCGTCTTGGGTTCGCTGCTGCTCAGTGCGGTGGTGCTGGCGCGCTACTTCGACCTGTTCCAGAGCCTCGCCGCGCGCGGTTTGGCCTTCATTGTCCTCGGCGTCTTCTTCGTCGCCGAGGCGATGTATTACCGGAAAATGCGGCAGACCAAGGGAGGGAGCGCATGAAAGTGAAACTCGCCCTCCTCGTCGCCGGACTGCAAGTCCTCGTGCTGGCCTTCATGGCCGGACAGCGCGAATGGATCGCGCGCACCGGCCAGCCGGTCACTCTGCGCACCGCCCCGATCGACCCCAACGATCCCATGCGCGGCGCCTACGTGCGCCTCGACTACGAGATCAGCTTCGTGCCGCCCGCCCAGTGTCGCGGTGAAATCGTCAATTGGATCAAGCTTGCTGATTATCGCAAAACGCAAGGACTGCGCGACCGCGTCGTCTATGCGGCGCTGCACGTTGACCCCCATGGCATAGCCGGGTTGACCGCGCTCAGCGACACGCCGCCCGCCAACGGCCTGTTTCTACGGGGCCGCGTAGTGAACGCTGATACCGGCGGAGTGCGGGTGCGCTACGGCATCGAGGCGCTGTTCATGCAGAAGGACGCGGCCCAGAAGATGGAGATGATGGCCATCAACGAAAAAGCCGGCGCGCCGATGGCTGTGACTGTCGCCGTCGGCTCCTCCGGCACCGCGGTGCTGAAGTCCACCGTCTGGGAGCCGCTCGGCCTGACCATCGCCCCGGATCGCCCGCCGCCCCGCGACCCGGGCAACCCGCAGGCGCGCTGGCAGCCGCAGCCGATCACCGGGATGACGGTCACGCTGCACAATTACGGCGACCAGGATCTCGCCCTCGTGATTTTGCCCGGCACGAAGTCCTTCCGCATGGTGCCGAACACGCGCTTCGTCGGCGACCACTACGCCTGGGTGGGCGCGAATTCCACCGAGCCGCCAGCGGCCTCCGCGGCCGACATCATCGTCCTCAAACCCGGCACCAAGCACGCGATCCACCTCGATCTCACCCAGCCACAATGGTGGGTGACCGACACCCGCAAACCCGGCTCCGACCCGATGCCCCTGCAAAAGCTGACGGAAGGTTGGGCCGCCAGCTTCCGCATCGAATACGCCCCGCCGGGTGCCGACGCCGTCAAGGGTCTGCCCCACGCCGACCTCATCCGCCACGCTCCGCTCCGCTCCCGCGCCTTCAATCCGAATCAGGGCGTGGATTGAGAGGTCCGCGACTCACTAAATGAGGTTCCTCGCTACTTTCGGTGGGTTGCCCTGAAACCCAACCTCCGGATATTTTGGAACCACTAATCAGTTTCGCCAATGGGCGAAACTTTCGGTGAGCCTTCCGCCTCACTTGTCTGGCCGTAGCCT
>LNEH01000015.1 GCA_001464505.1 Verrucomicrobia bacterium Ga0077533
GCGGCGGGCATCCGGCTCGTCAGTGACATTTTTACCCGCAGCGAACCCGAACTGAAGATGCTGTTTGGCGACGGGTGGGAAGAAATGTTGCGAATGGCCCGCGGGGAAGACGACCGTCCGGTGCATACCGACCACGAGGACGCGAAATCCTATTCGACGCAGGAGACTTTCAGCGCGGACATCGGCAATTTTGCCGAGATCGAGCGCATCGCCAAGCGAATGATCGACGAGCTGATGCCCGCCATCCGGGCCGACGGCAAGCGCGTCAGGACCATGACCGTCAAGGTGCGTTATCCCGGCATGGAAGACAGTTCGACCGGGCGCAGTCTGGCCGAGGCGACCGACCTGGAGGCGCCGTTTTACCCGCTGGTGCCATCTCTGCTGAAAGCGGCGTGGACCAAACGCCGGCCGCTGCGGTTGGTCAGCGTGCGGTTCTCCGGGGTGGAGGGGAAGGGCGGCCAGTTGGAGATGTTCGGACAGAGCGACGAAAAAAAGCGCCGGCTGGCGGCGGTGTTGGACAAGCTGAATGACAAGGGCAAGAAGGGCGTCGTCCGTCACGGGCACCAGTTGGGCAATGCGACAACCACAGATTAACACAAATAGACACAGATAATCTGCTGGTCTTAATCCGTGTTCATCTGTGTTCATCTGTGGTTGATGAGTTCCACAGAGATCGATCAACGCATCGCCGCCGCCAAGCAGGCCGTCCTCGCCGAGACGGCGCTGTTGCACGCGGAATTCGGCCGGGCGAAGACCGCGTTCAAGGCCGACGGCACCAAAGTGACGCCGGTGGACATCGCCATCTCGCAGCACCTGCAGGCCGCCATCACGAAGGCATTTCCCCTCGACCAGTTCTTCAGCGAGGAGCTGACGCCGGGCACGGCCCCCATCCCGGTCACGGCGCGTTTCTGCTGGGTCTGCGACCCGATCGACGGCACCAACAATTACATCAACGGTATCAGCTACTGCGCCATTTCACTCGGCCTGCTGGAGAACGGTGTGCCGATTTACGGTATCATCTACGACATGGCGCGGCGTGTCCTTATGCACGGCGGCCCCGGCCGTGGCGTGTGGGATGGTGACAAACGAACCCCGGCTTCCACTCTCCGGTGGAGAAGGTCTATGCCATGGAGGGGAAGAAACTCATCGAGCACTTCAAGATTCGCGGGCTCGGCAGCAGCACGCTGCACCTCGCCTATGCCGCCATCGGGCTGCTGGACGGGGTGGTGGACCACAACAACAAGGTCTGGGACATCGCCGCCGCCGCCGCACTGCTGCAGGAAGCCGGCATCGAGATCCACTACCTGGAAAATCCGCCGTTCCCGATGACGGAGTTCACCCTCAAGGCCAAGCGCATCCAATATGCCGCCGGCAATCCGGCGATGGTGGCGCGGCTGCGCGAGGTCGTCGGACGGTAAACCTTATTCGCGCAAGGAGCCCGTTCCTGTCTTGTCATTCTGAGCGATAGGAATCCCGTCGCGCCATGGCCCGGCTTGACTGCGCCCCCTGTTACGGCATCTTAGTCGCATCGTGAGTGTCGAGCAGATGCAACAGGCGGTGGGCAAACTGCCGGAGAAAGAGCGACGGAAATTCGCCACTTGGCTGCTGGCCAAGTATCCGCCGCGTTCCACCGGCGATTTGGTTTCCCAGGCCGAGGCCCAGGCCCGGCAGGGGAAATGGGTGCCGCAGCCTCCCGGCCGGGACAATATCCCCACGGGCAAGGCGCTGGCCAAGGCCGTCGGACGGGCCAAGGCGCTCGGCTTGGCGCAGTAGCCGGCCGTGCCGACGCCCCGGACATTGATCCACTCGGCGTGGTTCGACTATGCACTGAACCGACTGGGTGGCGCCGAGCCGATGGACGACCTGCTCGGACGCGAGCTTTACCGTCTGGCGCTCTACGCTGACCTGGTGCCAGTGGCGGCCGGATGCGATGAGCTGAGAATCTACCGGACAGATCCTTTTCTCCGCGAGGACGGACACCTCATCCGCGTTTGGATTTACTTCACTTTGCAGAAGGATGGCGCGGTGGCGTTGCAGCACATCGAGGCCATCGAGGAGGATATGAAAACATGAGCGTCCTTCGGAGATTACATGCTCCCAGCGGGGGCAGCATCGAGATCCTCTACCTGGAAAACCGCTGTTCCCGATGACCGAGTTCACATTCAAGGCGAAGCGCATCCAATACTCCGCCGGCAATCCGGCGATGAAGACCCGGTTGATTGAAGTGCTGGGCCGTCAGACCTGATAGGTCTGCAGCGGGACGGGATCGAGGATCTTGGACTTGGGGAGCTTGGCGGTGAGCTGCTCCAGGAACCAGGCGCGGATGGGAAACAGCATACTCGACAGAGGCAGAGGCATGGCTATCGTATGGTCATGGATTTTCCTGAACTCAACCGCATTACCATCGACCCCCATGTCATGGGCGGGAAACCGTGTGTGCGCGGTATGCGGGTGACGGTGGGCATGATTACCGGGCTGGTCGCTTCAGGCGCCGCTTTCAACGAGATCCTGAAGCTCTATCCGTATCTTGAGGAAGCGGACATCCGGGCGGCCCTGGCCTACGCCAGTTGGCGGGCGGAAGAGCGGGAACTCCCGGTCACGACGGTGTGAAACTGCTGCTCGACATGAATCTGTCACCGGAATGGGTTCCGGTTTTGATGGCGGCAGGGCATGAGGCGAAACATTGGAGCACCGTCGGGGCGCACAACGCTCCAGATGCGGCCATCATGGCCTGGGCCCGTGACGCCGGGTGCGTGGTGCTGACGCAGGACTTGGACTATGGAGCTTTGCTGTTCGCCACCCAGGCCCGTGCGCCAAGCGTCATGGTGCTGCGAAGCGAGGACGTGCGCCCCGCATCCACTGCAACCATCGTGCTGGAGGCCTTGCGGACGGCAGAGACTGACCTTCTGACGGGTGCGCTGGTGACCGTGGATCCCCGGCGGGCCCGCATCAAAACGCTGCCTCTGCGCGGGAGAACCGCGCCTCCAGGCTAAGAGCCTATCCGAATAATGGCCTGCCCTGTAGCGGCGGTCTATGACCGCCGAAGGCACGTTATCGGATTTTCGTCGGCGGTCATAGATAGGTTCTAAACCTGATACGTCTGCAGCGGGACGGGGTCGAGGATCTTGGACTTCGGGAGCTTGGCGGTGAGCTGCTCCAGGAACCAGGCACGCGCGGGCGGATCGCCGTGGGTCAGGACGATGGAGCGCGGGGCGCATTTCACGGCGAAATTCAGCAGTTCGTCGCGGGTGGCGTGGCCGCTGAACTCGAAGCGCTCGATATGGGCGCGGACCCGGGTCTTCACGTTGATGGTCTCGAAGAGAAACTGGTCGCCGTTCTTCGCCGCGAGCAGGTGGCCGCCGGGCGTGTCGGGGTCGCAGTAGCCAACGAAACAAATGCTGTTCCTGGCGTGGCCGACGAGGCAGGAGGCGAGCGTGTAGGAGGGGGTGTTCTCCGCGACCATGCCGGCGCTGACGACGAAGATGCCCTGAATCGGCGGCTCCTTCCCGGGCTTGAGGTCGCGGGGGGATTTTTTGACCTTCAATTCCTTGAGGATGCTGCGGGTGAAGTGGACGAGGCCGGTCTTCTTGCTGATCTGGTCGAAGTAGTCGGCGATATCCATGCCGAGACCGGAGACAAAGATCGGACATTCGACCAGCCGGTCGAATTTCCGGGCGTCGTGCAGGATGGCCATGATCTCCTGCATGCGGCCGAGGGCGAAGACCGGGATGAGCACGGAGCCGCCGCGCTGGATCGTGGCGTTGATGGTCTCGACGAGACGGATCATCTCCTTGGAACGGGTGATACCCCGGGGCTTTTCAGTGGCGCCGTGGGTGGTCTCGGTGACGAGGGTGTCGAACTTGCCGGTCGGGAACTTGGCGCCGGGGAGAATCCGCTGGACTTGGAACAGGACGTCGCCGGTGAAGAAGATGCGGCGGTGTTTGTGGATGATCTCGACGCCGGCGGCACCGGGAATGTGCCCGGCCGGGTGGAAGGTGAATTCGATCTCGTCGCGCGCGCCGGCGAACTTCTTGGGGCTGTTGAAGGCGAGGGGATAGAGCCGGCCCTTGAGGCGGTCGATCTCCTCGTGGGTGAAGAGCGGGTAGTCGGCGATGCCCTTCTCCTCACGCTCGCGCAGCATGACATTGGCGGAGTTGTGCAGCATGCGCTCAATCAGCATGTGGCTGGGCTGCGTCATGATCGCCGGGGTGTTCGGGTAGGCGCGCATGAGCAACGGCAGCGAGCCAATGTGGTCCAGATGGCAGTGCGTGATGATAATGAGGTCCAGCTTCACGCCTTGCAGCGGACGGAGGTTGGGCGCGGCGATGCGACCGATCTTCTTGGGGTTCAGGCCGCTGTCGATGACGAGGTGAAAATCACCGAGCTGGACGTAGAGTGAGTTCGCGCCGATGCCGCCATCCGCGTTGAGATCAATGAGCTTCATTAAGTAAGCTGAAAGAGAATGAGTCCGGCAACAGGCGCAAGAGAAAGGTAGGCATCTTGTGGGAGCGAGCTTGCTCTCGCTCGCACAGAAGACATACGTCGCCGCCGTATCAGCCGGCGGGAATCTCCATGTCAAACGCCGGGATGCGGACAAAGACGCGTCGGCCCCGGTCGTCGAGACCGTGAAAGCTGCCGTGCACCCGACCCGGTTGGCCGGTCACGTGGTAGCTGTTGTAGGAAAAACGCCCGTCAGGCGCGAGGGTGGGGGTCTCACCGACGATCTTGTCGCCCTCAACCACCAGGCTCGTGCCGTCGGCGTGTTCGATCACCCATTTGCGGCCCAACAGTGTGACCGTGCGGTCAGACTCATTGTGGATGGTCAGGTAATAGACGAAGGCGTGCGGCTGGTCCGGCGGCAGGTTGCCCCCGTGGTGGTAGACGAGCTTGTCCAATACAACCTTCAGGCCGGGCAGTTCGAGGGGAGCGGTCATGTAGCGGTTCTGACTTGAACCACGAAGCACACGAAGCGCACGAAGAAAATGGGGAGAGGATGACAGGCTTTCGTCTTGCCGTGAAAATGCCCGGGGCGCACAAACGCTGACTCCATGGAAAAACTCGCGCTGCTCTCCGTCAGTGACAAACGCGGTCTGGTCGAATTCGCCACCGTCCTCGTGAAGCAGCATGGCTACCGACTGTTGTCCACGGGCGGCACGGCCAGGCTCCTCGGCGAGGCCCGGCTGCTGGTCACCGAGGTGAGCCAGCACACGGGATTCCCCGAGATCATGGAAGGACGCGTCAAGACCCTGCACCCGAAGATTCACGGCGGTCTGTTGTGCCGGCGCGACAAACCCGGCCATCTGACGCAGGCCGCGAATCACGGCATCCCGCTGATCGACCTCGTGGTCGTGAATCTCTACCCCTTTGCCGAGACTGTCTCCAACCCGCGCGTGGAGTTCGAGGAGGCGATCGAGAACATCGACATCGGCGGGCCGTCCATGCTGCGCAGCGCGGCCAAGAACCACGAAAGCGTGACCGTCGTCTGCGACCCGGCCGACTACGGCGCCGTGCTCGCGGTCCTCGGAGAACCCGCGAAACTGGGTGAACTCCGGCGCAAGCTCGCTCTGAAGGTTTTCCAGCGCACCGGCGCCTATGACGCCGCCATCGCGAAATATCTGGAGGGCCAGCAGATCGAACCGGACCTTGAGGCGCTGAGCGGATTTCCGGCGAATTACAGTGTGTCGCTGAAAAAGGCGCAGAGCCTGCGCTACGGGGAGAATCCGCACCAAAAGGCCGCGCTCTACGGCAACTTTCACGAACATATCCAGCAGCTGCAGGGCAAGGAGTTGAGCTATAACAATATCCTGGATATCACTTCGGCGACTTACCTCATCGGCGAATTCGAGCGCCCAACCGTCGCCATCCTCAAACACACCAACCCTTGCGGCGTGGCCAGCGCGGACACGCTGCCGGAGGCGTGGGAGGCTCCCTTTGGCGGTATTGTCATCGTCAACAACACCCTCGATGCCGCGCTGGCCAAGGTCATGGCCGAGATCTTCACCGAGGTGATAATCGCCCCGCGCTTCAGTGACGAGGCCCGGGAGATTTTCGGCCGGAAGAAGAATCTCCGTCTCATGATCGCGAAAGAGGGCCTCGGTGCCGACGCGCTACAGGAGGTGCGTTCGGTGGTTGGCGGCGTGCTGGTGCAGGACCGCGACCGCACACTCGGCAACATCAAGGACTTCAAGGTGGTCACGAAGCGCGAGCCCACACCGGAGGAATGGAAGGCGATGATTTTCGGCTGGAAAGTCGGCAAGCACGTGAAGTCCAACTCCATCGTCTATTGCCGGGGCGAGCAGACGCTCGGCATCGGCGCCGGCCAGATGGCCCGGGTGGACAGCTCGCGCCTCGCGGTGTGGAAGGCCGGTGAGGCCAAGCTGGACCTGAAGGGTTCGGCCGTGGCCAGCGAAGCGCTTTTCCCGTTTGCCGACGGCCTGATTGCGGCGGCCGAGGCGGGTGCGACGAGCGCCATCCAGCCTGGTGGCTCCGTGCGCGATGAGGAAGTCATCAAGGCGGCCGATGAACGGGGCATGGCGATGGTCTTTACTGGTATCCGGCACTTCAAGCACTAGACTGGCCGCATGAGGAAACGATGCCTGAATCTGAGTCTGCTCGCGCTCCTGCTGCTGCTGGGCGGCTGCTACACCGTCCCTGAGACCGGCCGCAGTTCATTCATCATCCCGCTGGGCGACGATGTGGCCATGGGTGCGGCGGCCTTTGCCGAGATCAAAACCAAGGAAAAAATATCGGCCGACCCGGTGGCCAACGATCGCGTGCGCCGGATCGGGCAGCGGATCGCCACCGCTGTGGGCGATGCCTTGCCGGGAGCAAAGTGGGAGTTTGTGGTCTTCGATGCGCCCAAGACGGTCAACGCTTTCGCCCTCCCCGGCGGCAAGGTGGGGATCTACACCGGCTTGCTCATGCTCGCGGAGTCGGACGATGAGATCGCGATCGTGATGGGGCACGAAATCGGCCACGTGACCGCACGCCATGGGGCCGAACGAATGACAGATGGCGTGATCGTGGCCGGCGTCGGCCTGGTGCTGGACAGTGCGACCAAGGACAGTAAAAACCACGATCTTTTCCTTGCGGGCTACGGGCTGGCCGCCGGAGGCGGCATGCTGGCGTTTTCGCGCAAACACGAAAGCGAGGCCGATTTCATCGGGATACGCTATGCAGCCAAGGCGGGCTATGATCCGCGGGCGGCCATCACCTTTTGGCAGAAAATGGCCAAGGAGGGGTCCGGTCCGAAGATGCCCGCCTTCCTTTCAACCCATCCGTCGCATGACCGGCGCATCGCCGATTTGCAGGCCTGGATGCCGGAGGCGATGAAACTCTACGAGAAGGCGAGATCACGCTACTAGAGGGTGATTGCAAAATGTCATTGCGAGAAGGCCCACAGAGGGGCCGACGAAGCAATCCATCTGGATCGCCACGGCCCACCACTGCGGGCCTCGCGATGACAGGGCATTTGGGGTAGTGGGTCAATTTGGTTTGGTGACTAGGACGCGGCGCTTGTAGGTCGGGCTTTATGCCCGACACTTAACGCGACCTGTCGGGGATAAACCCCGACCTACAGGCAAACTGACCCACTGCCGCCTTTTGCCAACACGCCCTAGGGTAAGCCGATTTCGGACTAGCCCCGCACCGGTTATTGGGTCAACGTGTGCCATGTTTGACCCCGTAGAAAAGCTCAAGGAATACGTCCGCCATGCCAGTGTCTCCGCCGATCCACAATTTAAGGCGCACATGGCGGGCGCCCAGCAGTTTCTCGCCGACCTGCTCAAGGGCATCGGTTTCGCCGTGGAGCTGGTGCCCACCGCGCTTCATCCTGTGCTCGTGGCCAAACGCGGCGACAACCCCGCCTGGCCGCACGTCATCATCTACGGCCACTATGACGTGCAGCCACCGGACCCGCTCGACCAGTGGAAGACGCCACCCTTTGAGGCCACGATCAAAGGCGAGCGGATCTATGGTCGCGGCACGGCCGACAACAAAGGACCGCTGCTGGTGCATATCACCGCCGTGGCCCGGTTGCTGGAGAAGAATCCCAATCTCCCGCTGCGCCTGACCTTTGTGGTCGAGGGTGAGGAGGAGATTGGCAGCAAGAACTTCAAGGCCTTCCTGAAGGAGAACAAAGAAAAACTGCGCGGCGATTTCATCTACATGTCGGACAATGGCATTTTGTCGCCCGACCAGATGATCATCACGGTCGGTTTGCGCGGGATGCTGGCCTTTGAAATAGAGCTGACCGGTCCCGGCTCCGACCTGCATTCGGGCATGCACGGGGGCGTGCTGATGAATCCGCTCCAGGCGTTGGCCGAATTATGCGCTTCATTGCACACGCCGGATGGCCGGGTGAACCTCCCCGGTTTTTACGACGCCGTCATCGAACCCCAACCGTGGGAGCGTGAGCAACTGGCCAAGGTCGGACTGAAGGAAAAGGAATACGCCACCTTTCTTGGCATCAAGGAATTCCATACGCCACCGGGTTACACGCCATTCGAGGCCATTCGTTTCCTGCCGACGCTCGAGTTCAACGGCTTCAGCGGTGGTTACCAGGGCGAGGGGACCAAGACCGTCATCCCGCGCACGGCCCGGGTGAAGATCACCTGCCGGCTCGTGCCCAACCAGACCCCGGCCAACATGAAAGAGGCCATCTTTAATTCCATCCGCGCCCGTTGCCCCAAGGGAGTGACGTTGACCATCAAGGAGCAGCACGGGGCCACGCCCTATGTGGTCATACCGCCCGACCGTTCGAACACGCCGAAGGACCAGTCCCCGGCGTTGGCCAAGTGTTTCCGCGCAGTCGACAAGGCGGCGACAGAAGTGTTTGGCAAGCCGCCCATCTATCTCCGCGAAGGTGGCAGTGTCGGCTTGCTCGCTGATCTGAAGGAAGTGCTCGGACTCGACGCGGTGATGATGGGACTTTTCCTGCCCGAGGATAATCTGCACGCGCCGAACGAGAGCTTTCATCTCGGCGTGATGAAGCGAGGCATCGAGACATCAGAACGAGTGCTGGCAGCGCTGGCGAAGGGGTAGGGCGGTGCGCCCCGCTGCTCCGCCGCGGCGCACCGAGCCGGTGCGCCCTACCTGAAAAAGGCCGCAGATTGCTCTGCGGCCTTTGATCTTAGACAGGGGAAAGCTTACTGCCGCTTGAGTTCGACGAAATCAACCCGGCGGTCCTTCTGCCACTCCGCCTCGCCACCGCCCTGCTTGGCTTCGGTCGAACCTTTGGAGAGGGTTTCCAGGCGCCTGGAGTCCGCGCCAAGGGATTCGAGGTAGCGCTTCACGGAATTAGCCCGCCGGTCGCCGAGGCCGAGATTGTATTCGGCGGTGCCACGCCAGTCGCAATGACCGATGAGCACCAGGCTCTTCTCGGGGTTGGCGCTGAGCCACTTGAGGGCGGCATCCAGCTTCGGGCGCTCCGGAGCGGCGACGGCGGCGCGATCCAAGGCAAAATAGATGGAATCGACGACGCTTTGGTTCTCGTTGACCGGCTGGCCGGCGTTCGGGTCGCGGGTTTGCAATGTGCCCAGGGGATCTTCCTGCACCGCGACCGCGTTGGGATCAACCATGCTGCCCGGACCCGTCGCGGGGAGCGTCGAGGCGTCGCGGACCGGCTTCTTTTGGCAGCCGGTAAAAATCAGGGCGGACAAGGCCAGCGTGAGGCCGAGGAGTTTGGCAAAGTTCTTCATATTGTGGCGAGGAAAGGAGAGCCGTCGTTATTGGTTAATCACCAAGGGCGCGCAAGAACGAAACTAGCCTCCATCGCCCGGCTTAAAATTTCTGGGCGCGGTGGTCAACCAGGCCGATTTCCAAGGCGTAGCGGGTGAGGCTGGCGACGTTATGCAGGTTGAGCTTGCGCATCAGATTGGTGCGGTGGTTGTCCACGGTCTTGCTGCTGATGCCGAGCTTCAGGGCGATCTCCTTAGTGCTGTTGCTCTCGGCCACGAGCTTGAGGATCTCTCGCTCGCGATCGGTGAGGGTGTCGGTGCCGGAGGCCGAGCTGTTATTGGCCACGACGGTGCGCAGCAGGGCGGCCACCCCGGGGCCGAAATAAGTGCCGCCAAGGGCGATGGTCTCGAGGCCTTTCTTGAATTCGCCCAAGCCGGCCGTTTTCTCCACAAAGCCGTGGGCTCCGGCCTCAAGCATCTCGCGGACGAGCGCGGGGCTTTCGTAGGCCGAGAAAACCAGCACCCGCGTGTTCTTGAGCTGCTTGCCGATGCGCCGGAGTATGTCCACCCCGCTCAAGCCGGGCAGGCGGGCGTCCAGCACGAGCAGATCCGGCTTCAAATCGAGGCACAGCTGGCAGGCCTGCTGGCCATCGCCGCTTTCGCCGACAATCTTGTAAGCCGGATCGATGCGCAGGATTTCCGCCAGCATTTCTCGGATGGCGGTCTGGTCCTCGATGATGACAATGCGCTTGGCAGAAGTGGCGGGGAGCGCAGGTGGCACTGGGGATGAAGGCATTGGGATGGGGGCGACTTTTGGCCATTAAACGCAAAACTCAACCCCGATTCCTCGAAAAACAGGGCATGAATCAGACCTCCTGGCGGCACTATCCCCCTCCCCAAACTTTGGTGTAGACCCTGACTTGCCAGCCGTAGCTCCCGA
>LNEH01000016.1 GCA_001464505.1 Verrucomicrobia bacterium Ga0077533
AGATCCGGCCTCCCGTATCGCGCAATACGCCTTCCAGCGACTCCACGGTCAGTTTCAGTTTGCTCGCATCGGCCTTCTCCTTGAGTCCCTGCTTCACCGCCGTGGCCGCCCCCAGCAATCTCTGGTTCTGGGCATCCGTCAATTGATCCCGGCGGAACTTGTAGACCCTTTCTGCCACCTCGAGCCAATTGGCGGCGTTCACCCGCATCTTTTTTTCCTGGGAATAGAGGAAGCTGAACACGGGTTGGCGGGGGTTAGCTGTTGGTCTTCAATACCTGGATGAAGGCATCTGGTGGGATCGATACGCGGCCGATTTGTTTCATCTTCTTTTTGCCCTCTTTCTGCTTGTCGAGCAACTTGCGTTTGCGGGAAATGTCACCGCCGTAGCACTTCGCGGTGACATCCTTGCGCATCTCGCGGACGTTGTCCCGGGCGATAATCTTGCCGCCAATGGCGGCCTGCACGGCGATCTTGAACATCTGGGGCGGGATGATGTCGGCCAGTTTCTCGCACAGCGTCCTCCCCTGCCCCTCGGCCTTGCTGCGATGCACGATGCTGGAGAACGCATCCACCGGGTCGCCATTTACCATAATGTCCATCTTGACCAGGTCGGAAGCGCGGTAGTCACCTAGCTCATAGTCCATCGAGCCATAGCCGCGGGTGATGCTCTTCAAGCGGTCGTTGAAATCGACCAGGATTTCATTGAGCGGCAGCGTGCAGCTCAGCATGACCCGGGATCCGTCCAAGGTGGCGGTTTGGTCGCAGGAGCCGCGCTTTTCCATGATCAGGCCCATGATGTCGCCGAGAAACTCGTTGGGCAGATGGAGGGAAGCCTTGATGGTCGGCTCGGCGATTTCCGCGATGCTCGCGGGGTCCGGCAGATTGATCGGGTTGTCGACCTCGATGACATCACCCGCATGATTCTTCACCTTATAGACCACGCTCGGATAAGTGGAGATGATTTCGACGTCGTATTCCCGGCGAATGCGCTCCTGGACGACCTCCATGTGGAGCAGTCCGAGGAAGCCGCAGCGGAAACCGAAGCCCAGCGCCACGGAGGTTTCGTTAGAATAGAGCAGCGCGGAGTCGTTCAACCGCAGCTTGGCCAGCGCGACTTTCAGTTTTTCGTAGTCGTTCGACCCGAGCGGATACTTGTAACCCGGCAGCATCTCGGCCGCGGGCTTGTTGGCGTGCGTGACAGTGTCGCCAATCTTGATGTCATCGGTGCTCTTGATGCTGCTGATGATGTAACCCACGTCACCCGGACCCAGGGTGGCGATTTTTTCCATGCCGGGCCGGAAAATGCCGACTTCCTTCACCTCGGAACGCTGACCCGTGCTCATGAGCATCATCATCTCGCCGGCCTTGATCGTGCCGGAGAAGACGCGGGCGTAGGAAATCACCCCCCGGTAGGAATCGTATTTCGAGTCGAACACCAGGGCGCGCAGGGTCGGATATTCGGTCCAACGCGGCGGCGGAATCCGCGCGACCACAGCCTCCAGGATGTCTTGGATGCCAATGCCTGATTTGCCGCTGGCCAGGATGGCCTCCTCGGCGGGAATGGTCAGGATGTCCTCCAGCTGCTTCATGCACAGTTCGAGGTTGGCGCTCGGCAGGTCGATCTTGTTGATCACGGGAATGACCTTGAGTCCTTGCGCGAAGGCGAGGTGGGCATTCGCCACGGTCTGGGCCTCGACGCCCTGCGCGGCATCGATCAACAGGAGGGCGCCCTCGCAGGCCGCGAGCGAACGCGAAACCTCGTAGGAAAAATCAACGTGGCCCGGGGTGTCCGTCAGGTGCAGCTTGTAGGTTTTGCCGTCCTTGGCGGGGTAATTCATCATGACCGGGTGCATCTTGATGGTGATGCCGCGCTCCTTCTCGAGGTCCATCGAGTCGAGGTGCTGGTCCGTCATGTTCCGCTTGGTGATCGTGCTGGTGTATTCGAGCAGCCGGTCAGACAGAGTCGTCTTCCCGTGATCCACGTGGGCGATGATGCAGAAATTGCGTGTGAGCTTGGCGGACATCTCAGGCGGTAAGGTCGGCGAACTCCGCGAATGATTTCACGACCCACGCTTTCTCGGTGCGGCGCGCCAGGCCGGCGAGCACGCCGCCCGGCCCGCACTCCCAGAATTCCGTGGCGCCGGCCGCCGCGCAAGCGCGCATGCAGTCCTCCCACAACACCGGCGAGACCACCTGCTTGACCAGGGCCTCCCGGATCTGGGCGGGTTCAGCGACCACTTGGCCGGTGGTATTGCTGAAGACGGTAAACCGCGGTCGCTGGAAGGTCACGCCCGCCAGATAGGCCGCGAACCCGGCCCGCGCCGGCTCCATCAGCCGGCTGTGGTAGGCGCCCGCGACGTTGAGGGCCATGACGCGCTTCAGTCCCTTGTCCTTCGCCGCCGCGACCAAAGCATCCACCTTGGCCTTGTCCCCCGAGACGATGATCTGACCGGGGGCGTTGAAATTGGCGGCCTCGATGCCGAACTCGGCGCAAAGCCCGGCGATTCGCGAGCGTTCCTCGCCGATGATGGCGGCCATGCCACCAACTGACTTCTCGCAGGCCAGCTGCATCAACCGGCCACGCTCGGCGACGATCCGGAGGCCGGTGGCAAAGTCAAAGACACCCGCCGCCGTCAGCGCCGTGACCTCGCCGAGGCTCAATCCCATGGCAAATCTCACCTCGGGCAGCTTCCCCTGCTCCCTTAGTGCCGCAACCACCGCCAGCCCATGCACGAAAAGTGCCGGCTGGCAGACCTTGGTCTGGGTCAGTTCGGCTTCAGGACCTTCGAGGCTGATCTTCTTCAAGTCCCAGCCCAGCACGCGGTTCGCCTCGTCGTAAAGCGCGCGGGCAGCCACGGATCCGTCAGCCAAAGACTTCCCCATGCCCACTTTTTGGGCACCTTGACCGGCAAATATCAGAGCGAGTGACATAGATGAAAGGAGCGGTTAAACCGGCCTACCGTCCAAAAACCAAGCCCTAATATTTTTCCCGCCAGAAGCCGTCAGGATTTGAAGAAGATGCCCTTCAGATTCATCTCCAGCGCCGGAGCATTCGGCGAGAAGCGCATGCCGTCGGCCTTGCTGATCTTGCCCTCTTTGATCATGCGGTAGAGATCCTTGTTGAAAGACTTCGAGCCCTGCTCGCTGGAGGCTTCGAGGAGCTGCTGGATCTTGTCGTTGTGGCCGTCGAGGATCAGGTTGCTCACCGTGGCGTCGGCAATGAGAATCTCGTGCGCCGCGTAACGCCCGCCGCCT
>LNEH01000017.1 GCA_001464505.1 Verrucomicrobia bacterium Ga0077533
CCGGCGGGCCTGATCGATTTGCTCCGGGGGGAAGAATTCGAAGAGGCGGGTCAGCGATTGCTTCACCGTGGCCGCGTGCATGGTCGATATCACCAAGTGGCCCGTTTCGGCGGCGGAGATGGCGGTCTCAAAGGTCTCCCGGTCGCGCATTTCCCCGATGAGGATGATGTCGGGATTCTGGCGCAGCACGGACTTGATCGCCAGTTCGAAGCTGGGCACATCGAGGCCGATTTCACGTTGCTGGAAGAGCGACTTCTCATCGCTGAACGTATATTCAATCGGATCCTCGATGGTCACGATATGCTTGTCCATGTTCTGGTTGATCCAGTTGAGCATGGCCGCCATCGTGGAGCTCTTGCCGGAGCCGGTTGCCCCGCAGACGAGCAGGATGCCATCCTTGGCCTGCGCCAGCTTGATGAACGTATCCGGTTCGATCTTGAGATCGGCAAAAGTCGGCGGACGGCTCTTGATATGACGCAGGACGATGCTCACCAGGCCGCGCTGGTGGAAGGCATTGACGCGGAAACGCCCGACATCGTCCGCCGCGTAGGCAAAGTCCACTTGGGCGTCTTTTTCCCATTTGCCTTTGAAGACGCGCGGCACGTGTTCGTCCACCCAAGCTTGGGCTGTGTCGCAAGTGATGGGGTCCATCTCGACCGGCCGGAGCTTGCCGCCCATGCGCAGGTATCCCGGTTTCTCGGATTTGATGACAATGTCGCTGGCGCCGCTTTCCACCGCGAGCTTAAGCAGATCGTTGATAATTTCGGTATGCAGGGTTGTGCTCATGGAATTTTATGCGTGAACCGGCATTAAAGCTGTGCTTTCGATACAGCTTCTCTTTGCTTCGTTCAAGGTAACTTTCCAATGAATCGTCAGCGCAGCTTCACCGGCACCTACACCGCCCTGGTTACGCCCTTCCGGCATGGCCACGTCGCCTACGAGGAGCTGCGGAAACTGGTCGAAGTCCAGATCAAGGCGGGTATCAGCGGTCTGGTGCCAGTCGGCACGACCGGGGAGTCGCCCACCGTCACGCACGACGAGCACTTGGACATCATCCGCTGCACCGTCCAGGCCGCGCGCGGCCGCGTGCCGGTGATCGCCGGCACGGGCTCCAACTCCACCCGCGAGGCCATCGATATGACCAAGGCGGCCGATGCTGCTGGATCCGATGGCATGCTGCTGGTCGCACCCTACTATAACCGCCCGACCCAAGAAGGCCTGTTCAAGCATTTCGCGCAAATCGCCGAGGTTACCGACAAGCCCATCATCCTTTACTCGATCCCCGGCCGCTGCGGCGTTGAGATCGGTGTGCCAGTCATAGAGCGACTCCGCGCCAGGTTTCCGCATGTCGCCCATATCAAGGAAGCCGGTGGCAGCGTGGACCGGGTGGACCTGATAATTTCAGCGCTCGGTGACTCCATCACCGTGCTCAGCGGCGACGACAGCCTCACCCTGCCGTTCATGGCGGTCGGCGCCCAAGGCGTGGTCAGTGTCGTCAGCAACCTCTACCCTCGCGAAGTCGGCAAACTGGTCAACCTTGCCCTGATGCATGACTATGCCAAAGCCCGCGCCCTGCACCGCCGGCTTTACCCCGTGTTCAAGACGCTGTTCATCGAGTCCAACCCGACGCCGGTCAAACTGGCCATGGTGCAGGCCGGCCTGATCGGATCCGCGGAAGTGCGCTCGCCGCTGTGTCCGCTGAGCGCCCGGAACCGCCAGACCCTGCGCGCCTCGCTCGCCGCTTTTAAGAAGGGCTGATACCATGCCTCTCCAGATCCTCCTCAACGGTGCCAAAGGCCGCATGGGCCAGACAATTGCCGGCGTGGCCGGGGAAATGGATGCGGTCATCCACGCTGCCACCGACGTTGGCGACAATCCCGCCGCCCACCTGGCCGGGTGCGACGTGGTGATCGATTTCAGCGCCCACTCGGCCACCCGCAGGTTGCTTGAGCTCGTGGTGGCGAAAAAGAAACCGGTTGTCATCGGCACCACCGGCCACAGTCCCGTCGAGAAAAAGCGCCTGCGGGCATTGGCGGCCAAGGTGCCTTGCGTCTGGGCCGGCAATTTCTCCATCGGAGTGAACCTGCTTTTTGCCCTCACCCGGCGCGCCGCCGCCGTGCTCGGGGCTGACTACGATGCCGAGGTCATTGAAATGCATCATCGCTACAAAAAGGATGCTCCGAGCGGCACCGCCGCCCGTCTCCTGGAAATCATCCTGGAGGAACGCAAGCTGGCCGCAGACGCGCTGCGTCATGGTCGCTCCGGCATCACCGGCGAACGTCCGTCGACGGAAATCGGCGTGCACGCCCTGCGCGGCGGCGATGTCGTGGGTGATCACACCGTGCTGTTTGCCGCCCTCGGCGAGCGCGTGGAGTTGACCCACAAAGCCAGCGACCGGGCCATCTTTGCCCGCGGCGCCGTGCATGCCGCCCACTGGGTCGTTAAGCAAAAACCCGGCGTCTACGACATGCAGGACGTGCTTGGTCTCAAATGATCACCAGCGTCTCCGGTCTCCTCGTTTCCTCGACTCCGCTGTCTGCGGTGATTGAGTCTGGCGGACTGGGCTACGAGGTTCACATCCCGGTCACGACAGCGGAACGCCTGCCCCCGCCCGGTGCGCAGGTCAAACTGCACACCCTCGCGGTCTACCGCGAGGATTCGGCGACACTCTACGGCTTTGCCACCGAGGAGGAGCGTG
>LNEH01000018.1 GCA_001464505.1 Verrucomicrobia bacterium Ga0077533
ATTACGGGGCATCTCCGGCCGCCAGTTGAGAATGTTGCCAATGTAAACCTGGCTGCGCTCAAGCCCCATGGCCTTGATCATGCGGTTCAATAACTGCCCGGCGCGGCCGACGAAAGGCTCACCCTGCTCCTCTTCCTCACCCCCGGGTGCTTCGCCGACAAACATGATGCTCGCATCAAGATTGCCCACGCCAAACACGACCCTCTTGCCCGGGTAGACCCGGGCACGGCATACGCCGTCATTCAGCACCAGGGCTCGCAGAAAATTCCAACGCGTCTGCTTGTCGCCTTCCGGCAAATTGATCTCCGGCGTGGCGGGCATGGCCGGAGTCGCGGAAGCTGCTGCAACCGGACGCGCCACTCCGGGCATTTGCAGGTCTGGCTTTATGCCCGACACCACCACGCTGGTTCTTTCGACCGGCAGGTCGGGCGTAAAGCCCGACCTGCTTTCGGCCACCGCCTCGCGCAACTGCGCCAGACCGTCCTCTGTCACTGATACGGCCCGTTGGCCACCAGCCTTTAGGCGACGGAGTTCATCGTTGAGGGCGAGAAGTTGGTCGCGGGTTGGCATCGGTCTCAGGTCGGGCGCGAGGTGGTGATCTTTTCGACATACTTGGCCAGCAGGTCAAACTCCAGGTTGACCACATCGCCGGCTTTTTTGCTGCGCAGATTCGTCGCCGCCAGCGTGTGCGGGATCAGCCAGACGGCGAAAGAATCTCCTGCTGCGTCAGCCACAGTCAGGGAAATGCCGTCGATCGCCACGCTGCCCTTGTAGACGAGATAAAGCGAGAATCCCGCCGGCACGGCGACCTTGAGGTAATGGTCCTTGCCCCGCGGCTCGAACACTTCCACGCGCCCCAGGGTGTCGATGTGACCGGAAACAAAATGTCCGCCCAGGCGGCTGTCCGCCCGCAGGCTGCGCTCCAGGTTCACCATGGCTCCGGGCGCGATCAGGGCGAAGTTTGTCAACCGCCGCGTTTCCTCCAACACATCAAACCACAAGTGGGCGGAATCAAATTTAACGACCGTCAGGCAGCAACCATTGACGGCTACGCTGTCGCCCAGCTTCACGTCGGACAGCAATAATTCAGCGGCAATCTGCAGCTGCCAGGAGTCCGGCCCCCGGACAAAGGCGGCCACGCGGCCTGTTTCCTCGATGATTCCAGTGAACATGTCTCAGTTGAGTTTAACGCGCAGCACCTGTGTCTCCCCGCTGCGGCTGACGAGCAACACGAATTCGGACCGGGCGATGTCAGCCTCGATGGCGGTCAGTTTCCCCACCGCCTGCGCATAGGCTTTGATCTCGGTGCCATCGATCTCCCGCACCCAATCGTCGGGCCGCAAGCCGGCGGTGGCGACCGCACTGCCGGGTTTCACGAAATGCACCATGACCCCCTCGGTCGTGCCCGGCGTGGCCCGGTGCATGATGCCGTCATTGGAAAGAAATTCCCGGGCGGTGAATCCCAACCGCTCAAAGTAGCGGCGGTCGGCCTCGCGCACGAGCTTGGGTTCGTCGCCGAGTTTGACCGTGAGTTCAACCCGGGTGGCGCCACGAAGCACCGAGAGCGTCAGCGTCTCCCCCGGTTGGTGGCGCAGGATTTCCTGGCCGAAATAGCCCACGACAACGCGGTCTGGCTTGAGCCGGGGCAGCGGATGACCGTCGATCGCCAACACGATATCTCGCTCCTGCAGGCCCGCCAGATCCGCCGGGCTGGACTTCATGATGTCGCTGACTACAACGCCGGACTGGTTCTCCAGCTTGAGCAGCTTGGCCACTTCTGGATCCATCGGTTGCAGCCCATAGGCGCCGAACCAGGCAATCGGCCGGCCGCTGACCGACTGGGGGATGCGCCCGAGATGCGGCAGCACCTCGTCAGCGAGCAGGACCACGCTGCTTTCCTCGACGTTCACCAGCACGATGGGATTGCCGCGCTGGTTCCGGGAAAATATCAGGAAATTCTGGCCGAACGATGTCTGGGCGAGTCCGGCGAGTTCGCCCGCGGTGTTGAAAACGGGCAAGCCTGGACCCGCGACATCGCTCCCCAGAATGACGGTCTTTTGCGGAAGCTTCATCAGCACCGCCACGCGCGAACTCAGGAAGTAGGGCTGAAAATCCTCATCCTTGTTGCGCAGGCCGATACCCCAAAGTTCATCGCTCAGGGCCGGATCGGACTTCATGGCTGGCCAATGGGTCACCGGCACCAGACCGGCGCGGGACTTTTCCGCCACCCGCACGAAATGCCAGCCGGTAAACGCATCCTGCCCCAGGTAGGTTGCGGGAGCCGACTCAGTGCGGCCGGGCCGGTAGATCTTGAAATCCTTGAGCTGGCCAGGGGCGACGCTGGGGCCGATCGCCGCCCCAGGAAGAATGATGGTGCCCGCCGTATCGATCACCGTGCCGAGCACCGTGACTGGTTGCCGGTCAGTTTCAGTATGCACAAAAAATTCCACCGCCACGACGGACTTGACCCGCTCATTGAACAGCTCCGGCAGCGGGGTCGCTCTCGCCGCCAGGGCAAAAATCGAGACGGAAAGAAAATAACAGCGGAGAAATCTCATGGCTTGATCACGTAAAGGGAGATCCGGCGGTTCCGCTGGGCTTCGACCAACTGGGGCTCGGGCATGGTTTCATAGGCCGCGTAAAGCACCTTCAATTGGGCCAGCTCGGTGAGAGTCATACTGCCAAATTTGGTGATGATGTCACCCCGGGCAAGGCCGGCCTGGGCGGCCGGATAACCCGGCTGCACTCCGAGAACAACCACCCCCGTCTCGTCGGTCAGCTGGTTTTCCCGGGCATAGGCCCGGGAAACTTTGCGCACCGTGAGACCCCATTTCTCAAAGGCCCATTCTTCGCCCACCCGGCTTTCGAGTTTCTCGGTAACTGCGCTGAGCTCCACGACCTGGTCGCCCCGCTTGACGCCCAGCTTGATCGTCGTGCCCACAGGGAGATTCGCAATGGATTGCTGGATGGGCGGCAGTTGCTCGGGGAAACGTCCGTCCACCTTGCGCCCGTTGAGCGTGAGCACGACATCGCCCGCCCGCAGGCCGGCCCTCGCGGCGGGAGATCCTACATCGACGTTGGCGACCAGCACACCGGTATTGGCGCTGAGCGCATAAAATCGCTCAAGATCCTGCAGTTCGCGGAAGCCGATGCCGGCGTAGCTGCGGGTGACCGCGCCGGATTTCACCAGCGTGGCGGCAACCGTGCGGGCCACTTTGGCCGGGATGGCGAATCCGAGGTTGTCGGCGCCGATGTAGCCCCGGGAGTTGATGCCGACCACTTTGCCGTCCTCGGTCGCCAGCGGGCCGCCGCTGTTGCCAGGGTTGATCGCGGCGTCGGTCTGCAGCCAGGTATTGAACGCTCCCGTTTCGTAGCCGTTCACCCCCCGGCTGTCCTCAAAGTAGCGGTCGTTATTGGAGATGATGCCGCGAGTGACAGTGCGGGTCAGACCATGCGGAGTGCCAACGGCAAAGACGGTCTGGCCCACAAACAGACCGTCGGAGTCACCAAAGTCGGCGGTGGCAAAACTGAGGCCTCGGCGCTTTACGGTGTCCAGGTCGAGGCGAAGCAGCGCCAGATCAGTCCAATGATCCCACCCGACCAGTTTGGCGCCAACCCGCTCCAGGCTGGCCAGCGTGACGGAAATCTCCACGGCCTGAGGACTGACAACATGCGCGTTGGTGAGCACCAGCCCGTCATTGGAGATAATGACTCCCGAACCGACCCCGCTGGTGATGCGTTTGGCGCCGTCGTTAAACTGTATTTCCCGGACATCAATGCGCACCACCGCGTCCAGCAAGCGGTTGAAACCACGGCTCATCGCCGCACCGGCCGAGCCGGCCAGAACAAGCACGAGCAGTATTGCCGCGGCCAGTCGGCCGGTGATTGACGGTGGAGGGGAATGTCTCAATGTGGCGGGTTTTAACAATCGATGGCTACCAACTGCAAAGACTACGACTTTCTCCAAATCGAGCCGCATTGGCAATCTTTCTGGGAGAAAACCAAGGCGTTTAAGGCGGAGAATGGCTCCGCCAAGCCGAAATACTACGTGTTGGACATGTTTCCCTACCCGTCCGGGTCCGGGCTGCACATCGGCCACCCGGAGGGTTATACCGCCACCGACATTCTGGCCCGCTACAAGCGCGCCCGTGGTTATAATGTGCTGCACCCCATCGGTTGGGACGCCTTCGGACTGCCGGCCGAGCAGCACGCGGTGAAGACCGGCACGCACCCGGCAACCAACACCCGGAACAACATCATCAACTTCCGCCGCCAGATCAAGGCGCTGGGCTTTTCCTACGACTGGGACCGTGAGGTCGATACGACCGATCCGAAATACTTTCGCTGGACGCAGTGGATTTTCCTCCAGCTCTTCCGGAAGGGACTGGCTTACGTCGACGAGCGCCCGGTCTGGTGGTGTCCGGAGCTGCGCACGGTTCTGGCGAACGAGGAGATCGTCGACGGCCAATCCGAAGTTGGCGGCTATCCGGTCGAGCGCCGCAACCTCCGCCAGTGGGTGTTGCGCATTACGGCCTACGCCGAGCAGCTGATCGACGGCCTCAAGGATGTCGAATGGCCCGACTCGACCAAGCGCATGCAGGAGGCCTGGATCGGACGCAGCGAAGGCGCGGAGATGCACTTCAAGTTGGAGAACCCCGCACTCGGCGACCTGAAGGTCTTCACCACGCGGCCCGACACCCTGTTCGGCTGCACCTACATGGTCGTGGCACCCGAGCATCCGCTCGTGCCCGCGCTGACCACGGCCGCCCAGCGCGATGCTGTCGATGACTACCGCAAGAAGACCGCCTCCAAGAGCGACGTCGACCGCATGTCCGAGGCCGCCAAGGGGAAAACCGGCGTTTTCACCGGCAGTTACGCCATCAACCCCGTCAATAACGAGCGAGTGCCAATCTGGATCGCCGACTACGTGCTCATGGGCTACGGCACCGGCGCCATCATGGCCGTGCCCGCCCATGACGAGCGGGACTTTGCTTTTGCCGAGCAAAACCAACTGCCAATTAAAGCTGTGGTAGGAATAACAAAGCCGTTGGTCGCTGACATGACGAAAGGAGGTGTCATTCCCAAGCACGCCTACTTCGGAAGTGGTGATGAGCAGACGCACGTTTTCTACTACGAGAACAACTACGTCACTGGTGACGGTATCGCAGTAAATTCCGGTTTTCTAGACGGCTTGCCCACCTCTGAGGCCAAAAGGAAGATCACCGAGTGGCTCGAAGGAAAGGGACTCGGCAAGAAGACGATCAACTACAAGCTCCGCGACTGGCTGTTTTCACGCCAACGTTATTGGGGCGAGCCCTTCCCCATCGTGTGGGTCAGCGAGACCGACTACCGCCGCGCCGCCGCCGCGCGCAAGGATCTGCCTGCGCAGCCCGTCACCTTCACCGAGAACGGCAGCACTCACTACGCGCTGCCGCTGCCCGATGCGGCGCTGCCGCTCGTGCTGCCCGACGTGCAAACGTATCTGCCCAGCGGCACCGGGGAGAGTCCGCTCGCCAACGAAACTGCCTGGCTGGAAATCTGGTTCAACCTTGAGACCGGTGCCGCCCAACCCGCGGCGCAGCCGAAGCCGGCAGGCGCGGCTTGGATCCGGGCCCGCCGCGAGACCAACACCATGCCGCAGTGGGCCGGTTCCTGCTGGTATTATCTTCGGTTCCTCGACCCGCAGAACCCGGATGCCATCGCCAGCCCGGCGGCGCTGAAATATTGGGGTGTGCCCGATCTCTATGTCGGTGGCGCCGAGCATGCGGTGCTCCACCTGCTCTACGCCCGCTTCTGGCACAAGGTGCTGTTCGATCTCGGCCTCGTGCCGCAGGCCGAACCCTTTCAGAAACTTTTCCACCAAGGCATTATCCTCGGCGAGGACGGGGTTAAGATGTCCAAGAGCCGTGGCAACGTGGTGAATCCTGACGACATAATCCAGACCTACGGCACAGACTCACTGCGTCTATACCTGATGTTCCTTGGCCCGCTTGAGGCGATGAAACCCTGGAACCCCAAGGGCATCGAAGGCGTGCACCGCTTCCTCAGGAAAATCTGGCGCGAGTGCCTCACGGAGGATGGCACGGTCAATCCGCGCCTCACCGGCACAGGCGCATTGTCACCCGGCACGGAAAAATTGCTCCACGAGACCATCAAGAAAGTCGGCGATGACATCGAGGGCCTGCGTTTTAACACTGCCATTTCCCAGATGATGATCCTCGTGAATGCGCTGCAAAAGGAGCCGTCACTGCCGCGCAGCACCATGCTGGATCTGTTGCGGCTTCTCGCGCCCCGCCTCGGCGAAATCCGTCCGATAATGATGGCGAACTGGCCTGCATTTGATGCCGCCAAGCTCGTCGCAAGCACCATCACCATCGTCATTCAGGTGAATGGCAAACATCGCGGCGAAGTCACTGTCGATGCCGGAGTCACCGAGGCCGAATTAGTTCAGCTTGCCTCGGCGAACCCCCGTGTGGCTCATCACCTCGCCGGGAAAACCATCAAACGGACTATTCAAGTTAAGGGACGGCTGATTAATCTGCTGGTCTGAAGCAGTATGCCAATGTCCTTGAAGCGGTAAATTTAGACCTTGCACTAGGTGTTACACCCTAGTTAGATTCGGGAGAGATAAAGATACACTTCGCCTCGCAACGTAACACCGATATACTGATGACGTTCCATTAGGTCATGAAATTAACTTTTGGTCGTCGCACCTGACGCATTTGCGCAGAGACAACTGGGCAAGAAAAAGGGGCCAACCAGCAAGATCTACCTGGCTGAAGCGATCGGTGACAGTGAGATCCAGACCGGCGGTAAAATCTACGCGGCCCGGCAAGCAACTGCCTTTGATGCACCTGGCACTGTCATCGAAACCACGGCCGGGGCACACACCGCTTTCGTTTATTCGAATGGCACGGGCATGTTTGTGGATGAGAACACCCGCGTGGAAATCAGCCGCTTTGTGCAGGAACCCTTCCAACCGGACCGCAACTCGCCCGCTGACGCGCCCTATGAACCGTCGATTTCCCAGAGCGATGTCCATGTAGCTCACGGAGCGGTCGGTGTCTGCACCAGCCAGCTCGTCTCTGGTAGCTCCATGTCGTATTCCACCCCGCAGGCCGTTGTGAATATTCGTGGCGGCAAAGTCTCGATCGAGACGAACGCCAACGAGACCATCATCGACCTCTTGGAGGGCGACATCACAGTGCGCGGAGGCAGCAAGGACATTGGCGGCCAGATCCTCCGGCCCGGTGAACGTGCCGTGGTGCGGGCGGCACCCGCCGGCCTGCCACCCTCGGTCACCATCAGTCGGATTCCCCCGGAGGCCATGCAAGCATCAGATGAGCGCGTCAGCGTCGCTTGCAACGCCAAGAAAACCGTCACATTCGAGATCATTGAAAGGAAGGCTGAAGAAGGGCTTGATAGCCCGCCGGCAAGCACTTCGGGGGAGACGGGCACTCCTGCCGTCCCGCCAGCAGATGACGAGGCCGGGGCTGAAAGCACCCAGGAAATAGTCGCCAAACCCACTGTCCCTTCCGCGCCACCCATCAACATCGTCATCAGCCCCGACCGGCTGCCGGGCACCTGACTCTCCAGCAACCTGACGTGACTTTACCCGCCTCCGCCAAAACCTGCCCGCTCTTGCTCGGTGCGCTTTTGCTTAGCCTTGTCCCCGCCCGTGCCCTGCTAAACGTCGACGGTTCGCGCAACCAGATTTTTGTCTTTGGCAACGCCACCTTCGGCTACGACTCGAACATATTTTCTGACGCCTCTGACCGGGGTGACTACACCATAACGGGTTCTGTGGGAGCCCAGATGAAACGCCGCGCGGGCATCATCGCGATGGATGCCACCGCCACGCTGGGCTACCTGGCCTTTGGTCAGTTTACCGACCAAAATGCCTTCAATCCCAATTTTCACCTCGAACTCAACAAGACCACCGGACGCACCACCGGGGCCTTTAACATCAGAGCTTTTCGGGAGAGCAAGGCGGATAGTTCCGTCAATCTGCGCACGAGCTCCTGGAATTTTCCGGCCGGGCTCAATTTAAAATATCCCGTCAACGACAAATATTATTTCACCTCTCAAACCGCCTATCTGCGCCGCCGTTACGTTGAGTCTGCCTCTTTGGCCAATCTCACGGATTACTCCCAGGCGCTCGACGTGTTCTACGTCTACACCTCCAAACTCGACCTGGTCGGCGGCTATCGCATTCGGGTTTCCCAAACCTCCATTGGCAACGACGCGGTTGACCACTGGTTTAACCTCGGGGCCACCGGCGGTCTTTTTGCCAAGTTGAACGGCACTGTGCGCCTCGGCTATCAGCTCCGCCGCACCAGTGGCGGCACCGGCGGCAGCTTTGCGCACCTCAACGCCGTTGCCTCGGTCGGCTGGCCCATCACCCGGAAAATCAATCTGACTGGCACCATCACCCGGGATTTCAACACCATTGCCACTGGCGTTTCGGTTGATTCCACCACCGCCCTGCTTCGTGGTGGTTATGTCGTCAGCCGCCAGATCGAATTCCTCGGCGGTGTCGCCTATGGGCGAAACTCATTTCTCGGAACACCCCCGCCGTCACGGCGCGACACTTTTTCCAGTTTTGATCTGGGTGCCCGCTACAAGATGAACGAGCACTTGCAAGTGGAGGCCACTTACACCTATTTTCGCAATTGGTCCACGTTTGAGTTTTCGGACTTCGAGCGGAACGCGGTCACCATCGACGTCTCCAGCCGCTTCTGAGCCACGCATGAAATCCCCCCGCATCCTGCTCGCACTTTTCGCCGCCGCGGCCCTCTGCGGCGGCCTGCCGGTGTTTGGCCAGGACAGCGGCACGCAAAACAAGAAAAGCTACATTCACACACTCGGGTTGGCCGACCGGGTGCGTATCAGCATTTATCAGGAGGATGACCTTACCAGCCTGACGCGCATTGATGCCCGCGGCCGGGTCAATATGCCCTTGCTGGGCGAGATCGTCATCGGCGGCATGACCGTCGTGGAGGCACAGACCGCGATCGAGACCGCTTACAAAGAGGGCCGTTTCTTGCGCAATCCCCAGGTCACCATCAGTGTCGAGGAATACGCCCCGCGCGAGGTGTCCATTTCCGGGGCAATTCGCAGCCCGGGCCGATACTCCCTTCCGATCGAGTCTACCCTTACCGTGGTCGAACTTGTCACCAAGGCTGGTGGCGTCACCGACATCGGCAAAGGCACGGCGGTCACGGTCACCCGTTTCCTGCCCGATGGCACCAAGAAGGTCTTTACCCTTGATGTTGACAGTGTAATCAAGGGCAAGAAGGACACGAAGACGGATGAAAGCTCGTTGGTGCTCCAACCCGGTTCTAATTCATGTCCGCTCTCGACCAACTCCCCACGATCAACCCGCCCAGACCCGCTGCCGTGGCATCCCTGCACGGCAACGACAACCAGGTGGTTGAGCGGCGTTCCCTGCGGGATTATTATATCATCCTCCGCGAACGTCTTTGGATCGCACTGCCCGTGGCCCTGCTCGTCGCGCTCTCCGTCGGATATTACCAAGCGCAGGAGACACCGCTGTATTCGAGCACGGCCACCATGCAATTCGAACGGCCAGAGCGGATCGTCCAGAATGAGGCGGTCGTGGACAGCTCCGTCCGTTCCGAGATCGATCTTAACACCTACATCCAGATCCTCAACAGCGGTCGCCTCCGCACCCTGGTGGCGCAATCACTCACGCCCGACGATATCAAGCTCCTTCAACGGCCCTACCTCAAGCACCTCGCCCCGGGCGCCAATCCCCCGTCGGTGGGTGAATTGCTCGGCACCATGACACCCAATTCCATCCGCAACAGCTTCCTCATCACCATCAAAGTCGATAACCGTGATCCGGAGGGCGCCGCCCTGTTGGCCAATCGCTATGTGTCCCAGTTCGTGCGCTACCTGGCGGAGAGTGTCGGGGGCAAGAATGAGTTCGCGGTGGAATATCTGCGCACTCGCGCCAAGGAGCTCCAGCAGGAGGCCGAGGCCGCCGAGGGCAAGCTGCAGGACTATCGCCGCAAGCACAATCTCGTCTCGCTGGACAACAGCATGAACATCGTGGCGGATCGCCTCCGCGCGATAAACACCGCCCTCACTACTGCGCGGTTCAGCCGCCTTGAGACCGAAAGTCTCCTCGGCCAGATCGAGAAGATGCAGCGGGAGAACCCCGCCAACCTGCTCGAAATCGGCTACATTTCCGCCTACGGCAATATTCCGGCGCTGAAGACCCAGTTGGCCGAGCTGAACAAGAATCAGGCCATCCTCAGCGAGCGCTACTTTGAACGCCACCCGAAGATGGTCGAGCTCGCCAACGCCATCGATGTCGTCACCGGGCAGATCAATCGCAACATTGATCAGTCCATCTCCGATTTGCGCACCCAATACGTGAAACTGCAGGATACCGAGGCATCCTATATCAAGGAGTATCAGGCGGCGGAAAAAGACAACCTGCGCCTCGGTGACCTTTCCGTCGACTTCAAGAGCCTCGAAAACCAGGCGCAGGTTTCCAAGAACAACTACGTGGAGATCCTCAACCGACTGAACCAGGTCACCACCTCCAAGAATCTCGAGAATATCCCCGTCAAGCCGCTCGACCGCGCCCTGCCGGCGGGCAGCCCCTACACCCCGGATCTCCGGAATATAGTCAAGACCTGCATCGGACTCGGTTTGATCGTGTTTGCCGCGGTGGCCATCGGCCTTAGCTTCCTAGACGATCGCGTGAAAAGCGCGTGGGACATCGAGGGATTTATCGGCGCCCACCTGCTTGGCATCATCCCTGAGCTCGGTGATGTGCCTGACACCGAGAAGCACTCGCTGGTCAACAGCAACCGCACTTCGCCCGGCTCCGAGGCTTTCCTGAGCGTTTACAGCGCCGTCAAGATCCAGTCGAAGCTCGACTTCCCCAAGGCGATCCTTGTCACCAGCACCATCCCCGGCGAGGGCAAGACGATGATCAGCTGCAATCTCGCGGCGGCGTTCGCCCGCCATGGAAAGAAGGTCCTGCTCATGGATTGCGACATGCGCCGGCCGATGCTGCACCGCCATTTTAAGCTCACCAACGAAGCCGGACTCATCGCCTGGTTTGAAGCCGGGGCCAAGATCCCCGCTGACCCGTTCTCCGACACATCCATCGGCTTCACCAAGGTCGATGAAAACCTATATCTCCTCCGCTCCGGCGGTCGTTCCAAGAGTCCCACCGAATTGCTCGAAACCGCGGTTTTCGGTCAGTTCATCGAGGCCATGAAGCAGCACTTTGACCTCATCGTCCTTGACTCGCCGCCGATGGGAGCCGTCACCGACTCCGTGCTCATCGCCGAGCGCACCGACGAGGTTCTCTATGTCTGCCGCTTTAATCGCGCCTACCGCAAACACATCCGCCTTTACATCAAGCAGCTCAAAGAAAGCAAAAACGAGCTGCTCGGTATCGTGCTGAATGGCCTGTCTGCGCGCCGCATTGAGTATTACAGCAATTACCGCTACTACCGCAGTTACAAGAAATACTACGGCTCGCAGTCGTAGCCGGAAAAAGACTGAAGGGCTGAAGAGCTGACCCCCGCCGCATCGGCCGGCGCGCGGTTTTTCGTATCGCCCCGCCGTTTTGGATCATCAGCCTTTCAGTCCTTCAGCCTTTCAGCCCTTTTTCATGTCCGCCTACCTGCCCAAGGATTTTGACCCCAAGCGCCCGGTCGCGTTGATCGCCGGCCGCGGTCGCTATCCGGTTCTCACCGCCGCCGCCATCCGCGCCGCCGGTGTGCCTTTGCGTTTGATCGCCATGGACGACGAGACCGAACCGGCGCTGATCGACAGCTTCCCCGAAGGGGAGCGCGTCACCCTCAACGTCGGCCAGGTTGGCAAGATGCTCGACGCCCTGAAGGCCTTCGGAGCCGGCTACGCTCTCATGGCCGGCCAGGTGAAGCCCAAGAAGCTATTTCACGGCCTCGTGCCCGACCTCAAAGCCGCCTCGATCCTCTTCTCCCTCAAACGCCGCAACGCCGGGACCATCTTCGGCGCCATCGCCGCCGAGATCGAGAAGCTCGGGGTCACGTTGCTCGATGCCCGTGCTTTCCTCGACGACCAGGTTGCCACCGCTGGCGCCATGAGTGGCAAACTCGGCCTCGACGATGAATACGTCCAGCACGGCATCTCCATCGCCCGCGAGATCGCCCGGCTCGACATCGGCCAGGGTTGCGTCGTCCGCAAAGGCACCGTGCTCGCCGTCGAGGCCTTCGAGGGCACCGACGACATGCTCCGCCGCGCCGGCACCTTTCAGACCGACGAAACGCTCTTTGTGAAGACTGTGAAGGCGCAGCAGGATTTCCGTTTCGACGTGCCTGTTTTCGGCCTCCGCACGCTTGAGACCATGCACGCTGCCGGGCTCCACGCCGCCGCCCTCGAAGCCGGCAAAGTCATCGTCCTCGACAAGCCAGCCGTCCTGAAACAGGCCAAGGCCTGGGGCATCGCGCTCCACGGCTTCTGACGCGCCTTGTAGCGGCGCTCTATGAGCGCCGCTACAATCCGGTCTCCCGCGAACTTGCACTTTTCCCCGCGACCCGCACCTTTCCCCTGATGCCCGCCGACATAGTCGAAGTTTCCATCAAAGGCCTGATGCCCACGGCCAATGGATGTGCCGTGTTCCTCGGCAACGAGGACAAGACCTTTGTCATCTACGTGGACCCCAGCGTCGGCAGCGCGATCTCGATGACCATCAACGGCGTCAAAAGGGAGCGGCCGCTGACCCACGACCTCATTGGGCATCTTTTGTTGGGTTTTGAGATCAACCTCGAGCGCATCATCATCAACGACGTCAACGACGGCACCTACTTCGCCCGCATCATCCTGCACATGCAGAACGAGCTGGGGCGCAAATTCCTCGAACTCGACGCGCGCCCCAGCGACTCCATCGTTCTCGCCCTCCAGCAGAAACGCCCGATTTTTGTCGCCCGCAAGGTTTTCGACCTCGTCGAGGACATGTCCGAAATTCTCGAGCGCGTCCTCAAGCAGCAGAAAGAAGACCCCAAGAACGAGGGGGACCAGTAGATCCGCTATCGCCCGTGGGCCAGCGAGCTTGCTCGCGCCAGGATGTCGCCAAGCGCGAGCAAGCTCGCTGGCCCACGTTTTCTCTTCGAATCTCTCCTTGCCTGTCATTCTGAGCGAAGCGAAGAATCCAACCACTTGATCGCCACGCTCAATTCCGCCCGCCAGCTTCCCGCCGGCCTCATGCCCGGGCAACCGCTCACCGCGCTCGCCCCGATGCAGGACGTGACCGACCTGCCCTTCATGCGGGTCGCTGCGCATTACGGTGCGCCGGACTATTTCTTCACCGAGTTCTTCCGGGTTCACGGTCAGTCCCGGCCCGAAAAACACATCCTCCGCTCCCTCGTGGAAAACAAAACCGGTCGGCCTGTTTTCGCCCAGCTGATCGGCGAACACGTGTCCGACATGGTCCGCACCGTGAAGGAACTGCTGAAATATCCCATTGCCGGCATCGACCTCAACATGGGTTGCCCGGCGCCCAAGATCTACAAGAAGAACGTCGGCGGCGGTCTCCTGCGCGACCCGGCCAAGATTGATGGACTGCTCGGAGCCATTCGCGACGCTGTGCCCGGCCTCTTCACCGTAAAGATGCGCATCGGCTTCGACTCGACCGAGAACTACGAGCGCATCCTCAGTCTGATCAACAAGCACTCGGTCGATCTGCTCAGCGTCCACGGTCGCACGGTCAAGGAAGGCTACCGCAGTGACGTCCACTACGACCACATCGCCATCGCCGCGCGCACCGTCCGCTGCCCCGTGCTGGCCAATGGCAATATCACCTCGGCCGACAAGGCCGCCGCCGTGCTGGCCGAGACCGGCGCCGCCGGCGTCATGGTCGGCCGCCACGCCATCCGCAATCCGTGGATTTTCCGCCAGTGCCGCGAACGCCTTGTGGTGGAGCGCGCTGACCCCAGCGCGCTTCTAGGAGCCGCAAACGCGGTGAGGTCACCACGTTCCACCCTATCCCCCGCGGTCTTCCACCCCACCCTCGCCGACGTCCGCGAATACATCACCCGTCTCTACCGCGAAACCCAGACCCCGGACATTCCCGAGAAGGCGCACGTCGCCAAGATGAAGAAATACCTGAACTTCGTCGGCCAGAGCGTGGATCCCGAGGGCAAGTTCCTGCACGAGATGCGCCGCGCCATGACCGAGGCCGAGCTTTTTGCCGTCTGCGACGCTCACCTGCTGACCGAGCCGGCCAGGCTCTTCGCGACCGAACCCTACCCCGGCATCATCGCCCGCCCTAACTGCGAAACGCCCGTCGAGACCTGCTCGCTCGATACCGTTACGGCTTAAGTCGGCTCGCCGGAATACATCTCCGGTGTGCCACGCGCGCCATGCCAAAATCGCGCGATGACCACCCGATGCTGTTCCGCATCCACCCGGTAAACAATCCGGAATGAACGATAAATCCTCTCCCGGATGTT
>LNEH01000019.1 GCA_001464505.1 Verrucomicrobia bacterium Ga0077533
CACCGCTTTGCCCAGTTCAGGAAGGTATCTTGCCATCCCCATTTCTGGATGAATCCAGGCGCTTTGTATAGTCTATTTATCTCGGGATGGTGGTATAAAACGTCATCTGCAGTGGAGTTACGAAGGTGTGCATTGCACATATTCGCGACAGGCGATGACGGCTCGCGACCAGCCGCGACCCCTGTTTGTGCACACCTTTGTGTGCCTATGTGTGTGTTGGGTTGCGAAGAGTTTTTGCCTCTTTGCGCGATTTTGGCCGGGATTTGGAACGAAGGCAGCCGCGCCGTCTCCTGGATGATCGGCAGCTGCGCCACGTCCGTGTAAACGCCCATGGTCAGCTTCATATCGCTGTGCCGCATCAGCTCCATTGCGACCCGAGGAGAAACCCCGCTGGAGGCCAATAAGGTGCCAAAGGTTTTCCGGAGGGCGTGGATGTCCACCCGGCGCCCCCGGCGTCCTTGAAGGGGATTTCGGCCGCTGCCAGGTCCTTCATGAAGGTCTGCACGCGTGGAATCAGGCCGCGAAACACGAAGTGCTCGGGCTTGGCCCATTCCGGCCGCATACCCTGGACGGTTTCAACCACTTCCGGCCGCAGATAATGGGTCGACTCCTTCCGGTTCTTGGAGAGTGACGAAGGGACTTTCAGCTGCGGTGTCTGGGCCGCAAAGTCAAAGTCGCCCCACTTTAGGCCGTTTAGTTCGCTCGGCGCAGGCCGGTATAGATCATCGTCAGGTAGACCCGCGCTCGGTGGGTGGGGGATTTCTCAAGAAGCCGTCGGACATCGTCGACCGACAGCGCCCGCCGGAAGCTGCCAACGTCCGGATTGGCCACCTTGCGCACGTCGGCCAGCGGATCGACCAGGATCAGTCGCTCGCGTTTCATCCACAGCAGGAAGGTGCGCATGCTGCCCAACAGATCGTTGACCGACTTGGGAGCCAGACCACTGGCGTCGCGCCATTTTGTAAAGGACGCGGGGGTGACATCGCGAATCGTGGTCCACCTGCATCGTGTGAAGAGCAGCGGCAGAGAGAAGCGGTATTTGATCAATGTCCTCTCGGACAGGTTGGCCGCTGCGCCGGCCTTGAGAAAGGCCGCATGATGCGTCGTCAAGGGCGTGCGCCAAGCCTCACGCGTTGGTCGGGGTATGCCCACACCATGGGTTTCGCGCTCTAGCTCGCTCACCAGGTCGCGCAGCTTTTGGTCGGCTACGCGCTTGTCCGTCACATGAAGGGGAAAGGTCCGGCTCTTCGGCCACTCGTCGAGCCGGATGCGGGCCGACCAGAGGCGAGATTTTTCACCACGACGGGAATGCTGAAAAAGAAACGAGATCATGACGTGCCTAGTTTGTCGCCGCGGGCGCGGCGGAGTTGTTCGAGATAGTTGCTGATGTCCTCACGCGAAACGCGCGAGGACCGGCCGATTTTCAGTGGAGGCGGGAAGGCGCTGAGCGGCTTCATTGAGGGTGAGAAGCAGGCGCCCCTCGGGGTCGGCTGACGCAGAGGGACGCGGGATATGAGTGGGAAAAGCCATGGTTGAATGGGGTTGATCTATCGCGGATCTCGTCGCGCCGTTGATACGGCCGCGGCCTGCAGGCGATCCCGGCCTGGTCAGGCGACTATCGGTCCCCCTTCATGGGGCGGGTAAGGCGTTCTAACGCGTTGCCGTAAGATAGCGCGTCTTCCCGCATCGTCAAATCCGCAAACTCAATTCCGCAAAAAAACGTCCGACTCCATTAAGTTCGTTTCCTCGATCTGCTGCGAAGGCCAGTGCCTGAAATCCGGAACGGCAAATGTAGTGGTAACAGAGTGGTGGTGGCTGAGTGGTGGTCGGGTGGTGGCGTAGCGAGAATCTAACGAGAATCGTTAGGGGTGGCGTGTCCTTGATTTTATAAGTAGAAAGTTCACCGAGTAGGTGACAGATCGTTCGTTGAGTGGCCTTACATGGAGCTTAAGCTGGGGTGATTCGGATGCGGTTAATCGGCTCATTTTTTTGGCAAAATGTCGGTTGAAGGCGGGTTGGCGTTAATTCACGCATGGGGTATCTTTTCGAACGGCGTTATTCTACTGAAGGGTGTCTTCACCAATTCCGCGTGGTCCAAGGAGGAGGTCGCAAGCGGGCGAACTTGGTGAGCCGGCTTGCGACCGGGGGACTCTCGCTCACTGCCGGCCCGGAGTTGGGCGGGGTGGCCGGCTGCGTAGGCCACCAGAGCCGGAGCAGCCTCGCCATCCCGCGCGTCTCCGGCCGCCGGACCACGACGGATGCCACTGAGAACAACCCTGACCCGACCGCTCGCCGACCGAGCCGCGAGCGGTCTTTCCTTCAGCGCCGCCACGGCCCGCCTGCCGGCCAGGCTTGGGCCAATCCCTTTCCCCGCTCGGCGGCGTGCAGCACCGGAAGGACAAAAGTCCGCACCGCGGCCACCGTCGCGGCCCACGCGGGTTCGCCGGCGAACTTGTTGCGTTTGAGGAAAGCCTGCCAGCGGCTGCGCGCCGCGGCGTCCAAGCCAAATTCATCCGACAGGCCAGGCGGGATGTCCGGCGGCACGGTGGTGCCGCGCGTGTGAAAGGTCACCGCGAGCGAGGAAGCGAGGTCGTCACCCTTGAAGGCAAAACCGCGGGCCAGCGCCAGAATATCGTAATAGTCCTTGGTGCGGGTGTTGGTCGTGCCCAGTTTCACGATGGCCTCGGCCTTTTCCGCGATGGTCGTCTCCATATGGTAGGCGGCGAGTTCCGGGGCGGGCTGGTCGAGCAAGGTGGGATACTTGATGCGCTTGGGGGCCGGCGTCACGACATCGCCGAAGCCGAGGTCGATCTGGATTTGCAGCCGCACTTTGCCGAGCCGGGCGGGGACCACGACCCGGAAACCGCCGAAGCGGCGCAGCGCCTGCGTGGCCTCGATCTGCATGAGGGCCGGTTGAAACTCCAAGCCATCGTCGGCTACTTTCATCATACACACGTCCTGGATCGCCCGGCGGATTTGCTCGGGGTCGGCTTTGAGGTGGGCCAGCAGGTCGAGGTCGCGCGTGGGCCGC
>LNEH01000020.1 GCA_001464505.1 Verrucomicrobia bacterium Ga0077533
CGGCCCAGCGCAGCATGCTCGCCAGCGTGGCCGACCAGTCCGAGCGAAAGACCTGCGACACCGTGATGTTGGACCAAAAATCCGCCAGGCGAACCGAGTTCTCCCGGAATGATCCGGTGCCGGAGCCCAGGCAGGCGATGTTGATGGCCCCGGCCGACACCCCGGTGAGAATGGGAAAATAAAGTTCCGGGTGCAGTTCCCCCAGCCGCCGGAGAAAGCCGGCGTGATAGGCGGCCCGCGCGCCGCCGCCGCCGAGCATCAACGCCACTTTGCTTGTTTTCCCCCTCATCATGGGAGGACTGCTGCCCACCGGCAAGAATTCGGCAGGGGGGGTATTTTTCACCCGCCCATCATCCCGCGTTCAGACACCTACCGCAAGCCCATTGGCGGGACCCGGCGGTCCAAGCCCCAAGGCCGCCCATAAAGACATAAAAAAAGATGGATTCGCCCGGGGAAATGTGGCTCATTCCGCACACCATTTCGCCAGGGTAGCTCAGTGGTAGAGCAGAGGACTCATAAAACGAAAAGACGTTTTTAGAAAATTTCGTCCTGCGTTATCTGGTGTCGCAACAAGTTATCACGCAGAGAATAGAATGTGATTCGGGGAAATTTCGAATCATCCCATTTCATCCCGAAAAGGCCTGTTTTCCGAAATCGGGTGACAACATTTATGCAACATTTTCTGACCGCATCGCGGACCGATAATCTGCGCGACGTCGAAAAGTATGGGCCGATATTTTCGCGAGCAGCTAACGACTTTTTTGCGTGTGATCCAGGGTAGAGCAAGTGGCGGAGGCCATTTTCTCCACCCATATGGAGTAGAAATGTTGTCACCCGTTGTCACCCTGTCACAGTTTCCAAAACGAGATGAAAGCGGATAAACCATTTACTAAAGATCAAGCGGTGCGCCTAAGCCGTTCCTTAGTCGCACAGCTGAAAAGGCGTAGTGCAGCCATGCAATTGGAAGTGAAATATGGGCGTGGCGTCTCAATAACAGACAAAGTCTTTGTTAAGCCTAAGCCTTGGGTGCTGAGGGCGGCTCGTATTGCTACGGAGGAAATCTCAAAGTTAATGGGTGATGACACGAGGCAAGATCAAGTGACAGCCCAGCAAGCGGGCGTATTTATTGGCATAGCGAAGACCTTTGCTGCCGTCATGGAAGGGACATCGGCGGAAGTCACCGAACTTGAAAGCCGGTATCCTGACCTAATTGATTTTCGAAAAGAGATTGCTGCTCTGGCGAAACCAGAGATCGAGCACGCAAACAATTTAGATCAGCACCTTGCGCGAACGGTCCTTCCTGCCTCAGATGAAGTGCTTTACGGCAAGGGCAGACATGAAGGCAGCCAGGTCATTATTGATGGGTCAGGCAATTTGCAGCACGATCAGACTCTTCGCGCTGAGGTCTGCTGGTTTCTTTGGGTCTATTGGCCGGAAGTGAAATTCATTAAGAGCATGCCGGAACTCCTGAAATTCTTGGTCGAAGATTTTCAAATGAGAACTCTCACGCTTGCGAATCTGACTAATATTTGTGGTGAGATTGAGCTTCGTTTCAAAGGCCGCGGTCGGCCTGCTAAGTAATTCATACTTTTTCGCTATAATGAGTAAGTATTAGGCGAGCGTAAGAGTCGGTAGATTGGGGATGCATGAATGCCCCTGATCAATCCAAACAACCGCCGCCTAAGCTGGCACTCACGCGAGAAGAAGCGGGAGAGGCTTTAGGCATCAGTGCCGTAACCGTTGACCGGCTCGCCAAGCGCGGTCTTCTGCGCCCATCCAGGGCCACCCGTCGTCCGCTCTATTCAATTCCTGAGATCGAGCGTTTTCTGAGGGAAACCTCCGCCCTTATCTCGCCATGACACAATGGGAGATATGGGACAAAATGATGGACGAGGATGAGGAGCGGCGCTTGCGCGTAGGTCGATGGCTAGCTGCTCGTGACGCAAAGGCAGCCGTCAAAAAGAAAGCCGAGCCTAAGGTAATCGAATTCCTGCTTAAAACGCGGAAGCCAGGCGAGGGAGTCATCATCCGCACGCCGGAAGAGACCCACACCGTCATGTATTACGACGATAAAAAACTAGACGAGGTCTATCGGAAAACCCCCGAGCTTCTTCCTCAACTGCTCAAGGAGCTGGGCCTGTCATGACGCCGCAAATTCTACGGCCGTATCACCCGGCCTCATGGTTTCATCCGGTAGGCATCTGGAAAGTCCTATCGAAACTAGAGCCGCGACTGCCTGACGTTGGCGGCATGCTGTTTCTCACTTTCACATTCAACCCCGAACTATTCGCCAATCCCTCTTTAGCCTTCGACCATGGCCGGGACCGGCTGCGGCGAATCTTCTTCAAGCTCCGGCAAGGCGTCGAGTGGCAAGGCAAGCTCTACCGCATTGATTCACCTTACTGCGTCAAAGTGGAGTTTCACAAAAGCGGCTGGGCACATTTCCATGTCATCTTTCTCACCCGGCGATTTCTCCCCGGGGAACTTCTGACGGAGCTTTGGGGCTATGGGCGGCCCAACGTGCAGCGCATCCGCAATCACACCTTCCGATACCTTCTCAAATACGTAACCAAAGGCGGTGGTCTGCCCGAATGGGTCAAAGGACGCTGCCGCCTGCGCATATTTCAATCCTCCCGCGGATTCTATACCACACCCAACAAGCCAAAACCTGCCCCCGAGAAAGAAGGGCCTAAGCGCAAGGTCAGCACCCTAGGTGAGCGCCTAGAGCGGTGGGGTCGAACCGCTCTGCTGCAAAGCGGTGATAATTTTCAACAGCTGATCCTCGGGGCTCCCTTCTTGGAGCTTTTGTCGGAGCTGATACTTCCCGTAGCCAGGGCAGGTCGTTATCTTGGCAACGGGCATATTCAAATTAACGACAGAACAGACATCATGCCATGGATACTAACCAAACCAAAATCGTTGCCGGCGGACTATACGTTCACGGAGTAGTCGTCTCGAGCTCTGCCAAGTCCTTTCAGCGCAAGGACGGCTCGGGACTTGTCGTCAAAGTTCAGCACGAAATCGCCACCTCACCTGGCGTCGTGCTTATCGAGCAATATATGGACCCGAAAGAGTCCAAAGAAGTGAAGCTGGAGGGGGATAAGGTGGTCGCGTTTCCTGAAATGCGGCAATTCAGCAGCGTCACGCTCAAGGTCACACGCTACCGCTTTCACCAGGATCGTCTCGTTATCACCGCTGCCGAGAAAATGGATCCGCCCGAAAGCGCGATGGGATAGGCGTCGCAAGAAGCTCGCAAGCGAGCCGGCGTCTCGTGACCGAGCAGAGGACACGAGTCGTAGGGAAACGCGCCACGAGGGGTCAGACCAAAGTGAAACCGGTAAAACACGGAGTAACGGCGGACTGATCTATCGTGGCGCCTTTTTATGCCAGTAGCTAAGCCAAGGGGATTGGCCCGCTGGCCGGAGGCGGATGCGGCCGTAGGCCGCGCCGCCCCGGCCTCGGGCCCTTTCCTTGTTATCTATGGTTAATAACTGTCCTAAACACTTAAGGCTTTCCCCACCTTCTGCTCCCAATCGGCCTCAAGCAGCAGCTCGAATGAGATCCAGGCTTGTTTAAGGCCGAGTTTTAATTCACCCACCGACACTTCCGTAGCCGAGTGTTTCGTGAGTAACTCGAACAGCTTGCGCTTGTATTCCGTGTCGTCGTTTCCTTTGAGGTGTAGGCCCTTTGATTCCAACACAGAGAAACGCAACGAACCCTCGTCCTTAGAGTCGAGGCAGACGAGAAAATCTGGATAGACCCTGCTCCGCTGCCAACCCTGCAGGTGCCAGTCCTGATGGACGGCAATACGGTGCCACCAAGTGACAGCGGCGTGATCGTCGAGATACCAAGCGACGCCTTTCTCCAGCCCGTTGACCTGTTTCTGATAGATTTTCTCGAACAGGTGCTTGTCGAGGTCGGCTCCGTTTTTCTTCTTCAGCAGGTGGTCTTCATCGGTCACATCGATCTCCAGTATTTCGGCCAACGCCCAGTTGAGGACGGGGTCGTTGGACACCTCCAACCGGAACGAAATCTTGTTTTCCGCAAGCATGGAGCGAAAGAGGGCCTCGGTCATGGCGTTGACCTGTTCCCTCAGGTCATCGCGCATCGCCTTAACCAGAATCATTCGGTTGGTGTAGATGCGCTTATCCGGCACTTTTCTTTTGCGAAGTTCATCGAGCGTCTCCTCAAGTATTCGCGTGCTGTGCCACGGATTTGGTATCACATCGAGCAAGAGGCGCGTGAGGTAGGCCAAGTCGATGGAGCCATCGGTCGCCTCGGCTTCTGATGACACCAAATTGTCAGTTAGCTCGGTGCCCTCTTCCGACTTCTCCACGTTAACCCGTGTTAGCGTTCGTTCCATCGCGTCATGTGCCTCTGGCGTGTAGGTCGCACGGTCGCTGAAACTGAGTTTCGACCAATCGACACTCGACAGCAGGTCGCGGTCGTAGTCGAAGGGACGCCAGTTACCCCTAAGGTCGGTGGCAAGAACCCGAGGGAGGAACACACGCACACCCCGCCATTTATTGCGCCGAAGGATTTTTTCCCGCCGAGTCAGTGAGACCTTGCCCGAAGTGCCTCCGCGAACTTGGTCGACCAAGTCGGCCATGCCCTCGTCGGCCAACCCAGTCTTAACGCCTTCGACAGCCTCCGAGACCTCCTGGTCGAAAGTAAAAACGTAGGACTCGTTTAAGTCTGGGCGGTTTGTCGATTGTGCATAGGGCTGGCGCAGCACACGCCCCACCATCTGAGTCAATGCCGTCTTCGCGGTTGTTCTCGACAGCACTGCTAGCACGTAGGCGAAGGGACAGTCCCAGCCTTCACGGAGTGCATCCTTGGTGATGATATAGCGAACCGGGCACGTATCAGAGAGCAAGTCCTCGTCGCCGATCTCGTCGGTTTCCGATGACTTGACGCGAATCTCCTCCGGCTTGGCTCCGAGTTTTCCTATGAGGTGGTCACGCGCGTCCTCTGCGTGAACAAGGTTCTTGTCTCGTTGGTCTTTGCCAGTGCGTTCCACGCGCACGAGCAGGATGGGACGAATGTAGCGGTTTGTCTCGCCGTGATAGCGCTTGGCGGAACGCTGCAAGTCCTCCAATCGCTGCTGAGCAGAAGCGAGCGTGTGTTTCCAGTCAGCCCTATCGACGTTCTCGATGTTAATGGGCAGTTTGATCATTTCCTCTTTCTTTAGGGCGGCACCGCTGACGCTGACGAGAACGTTGCTAATGCGCTCCGAGCCACTGTTGGGAGTGGCTGATAGCTCAAGGATGAAGCTCGGGCTAAAGCCCGTAAGAAATTCGAAAGATGCCTGCCCATATGCCTTATGGCCCTCGTCCATTATCACCAATGGACGGACTAGGCGAAATACGTTGGTAAGGCTTTGTTTTACGATGGGCTGGTCGGCGCGATATTCAGGATCGTCAGTGCTTGGGGTGTCGAGGTTGGGAACTGCTTTAAGCAATTCCTTAGTTTTTACAGCGTCATCGACCTCTGGGAAGAATGAGGGGTAGCGTCCGCTGTCTTGGAAAATCTTACGCTTGTCTTGGGAATCGGTGCGCACTGCGCCAGACTGTAGCATCAGCAACATGATGCAGAGTTGGTTTCGGGTGTCGTCAGCCGTAAAGGTGTCATCCTTTTCGAGAAGCTTCACTCTTCCGCCGCTAGCGCGTTCTAGCATCTGTCGGTAACTGCTTTCTCTGTTTGCAAAGACCTTCCATGTTTGGCGATAGATCGAGTCCGTTGGCACTACCCAGAGAACTAGCCCAGATTGCCTGCGGTAAAACTGGGTAAGGAGAGTTTCCACCGCAACACAGCCGAGTAGCGTTTTTCCCCCACCAGTCGGAACTTTCAAACAAACGTTAGGGATAGGCCTTCCGAGAGAATCGGTGCGGGCGATGTAGTCAGGAGTGACGAGGGATTCGTCTTTTAGCTTTAGCGGTGGGATTCGTTTTTCTGCGCGAAGTTCATCCCAGGCTCCACGGCACCAATCTTGGGACGCTGCAATCTTGCCCTTGCTTTTCTGGAACGCCACGAAGTCGTCTGACTCATGCTTTTTTTCAGCAAGTGTGGTCAAGTAGCGTTCGAACGGCGCTAGCACGTCGTCCCTCTGGTAATCCTTGAGCTTCATGCCGACTTACTCGCCGAGAATTCGATGGATCGCATAAGGAAGCTGGCAAAACTCGATACCATGCCGAGACAGCTCTTTCTGGCTGAGATATTTCACCGCAGCGAAAACGAGGACGCGTTTCTTAGCTGAGTTGGCTTTCACGATGCACTCAACCAACGGTTCTGCAAAAGCGGCGTCGGCGCTACTCAGCCATTTCTTATCCGGTTTGTAGAGGAGATGGAGTCGGCAATGGTCAGTTTCACCGATAAACCCGTCTCCATCCTTTGTCTGTTTTGAGATCTCTTCGAGGGCCTTCCCAGTAGCAGTATAGAACACGTATTTTGCTAACGCATCAAAAGACGGCAGCGCCTTGCCAGTTAGCAGTCCCTCCAAGTTCATCTCATCGCCTAGCGTGCAGAAGGTGAAGCTGCCCCCGAGCCCTTCCGCTTTCTCCGTTACCTTTGTCTCTCCTATGACGACCAAGGCCTCATTCTCGATAGACTTAACGACCTTATCGAATCGACTGCCCTCAAACTTTTCAATGCTTTCGGCTTTCTCGATTAGATCCGTGATCTTTGAAAGTCTTGCCCAACTCAGCGACTCTCTTAGCAATTCCACGCGCCGCGTGCCTTCGAACTCATACCCACCCATTACACGGCGCATGCGTTCAGCAGTGAGTTTGTCGGCATAATCCTCCGTTTCCACGAGGATAAACTTGCGATTGCCTCCGTCTTTCTTGTTCAGCGCAAGAACAGCGTGGGCGGTTGTGCCGCTTCCTGCGAATGAATCCAAAACGATGGAATCTTGATCGGTGCCAATTTCCAAGAGCCGTTCGATCAATCCAACCGCTTTTGGTGGGTGAGGGAATCGTTGTCCCATGATCTCTGAGAATATGTCCTGCCCTTTCTCGGACTGAACGTCGGGAAAGGTCCACACGGTAGTAGCTTTTCTGCGAGCCCCTTTCGCGTAATCCTGCCTATAGACCTTCCACCTCCCTTTTACCTCGTAAGCGACTAGCAAATCAAAATCCTTCAGCGCCTTGACTCGATTCCAAGTCCAGCATCCCTCGTAGTTGTCGTCCCAACGGGGAAGAATTTCCTTCCAGCCGGGTTTTTCTATCAAAGAAAGCTTGCTTGTTTTCGGTTCAACGTAGAACGGGAACCACATATTTTTGCGGTTATGTTTCCCAAATTCGCGGTGGGTATTTCGCAATTCAAGCTCTCGGTAAAGGAAGCCATCTTTATCTTTAAGCGTGTAATCTTTTTTTATTTGCTCCGCAGATTTAGCGGCGGAAAAATCGCTCTCGTTGTGGCGATTCGTGAAGACCAGCACATACTCATGAGTATCGGCAAACCCTTCTGACAACCCGCGTCCCTTTGGGTTGCACAACACGGTAATTTGGGCAGCGAAATTCTCTTCGAATACTTCATCCATCAGTGCCCGAAGCCGGTGAACCTCATTGTCGTCGATGGACACGAAAATGACACCGTCCTGGGACAATAGCTCTTTGAGCAACTGAATCCTCGGCCACATCATGCAAAGCCATTTGTCATGGCGTTCTAGGTCATCCTTCTCGACGGGATTTCCCGATTTCTTAAGCCACTCTTTCATCAACGGGCTTCGCACGTTGTCGTTGTAGCACCAACCTTCCTTCCCGGTATTGTAAGGAGGGTCGATGTAGATGCAATCCACTTTCCCGGCATAGATGGGAAGAAGTGCCTTCAGGGCGTGGAGGTTGTCGCCGTGAATGATGAGATTGCCGTCGAGGGTTGGTTTCTCCCCCCGACCCACGAATGACTTTTTCGCATCAACAGTCAGCTCACGGAACGGGACTGTGAGATGGTGGGCGTAGACGAAGGACTTCCCTTTGAAATCGAGCGAGGGCATGGAGATATGTGTTAATCCACGTATTTCCTCATGTCTACGACGTAAGTTTACAATCTTTCAAAACGTAACACGCTTGATCATTGAGCTGCTATGCTCATTGCGTAAATGCCCGTAAACCTTCACTGCAGCGCGCCACCATCTTTATGCCCAAGCCACTGACTGACCGTCGGAATATCCACCCCTGACTCTATGCAGGTTGTAGCGAAGAAATGCTGAAAATCATGGTGCGTGAAATGTGGGTATGATCTCAATGAAGTTGCCCGCTGGATGGGGGTTCGCTGGTGCTACGAATGGCGCAACGATATCATGGCGCAACCGTCCACCGAATCAGCAATAGGTCCGTTTCCTCAGTATCACAGACACTTGATTCCACTCTTTGGCCCGTTGAAGACTTCGTCCTATTCGGAGGATCCCTTCTGAATATGGGGTAACCTATAATCTTCATGCGTATGATGCCAAAGATGAACGTAAGAATTAGCTCCTTTCGCTACTGACAAGACATTTGAATATCTGAGAAAGCTAAGGCACGCTGGAAGCTTAGCGCCGAATTTGAGGAAAACTTAAACTGAAACCCCAACCACTGTAATATTTGCGACTCCTCCATCGATACTTCTGATCAATTGTTGGGCTTGAATTATGGTATGGGTCTTTTTTGGGACGGCCAATATTCCGTGCGATTTGAGTCCTCTTTTTTTCTCCTGCTTGAGAAATCGAACCATCAAAATTAGCTGCTCTATCGAATGTTCATAGAAAAGTGTTCTTTCGATTTCTGCTTCAGCTACCACCTGTTCGATAAATTTTCCGTTACCATTCCTCTTCACTGCGAATACATCTGGGCGGAAGCTGGGCATTGGAGATATCTCCTCCTTATAGCCGCGCTTTAGATAATCACCGCGGACCTTACGACAGATTGATTCGTGTGCTTCGCTTGGCATTAGAGGGGTAGGTATTTTCGAATATGGGCAGCCAACTCCGCATAACCTCCCATGCCGGTGCCAAATTTCTTAGCTCCGTGCTTATTTTTTCTCCTCCAAAATTCTGCTCCCAATTTTTTAAGACCCGCTAATTTCGCCTCGAATGCCCGCTCAGACTTAAATTTAGCGAAAAACTCCGGAGCTATGAAGTAGTTGAACGCAAAAAGCCCAGGTGTGCGTTGGATCAGATAGCGCCGCGGATCATCAAATGCATCAGGAATATTAGCCTGTATGGCAGTCCAGAAGGCTGCCAAACGTTTGGCAGTTTTCTTAGACTGACGCGAATGCCCTGGCGAAAATAGAAGCTTTAGAGATGAAACGAATGATTTTTCTGTAGCTATATGTTCTTCGAGTTTTGCAGTATTGGGTGGCCTTATGGCGCCTTTCCACGGGCTTTGAAGCCGCCCATTCAGTTCGATAGTCGCTGTTACAGCTAATATCTCCCACTCCTTAACGTCTGCGATGTCGTTTACCTGATTGTTTTCAATTAGCAGGCGGCGAGTGAGTGCGACATCCATGCGTTTCGCCTTAGTGTTGATGACGTAAAACTGTGCGGCCTCCGAAACAGCACTTAACCCTTCGGTGATCACTACTGGCACTTCAAAAGTCTTCTTTTTAAATGCTCCGTTTTGGTGCGCCTCTAATAGTCCATTAAGTCGATGCTGCATATCGACCACCCAAAGCTTAATGTAGCTCGGAATGGTCAGTCTGCCTCCAGAGAACCGCAGTCGCCCTTTTTCTCTTACGTTTAACAGACCAGCAACCGGTAGGATTCCGTCGGCACGTTCAAAGAATTTAGCGATAGCTTTAACCCGCTTCTCATCTACCTGGCGCTGATACCCACGTGCTTTAGCTACGCTCTTTGGATTCCATACATCAACGTCGCATTTATCCAGGCGCTCTACGGGCAAAACAGCGACATACATCTTGAACTTGCGCTGGGTGAAAGGAATCGCGGAGACGGTCAGGTTCATTTGATCGGGATTATTTTCGCTATGCAGCTTAAGTTGGTGGGGCGTTAAACCGACAGACGTATAGCTCTGTGCTCAAGCTAGCGTCACATTCAACTGAGATATGACTTCGGTCTAAAAGGCGACACGTTTTATCATGATGTGATTATGCTCCTGACGCAGGTGGCCGTAAACGCGCATTGCTAAAGCGCCTCCGTCTTTGTGACCGAGCCACCGGCTAACTGTTGGAATATCCACGCCTGACTCTATGCAGGTAGTAGCAAAGAAATGCCGGAAATCGTGATGCGTGAATTTCGGATAATTGAGACGTCGGCACGCTGTTTCTAGACATTTTTTGGCGCTGTCGATCTGGCTAACGAAATCCTCCGGTTTCGGCTTTTGTTCAGCCTTCAAACGCTCGAGCAGCTGCTTTAGAGCATCCGTCATGGGGATAGTCCTTGCTTCATGATTCTTAGTGCCGCGCTCTCCGCCTGTGATGCGCACGCTGTTCTTGGCAAAGTCCACATCGGCCCAACGGATCGAGATCGCCTCATGAACCCGGCATCCGGAGTAGGCTAGCAGTTCAACCAGGTCGGCCCCGTTCTTGGCCTGCCGCTGGCTACCTGCGCGGCCGTCGCTTTCCCTGATCGCCGCAACCAAGCTCTTAAACTGCTCCCTGGTCGGAATCACTATCGGCTGCTGCTGCACCTTTCGCCGTTTAATACCCTTGGCGGGGTTGCTGAGTATCAAACCTAGCTCTAGGGCGTATTCAAAGACAGCCCGCATGGCGTTCAATTCATGGGCCATGGTCTGAGGTGCCAGCTTTGCGCCCCGGTCAGTAAGCCAATGCTCACAGTGATGCGCCTGGATGTTCCGGATAGCGATGCCAGGGAAGTAGGGGGCCACGTTGGCAATACAGGTCTTTCGGCGGGTCACGGTGCTCTCCTTCAAGGCGTGGGCCGTGGTGGCTATCCAGCGCTCCGCTACGTCCTCAAACCAAAGGCGGGCATCCTCGGTAATCCGCAGGTTAGTGACCTGGCTCCGCAACTCCGCCAAACGACGCTCGGCTAACTTCCGATCCTTGGTCTTGAGTGAACGGCGAAATTGCTTGTCAGCCCTCTTGAGCAAAGCGTAATACCCGCCACTAGATTCCAAACGATACAGGTTCTCCGCCACCCGATGAAACACCACTTTTCTCCTGCTCTTAGCGCCCTCGCCGGTGCTGTTTTGCATGCCGAAAAGCATACGGTGACAACATCGGGTGACAATAACCAAATTGCGGTAGCTTATTACTCCCGTAAGTCGTTAGTCTAAATATCTTTCGCCAGGGTAGCTCAGTGGTAGAGCAGAGGACTCATAAGCCTTTGGTCGCGAGTTCAATCCTCGCCCCTGGCACCAATTTGCCTCGAGTCAGATGTCGTCCGGACCGAGCCAACGGAAATAAGTGATCACGAACCTCCGGCCGAAGCCGGGCAGCGGGTCCGGGGTCCGTTGCACGATAGCCTCGCAGTAGGCGGCCGCCTCCACCTTGGCGGGATCGGCCGGGTTCAGTGTATCCCCATAGGCCCGGATACGGAAGGTGTCAGACCGCACCGTCAACAGCGGGCCGATGGCGGTCAGGATTTGGGTGAAGTTGGGTGAACCCGTGATGGGGAATATCGTGGCCAGGTAGGTGGCGAAGCCCACGGTCGAGGTGAAGGGACTGTTGGCCGGCTTCCCGGCCGTCGTGCTGGCGAAATTGTTGCCCAGCGAATTCCCCCGACTGGTCACACTGGCGATTGGCGTTACCCCGGGCACGGCGTTGTAGGTGTCGAGCAGACTGCGCCACACCAGCGTGGACGACGTATTGATGTTTATCATGCCGGAGTAATACCGGTTAGCGGAAACAAACCGTGGCGTCAGGGTGACGTAGTGAAAGCAATCCTGCAGGACCGAGGGGGTCACCGCAGCGAGCAGCCCCAGCTGCTCATACGTGAGGATGGCCGGCAGTGTGGCGGTATTATTGGCGAGTGCGGTCCTCAGTCTGAGTTGATTGGTCAACATCGAGGAGCCGATGACTGGCACAACACCCGGCAGGGCCCGTTGCGCGGGCGGGGCGTAGGCGCCAATTTTGATTCCCTCGTCCGTAACCACGTAGGAGTAACTTCCCGTTCTGACCGGCGCGCCA
>LNEH01000021.1 GCA_001464505.1 Verrucomicrobia bacterium Ga0077533
TCCACATTGGCCGAGGTGGAAGCCGCCGGGCCGACGGTGTTGGTCGAGATCAACTCAACTGTGTCGGGGCCTGCGCTGGTGGAGTTGACGGCACCCGATGTGAGCCAAGCCAGAAAAGTGCCGTCGTCGCGCCAGACGCCGCACCAATAGCGCGTGGAGGCATTCTGGTTGCCGGCTATGCCCGTGATGCCCGCCATGCCGGTGATCCGGGTGTCATCACCGGCGTGGCGCTGCAACTCACTCAAAGCAACATTGAGTGCCAGCTGTGCATTCTGCCGCGCCTGGGTCTGGAATTGACCGACCGTGGCGATTTGCGAGTTGACCCGGGTAAGCGCACTGAGGGCGAACACCGCCAGCACCAGCAGGGCAAGCAGCGACAGGGTGATGACCAAGGCGAAGCCCGCATGAGCGGCATGACGCCGGCCGGTTTTCATAGTGTCACCCCCTTCACCTCGATCCGCCGGGTGTAAACGCGCGAGTTGGCCTCCACGACGCCCCACCACCATTCCGCATCCGAGGCATAGTCCGGTGGGCGGAGAATCCGGCCACCGCCACTTTCGATTTGCGCCAGCAGCGTGGCGCCCTGCTCGGTCAGAATCCGGAGCATGACATCCGCCACCTCGGGCATCCGGTTGGCGTCACCCGCCGTGCCGGTGTCGCGCGCCAGATGGCTCAGGTCGGAATTGTCGGCGGGAAAAATCCGGCGCAGCCCGCCGCTGGCCGTGTCACGCACGTAAAACCACACTCCGAAATCCACGACATTGGTCGCCAGCGCGTCCGTGTTGTTGGGATTCGTGAGCGTTGCCGCACTGCGTGGTCCCGCCGGGGTGGCTGAATTACTGGCATAGGCCGCGGCGGTCACATCATTGCCGCCCGTGAGGGTGTTGGCCGCACTCACTGCCGCCCGGAACAGGGTGTAGCGCACATCCGCTTGCGTCGTGGCGGCAATCGCTCCGCTGAGTGGCCGGCGGGCTATCTGATAGGCTACGGCAATGGGCAGACTGCCTCTGGACTCCACGGACTCCACATTGGTGGTGATAAACCGCAGCCACGCGCCCGACATCCCAAACCGGGCGTTGGAAATCAGCGGAGTCGCGCCATTGTTCGGGAGCGGCAGCAGGCGCTGGCTCTCACTTGTCGCGGGCTTGATGGCGGTCGTGGGCACAAGCCAGCCATGGGTCGGCAAACTGCCCGGAACGTTAAGGACATCCACTGCCAGCCAATTGCCTCCGTCCTTGCGGGAAGCAGCGGCCTGCAAGTCACGTTCAAGCAAATCCAAGGCCAGTTTGGCTTGGGTCGCCGTGGAAAAATTGTCCTGGGTCCGCTGCCAGAGGTTGAGGGTGTTGGTGACCACCGTCAGCATGAGACCCGCCAGCACCAGCGTGATGGTGACTGCGACCAGCAGCTCCAGCAAAGTAAACCCGCGCCCTGACCGCCTTGGCTTCATCGGTTGAGGGAGACCGCATAGGTGACTTGCTCGCGGTCGGTCAGCTGGGTCGGGCTCAGCATGTCTGGGAGAAAATACGGCCACGACACCCGCACATGCACGGCAAGCAGGCTGCCGGTTGGATCAAAGGCCAGGGGCGCTTGGTTGAAGGTCCAGGCTTCAATCAGGAAAAATTGCTCTTCCCGGGAAATTTGTCCGGCTGCTGACGGCGGCAAATAGTTCAGCGACTGGACGCGAGTCGCGTCACGCGACGCCACGAGCGCGAGTGTAGCGGGCAGGGGTGCTGCCATGGGCTTGGTCTGGCCGGCCAGGGCGTCAAAGCCGCCCGCCATCGCCATCCGTTGGAGTTCCGTGCGGACTGCATCGGGCAAGCGCAGGGCGGTCAGACTGTCGGCAGAAGCGGCCGCCTGCCGGGTGAGTGGTGACAGCAACGCCAGAATCACGGCCACAGTCGCGGCAAAGAGGCCGACCGCGATGATTACCTCGACCAAGGAAAAGCCACGGACTGGAAGGCGGCGGAACCGCATCAGAAACTGGTCCGAGCGTTGATCAACGCCGGCACCCCGTAGGCGCTCAGCGTGAGGCCGCGCACATTCTCGGGATTGTCCAGTTCGACCGGTGACTCGCCGGGCTGGTAGGTGCCGGGCGGCCGGAACCGGCCGGACGCGAGGATGATGTCGCCGGACTGGGCCGTGCCGGCGTTGGCGGAAATTGTCAGGCTGACCCACTGCTCCGCGCCGGGACTGCTGACAGTCTCGGCACTGATTTGGTTCGATCGTAACGCGGTCGAACGCAAGGCCGAGCCGTCCGCCTTGGTCCAGAGCGACGCTGTATTGGCCGCAAAGAGTCCGGCGGGTATGGCGCTGAAATTGCCCGGCACAACATAGACCCCCTCGGGCAAAAAGGTCTCGACCAGGGTCTGCCATCCCCCGCTGCCTTGGGTTTGGACCGCCACGTATCGCAGATAGCGCGACGGCTGAGTTGTGCTGGCGGCGTCAACATGAACCAGCACGCGGGTGGATTGCCCGGTGGCCATGGCCTTCGCGCGCGCCGCGGTAACGAGACTGGCCAGCGTGGACTGAGCGGATTGCAGCGCCGCCAACCTGCCGCCACCGGACAGGCCGCTGGCGATAAAAAACGATAGCCCGGCAATGAGGCCGATGACCACGAGCAATTCGAGCAGGGTAAAGCCCGGGGACAGCGAACGGAAGCCAGAGCGCGGCGGTTTCATTTCCAACTGAAGATGAACTCCGGATTCGCCGCGTCGGCGCCGGGGGCGGGAGCATAGAAGATGACCCCGGCCCGCACGCCGGCCGCCGGGAAATCCACCGCGCCGGGCGTCAGACCGCCCACCGCCGGCAAGACCGCATAGTCGCTGCCCACTTTGATGACGCCGTCGAGATTCTTATCCACCAGCACGGCGATCTCCGTGTTGTCGAAGGCGTCGCGCAGAAGGTTGGGCGTCGGTGAGCTGGCGTTGGTGAAATCCGATTCATTGAAGGAATAGAACCCGATGAGCTTGCGGTTCTGTGTGGCGGCGGGCCCGGTGGGCAACAGGGCGGTGCCATCGCGCTTCCGGCCGGCGAGGATATCGTGGAATAGATGATCCCCCGTGGTGGCCGTGGTCGCGCCGCCGTTCACCAAGGCTGTCGCGTCAAAGACAGGATAGTAACCATATTCACTGCGGAATCCCTCCAGTGCGGCAGCCCATTGGCTGAACTGCACCTTGGTCCGGGCCTGGTTGGCTGACACCCGGACTGAGCGCACCGCCGGGAAAATCATGGCCGCAAGGATGCCAATCACCGCAACTACCGACAACAGTTCCAGCAAGGTAAAGCCTCGGAAATGGCGGCGCATGATCAAAAGCGGTTGGCGTATATGTTGTCGGCGTTGGCGGCCGACGCAACATCGGGAAAGCCTCCCGCCAGGAGTGCCGGCGAATCGCTGCCATCGGGTCCGATGGAATAGAGCACATAACTGGAATTGTTCCAAGGCACCGTGATCTTGTAGGTGTAAACATAGGGCCGCTCCCAAGGGTCGAGCAGAACATCTCCCACCATGTTGAACCTGGCCGTTTCGAGCAACACCCGGCCGGTGATCGCCGCTTCCGAGGCCGGACCACGCTGGCCAAGCAGAGCCCGGTGCAATTGCAATTCGTCGTCGGTGCGCGGGTAGTCGCCATAGGCGAGCTTGTAGGCTTCGAGCGCCACGCTGAGTGCGGTCAGTTCCGCCTTGGCCCGGGCGGTCTTCCCGGCCCCGGAGGCGCGCGGCCCCACCCCGATGACAATGCCCGCCAGGATTGCGATGATGGTAATGACCGCCAGCAGCTCAAGGAGTGTGAAACCAGAGGATCTCTGTAGCGGCGCTCTATGAGCGCCGGGCGTGAACCGGCGGTCATAGACCGCCGCGACAGTTGCCTGCTCAGTCATGCCGCGAGTCGAGCACGCCGCAGCATCACGGGCAAGCCCGCTGAAGGCAGGGCGGCTTATCCTTAAGCCGCCGAGGCGGCGCGTTAGGGATAACGCGCCCTATACCCTTATTCTTCGTCGGCCTTCAGCGCAGTAATGACGGAGAAATCCTCCAGTGTCGTGGTATCGCCCTTGATCTCGCCACTGGTCGCAAGCTCCTTGAGCAGACGGCGCATGATTTTCCCGGAGCGGGTCTTCGGCAAACCGGCCGCAAAGCGGATATGGTCGGGCTTCGCGAGCGAACCGATCTCCTTGCCGACATGGGCGCGGAGATCCTCCTTGAGCTGGTCGCTGGCGGTATGCGTGGACTTGAGCGTGACGAAGACGACGAGCGACTGGCCCTTGAGTTCATCCGGGCGACCGACCGCCGCGGCCTCGGCGACGGCGGGGTGCGAGACAAGCGCGCTCTCAATCTCGGCGGTCCCGATGCGATGGCCCGAGACATTGAGCACGTCGTCGATCCGGCCGACGATCCAGAAGTAACCGTCCTTGTCCTGCCGGGCGCCGTCACCGGTGAAGTAGACCGCGGGTTTGCCGGGGAACTCGCTGAAGTAGGCCTTCTTGAAGCGGTCGTCATCGCCCCAAAGGGTGCGGAGCATCGAGGGCCAGGGCTGCATGATGGCGAGCTTGCCGCCGCTGTTGCGCGGGACTTCGTTGCCCTTCTCATCCACGATCTTGGGCACGATGCCAAAAAACGGGAGGGTGGCCGAGCCGGGCTTGGTGGGGGTCAGCCCAGGGAGCGGCGTGATCATGATGCTGCCGGTCTCGGTCTGCCACCAGGTGTCGACAATCGGACACTTCTTTTTGCCGATCATGGTGTGATACCACATCCAGGCCTCGGGGTTGATGGGTTCGCCGACGGTGCCGAGCAGGCGCAACGAGTCGAGGCGATGGCGCAGCACGTAGTTGTCACCCCAGCGCATGAAGGCGCGAATGGCGGTCGGCGCGGTGTAGAGGATGGTGAGGCCGTGGCGGTCGATCATCTGCCAGAGGCGGTCCGGTTCGGGTTGGTTGGGCGCGCCCTCATAGAGAAACACGGTGGAACCGTTCGAAAGCAGGCCGTAGACGACGTAGCTATGGCCGGTGACCCAGCCGATGTCGGCGGTGCAGAAGTAGCGATCAGTCTCCTTGAGGTCGAAGACGTAGTGGGCGCTGAGCTTGGCGCCGAGCAGGTAGCCCGCGCTGGTGTGGAGCACGCCCTTGGGTTTGCCGGTCGAGCCCGAGGTGTAGAGAATGAAAAGCGGGTGCTCGGCATCAAAGGCCTTCGCCGTGTGCTTGTTCGGGGCGCCCTCCCAGGCCTCGCGCCACCAGGTGTCACGGCCCTCAACCATCTTGACGGCATTGCCGCAGCGTTTGACGACGAGCACGGACTGCACGCAGGGCGAACCCTCGACGGCTTTGTCGACGTTGGCTTTGAGTTCGATGACCTTGCCCCGGCGCCAGCCGCCATCGGCGGTGATGACGAGCTTGGCCTGGCAATCGTTGATGCGGTCCTTGATGGCCTCCGCGCTGAAACCGCCGAAGATGACCGTGTGCACCGCGCCAATGCGCGCACAGGCGAGCATGGCGATCACGGCCTCCGGGATCATGGGCAGATAGATCGCGATGCGATCACCGGCCTTGATGTTGCGATTCTCCAAAATGTGCGCCATCCGGCAGACGTGGAGATGCAGCTGCTTGTAAGTGATCGTCCGGACATCTCCCGGTTCGCCCTCGAAAATAATTGCGGCCTTGTTTTCCCGGGCCGTGCCGAGGTGACGATCGAGGCAGTTCTCGGAAATGTTCAACTTGCCGCCCAAGAACCACTTGGCATGGGGCGGCTTCCATTCCAAGACCTGCCTGAAAGGTTTCCGCCAGACGATATGTTCCTTGGCCTGTTTGGCCCAAAACTTGTCTGGAGCGTTGACAGACTCGGCGTAGAGCCTACGGTAAGTCGCGTAGCTGCCAAGGTTTGCTTGGTTCTTGAATTCAGCCGACGGTTTGAAAATCCGGCTTTCGCGAGACACCGAAGTAATCGTTTGGTCCGTCACTAGTTTCTCCTCTTTTGGGGGTTGAAGCTTGCTGGTTCTGAAATGCACCCGACGGATTGCACGGTCAAGCCCAGGCAGCTGCCTAAACTAGTTCTGTATGGATAAAGATACTTCGTCGGCCGCCTCCACGGCGTCCGCGACACCCTCCCCCGCCCCAACTTCGCCGGAAAACACCATCCGGGTCGAAGGCATCCTCGACATCGACAACAGCCGTAACGGCCAGTTGCTCGATCTCGCGAAGCACGGCAAACGCCGACCGACCGATCCCTTTGTGCCGCGTGAGCTCATTCGCCGTTTCCACCTGAACCAGGGCAGCATCATCACCGCCCAGGCCACGCCGGACGATCGCTTCCCCAACCCCAAGGTCCGTTTCATCGAGAAGGTGGACGGTCTGGACCTCGAGGCGCGCCGCCGCGCCCTGGAATTCGCCAATCTCACCACCATCACCCCCAACGAGCAGCTCAAGCTCGAGTTGAAGGACGGCCGCATGACCACCCGCGTCATGGATCTGTTCTGCCCCATTGGCAAAGGCACCCGCGGTCTCATCGTCGCCCCGCCCCGCACCGGCAAGACCACCTATCTGCGCGATATCGCGCTCGGCGTCCTCCAGAACCATCCCGAGTGCCACGTCATGATCCTCCTCGTGGACGAGCGGCCCGAGGAAGTCACCGATTTCAAGCGCACCGTGCCCGCCGAGGTCTGGGCCTCCTCGAACGACGATCCGGTCGAGAACCACATCCGCGTGGCCGATCTTTGCATCGAGCGCGCCAAGCGTCTTGTCGAGGCCGGCAAGGATGTGGTGCTCCTCCTCGACTCGCTCACCCGTCTGGCCCGCGCCCACAACACCGCCAAGAACTCCGGCCGCACCGGCACCGGCGGTCTCGACGTCCGCGCCTTGGAGCGGCCCCGCCAGCTCTTCGCCTCGGCCCGCAACACCGAGGACGGCGGGAGCCTCACCATCGTCGCCTCCATCCTCGTCGAAACCGGCAGCCGCATGGACGATGTGATCTTCCAGGAGTTCAAGGGCACCGGCAACATGGAACTCGTCCTCGACCGCAAGGCTGCCGAGATGCGCATCTGGCCGGCCGTCAACGTCGCCTCCTCCGGCACCCGCAAGGAGGAGCTGCTGCTCGACGAAAAGACCCTTGAGGCCATCCACTTCTTCCGCCGCGCCCTCGTGCAGCAGAAGATCGAGGAGGCCACGGACACCATGGTCACCCGCCTCGGCAAGACCAAGACCAACGCCGAATTCATCAAACTGATCGTCAAATAACTTCACGCTTGCCCCGGCTTTTCCCCGCCGCGACAACTTCCCTTCCCCTCCACCTTTTGACACGAAGATTTTCCTGAATGAACAGCTTCTCCGAGCAATGTCTCGATATGGCCCGGTCGATGTTAAGCCACAACCTCGACGCCATCAATGCCGACGGCACCATCACTCCCACCACCGGTGAAAGCCCGCGCTCCGACGAGCCCGGCCACGTCGCCTTCGCCCTCGGCGAGTATTATCGCGCCACCGGCGAGACCACGCTGAAAGGTTATGACCTGATCGACCTGGCGGCCCGTTGCATCACGGCCCAAGCTTTCACCGAACCGGCCGGCGAGAACGGTCTGGCCTACGCCTCGCTCGGTCTTCTCTCCTACGGCCCCTCGAAGGAACGCAATCCCGTCTGGGAACGCCTCGTCGAGGAAACCCGCCAGAAACTCGACAAGCTCCTGCTCACCCGCAGCGATTACGACAATTACTGGCAGGCCTTCAACATCGCGAAGGCGGTCTGCCGTTTCAGCCTCGGCCTTTCCAAGAAGGACGAGACCTCGCGCCTCGTCGAACGCCTGGCCGAGCGCATCGAGCAGACCAGCTCCAGCGGTTTCTTTGACGACGTGGAAAAGGGCATCGGCGGCAACTTCAACCTCTACGGCGTGATGACCCTCGCCTTCACGCGCTCGGCGCTGCAGTTGCACGCCAACTCCGCCCTCCGCGAGCGCAAGCTGCCCACCCTCCGCACTTACGCCGAAAAATACATCAAGATGATGCCGGACCTCGTGCGGCCCGACGGCCTGGGCTGGGCTTACGGCCGCACCGCCGGGGCTTATGGGCAGATGCATTGCATCACCCTCATCCTCCAAGGCCTCCGCGATGGCTGGATCCCCGACGACCAGAAGAACAAGTATTTCGATATCCTGCGCCGCCTGTTCTACTATTTCTTCCACACCTATCTCGACCAGGAGCACGGTTTTCTCGACATCCGCGACGATGAACGCACGGCCTACGCCTCGCATACGACGCGCATGGCGAACTTCGACGCGGCCCGTTACCTCTGCCAGTGGTCGCGCCTCGCCAAGACGGTGCACCTGCCGGATAACGTCAAGGCCGACCCCGTGCGCACCAGCGGCCGCTTTGTCATTTTCGACAAAAGCAACCGCAAGGAGCAGGGCCTTTTCCTCTACCGGGATGCCGAATCAGGCCTGCAGGTGCAGCTGCCGCTCGTCAGCTCCGGCGCGGAGTGCACGGCGGACAACCTGCCCTTTCCGCACTGCCCCGGGGTCTTCGACTGGCCGAACAACGTCTACTTGCCGGTCATGACCCCGGAGCTCACTTTCGGCGAGCTCATCACCCTGCCGGCCTTTTACGGCCAGAAATGCGTCACCGGTCTCGGTTTGAAGAACTCGTTTTATTTCCGCTACGAACAGCCCGACCTGATCAACACCAAGGAAGAAATGGTCAAGGGCCTCGGCAGCGTGAAGGTCCAGTGGACGTTCACCGGCAGCAAGATTTCCGCCGAATTTTCCTACACGGTCAAAAACCAGGTGCAACTGGACAAGTTCCGCTTCGCCCTTCACCCGCGCTTGGCCAGCACGGCCACCGTTGCTCGGTGCTCAAGGACGACTTTCACGCCAACTGGGCGGAGACCGAGGTCGTCAGCGCCGACCCCGTTTACCGCACCAACTACGGCAAGTTGCACTATGTCCAGATGTTCGTCCGCGAGCATCCGCTGATCATGCGGCCCGGCCAGGTTTACCGGCTGGCGGTCAGTTTCGATCCCGATTTGACGGTCGCGGGTGCCCGGGCCGGAGTCTGAAACCGGCGGCGTTTGTCACGACCGCGTTAAAGCGCAACGTCTTGCGCGACTTGTCCACCGGGCGGCTTGCTAGATTCGGGTTCTGAGGTTTGCCTTGGCACCGACACCTCCCTCCCATGGCCAAAGACCCCACCAACGTCCCCTTCGTCAGCCCCAAGCAGGAAGACGAACTGATCAAACGTGTCCATCGCGAGCTGATCGACGATTACGACGAAGAGTTGGAAATGGAGCGCGAGGACTGGGAACACGTGGTCCCGGGGGAGCCCGCCCGCCCGATTGAAAAAGACAGCTCCCAGGCGGCCCGGAATGTCTATTTCACGGAACTCTTTCGCCTGCAGGGCGAGCTGGTGAAGATGCATGACTGGATCGTCGCCAATGGCCACCGGCTGGTGATTTTGTTCGAGGGCCGTGACGCGGCCGGCAAGGGCGGCGCCATCAAGCGCATCACCCAGCGTCTGAACCCGCGCGTGGCCCGGGTGGCGGCGCTGCCCGCACCGTCCAGCCGTGAGAAGACCCAGTGGTATTTCCAGCGCTACGTCGCCCACCTGCCGGCCGCCGGCGAGATGGTGCTCTTCGACCGCAGCTGGTATAACCGCGCCGGAGTGGAAAAAGTGATGGGCTTCTGCACCGACGCGGAATACGAGGAGTTTTTTCGCTCCGTGCCCGAGTTTGAAAAGATGCTCGTGCGCTCCGGCATCCAGGTGATCAAATACTGGTTTTCCATTCCCGACGAGGAGCAGGAGTTCCGGTTCCGCTGCCGGATCAACGACCCGCTCAAGCAGTGGAAGCTCAGCCCGATGGACCTGGAGTCGCGCAAGCGCTGGGAGCTTTACACCAAGGCGAAGGAAAAGATGTTCCAGCGCACCCACATTCCCGAGGCCCCGTGGTGGGTCGTGCAGGGCAAAGACAAGAAGAAGGGCCGGCTCAATTGCATCCACCACCTGCTCTCGCAGGTGAAATATTCCGAGGTCCCGCACAAGCCCATCAAGCTTCCGCCGCGTGACCACCATCCCGACTACCGCCGCGAACCGATCTCTTCAAAAATGCTCGTGCCGGAGGTTTACTGAGCGGCCGCGGGTGACGTCTCGGTCTTCGGCTTCGGCGGGCCGACCAGCACGCCCAGGTGCTCCTGAATCTTCTGGAAGAATTCCACGTTCAGGTCGCCGACTGGCACCTCATAAAACTGGTGCGTCGGCATATGCTCGTAGATCTGCCGCTGCCCGTCCTCGGTGTGGCCGCGCAACTTGATCAGCTTCTTCCGCTCCAGCAGGAGCGCCAGGAATTGCAGCAACGGTGTGTTGGTCGCGCTGGGCTCGGCCTCGGGCGCAGCCAGGGTGAGAAAGAGGTTCTCGGCGGTGAGCTTGAGCGTCCGGGCCGGATCCTCCTCCGCCTTGCGTTGCTTGAACGCCACCACCCAGCGGCAATAGATGAAGGCCCGTTCGACAAGCTCAGGGCCTGCGGCCGGGGACACAAAGCGGCCGCTTGCCACGCCGAAGCCGGGCGAAGGCTGGTCTTCACTCTCCAGCAGATCGCGGCGGGTGACCTCGCCGCTGGCCTCACGCACCAGGTAGCTGGCGACCCGGTCATCCTCGTGGAAGTCACGGCCGCTGACAAAGCACTTGGTGGCGATTGGGTGCAGGGTTAACTCCATGGACGTTTTCTTGTTTACCCTTGGACGCTTCGAACGCTAGCAATTTCCATACATGCATGGACGCCTGATCCGCCTTCGCCAAGGCTACGGCGGACAAGTCGCCGTTCCTTGCCTTGTTCACGTCAACGTCCACTAGCCAACCCATCCACTCCTCATGCCCGGCCGGCTCATCGCGATTGGCGACATCCATGGCTGCCACAAGGAATTCGGCGACCTGCTCGACCAACTCGATCTCAAGAAAGACGATCGTCTGATCCTCCTGGGCGACCTGATCAACCGCGGCCCTGACAGCGGCAAGGTCGTCGCGTTGGCCCGGGAACATGCGACCGTCTCACTGCTCGGCAACCACGAGCTGCGGCATCTCAACTACCGACGCACCGACGATCCGAGCCATCTCAAGAAAGACGACTACGCGACCATGAAGCAGCTCAGCGGCAAGGACTGGGACTACCTCGAGTCCATGAAGCTCACTTACGAAGACGCGGAGCTGGGGGTGGTTTTTGTCCATGGGGGATTTCTCCCCGGCCAGCCATGGCAGAAGCAACCGGCAAGAATCGTCACGCGCATCCAGGTCGTCGGGACGGACGGGGAACCGCACAAGCGCTCCGAGATGCCCGACGCACCGCATTGGTCCACCCTGTGGGAGGGTCCGGCCTTTGTCGTTTACGGCCACACCCCGCGCGAGGAAGTCGCCCGCACCAAGTGGACCCTCGGCATCGACACCGCCTGCGTGCTCGGAGGCAGCCTGACGGCCTATATTTTGCCTGAAAAACAGATTGTGCAGGTGAAGGCCCGGGAAAGGTATTTTTCCTCTTAGGGCGTGTTTTCACCCCCCTCCAAGCAACATAACCTGTCATTCTGAACGAAGTGAAGAATCCACGCGTTGGGTCGTGGCATCCCGCTCGTCGCCGTGGATCCTTCGTTTCACTCAGGATGACAAACCGCTTTGAAACACGCCAAATCTCAAAAAGCCAAGAGAGGTAGAATACTGCAGCAGGCTCCGGGCTTGTAGCTTGTCGCTTAAGGCTTACAGCTTGGAGGTATGTCTGACATCTCCACTCCACTCACCGTCCGCGACATCAAGGCCCTCGAACCCAAGGGCGGTGACATCTTTACCAGCGTGCTGCTCATCAAGCGTCTCGCCGAGCGCCCGACGAAGACCGGCAATCCCTTCCTCGCGGTGGAGCTGGGCGACAAGACCGGCACCTTCAACGTCAATTGTTTTAGCGACAATCCGGCGTTTGAATTCTTCAAGGGCCTCAAGGAAGGCGCGGTCGTCCGGATCGAGGCCAAGGTGGACTATTACCAGGGACGGTTCTCACCAAAACTGCTCCGCGCCGAGGAAATCACCGCCGACCAGCTCGCCGGCTCGCCGCTCATGGCCAACCTCGTCGAGACCGCGCCCGAGGATGCCGACGCACTCTGGGCCGAGTTCCAAGGCCACATCGCCGCCCTCACCCACACCGAGCTGCGGGCCACCGTGCAGGCCGTGTTCGACGAAATTGGCGAGCAGTTTCGCAATGCCCCTGCCGCCCTCGCCATGCACCATGCCTACCGGCACGGTTTGCTCGAGCACACTTGCCACATGGCCCGCGCCTGCCGGGCGCTCGCGCCGCTCTATCCTGAGGTGGACGCTGACCTCGCGCTGGCCGGCATACTCGTCCACGACACAGGCAAGGTTACCGAGTATCAGGGCACCCTCGCCACGTCCCGCAGCCGCAAGGGCATATTGCAGGGCCATGTCGTGCTCGGCTACCAGCTCGTCCGCAAGGCCGGACTCAAGGCCAAGCTCCACGCCGACCTGCTGGAGCGTCTTGAGCACATCGTGCTCAGCCACCAGGGAGAACTTGAGTGGGGCGCGGCGGTCATCGCGGCCACACCTGAGGCGGTGTTCGTCGCCAAGATCGACGACCTCGATGCCAAGATGGGCATGGTGCAGCGCCTGCTCCGCCAAGCCGGCGAGAACGACGAGTTCTCCGACAAGCACCTCGGCCTGAACGCGCAGCTCCTGCTCACCAAGCCGCAGAAGTGAGGGCGTGTAGGTTGCGCGCTTGCGCGCAACGTGGCGTGCATCGGCCGTCGCCAAGCCTATGGCCCGACAAGGGCACGTCACCTACACGAATGGCCTATTGAGTCTCGCGAGACAGGCTGACGTCTCGCTGCGTGAGGTAGGGCGGAGCGGCCCGGTGCGCCCTACCTGTCAGGCTGATATGCGAACCTCAATAGGTCAGCAGCTGCACGATCCGCACGATCGGCCCTTCTTCGCCCAAGGTTACGGTGGGCAAGCTGGTGTTCGAAACGGGTCGGATGCAGACAGTGTTCGCCGTATTACGTCAGTAATTGGACTATCCGGATGATCGGGAGGAAGAGCGCGATGACGATGGTGCCGACAATGAGAGCCAGGAACAGGATCAAGATGGGCTCGATGAGCGCGTTAAGCCCGGCGACGGCGTTGTCCACCTCATCCTCGTAGAGGTCGGCCACCTTGCCGAGCATCTCGGGCAACTGCCCTGTGTGCTCTCCAACGTCGATCATGCTTGTGACCATGGGGGGAAAGACCGCCGTAGCCTCCAAGGGTCGGGCGACGGGCGCGCCTTCCTTGACCCGGTCATGGACCTCGGTGATGGCGTCGGCCACCCGGCTGTTGCCACAAGTGTCGCGCGTGATGAGCAGCGCCGGCAAGATGGGCACGCCGCTCGACAGCAGCGTGCCGAGTGTCCGCGCAAACCGGGCGATGAGGGCCTTGAGGAAAAGTTCGCCGAACAAGGGCAGCTTCACAGTCCAGGTATCCAACAATCGCGCGCCGCCGGGTGTCCGGCGGAAGGCCCACCCGGCCAGCCCCAAGGCCGCGAGGACCCCGAGAGCGACCAGATAGTGGTTCTTCACCGCGTCGCTGATCGTCAGCACGAGCTGGGTCAGCGGCGGCAACGGCGCGCCCTTGAGCAGGTCGGCAAAGATCTGATTGAATTTCGGCACCACAAACACGAGCAGGCCGGCGAGAATGAACCCGGCCACGGTCATCACGATCAGCGGATAAGCCATCGCGGTGGTGATTTTGCCCTTCAATTGCAGGCTTTTTTCCTGAAACCGCGCCAGCCGGTCGAGCACGACATCGGGCATTCCGCCGGCTTCGCCGGCCTTGACCATGTTGATATAGAGCCGGTCGAAGACGCGCGGATGCTGGGCCAGCGCTTCGGAAAGAGTGCCGCCTGACTTGATGGCCTCGGCGAGTGCTTCGACCACCCGGCGGAGCGCTTGGTTGCGCTCCTGTCGCGCCAGCACTTCCAAACCGCGCAGCAACGGCATGCCTGCATGAAGCAGCGTGGCCAATTGCCGCGTGAATCCGGCCAGTTCCTTCGCCCCGACCAGTCGCCAGAAGGGCAAGTGCAACTGCAACTTCAGACTGTGAGTGGCAGCCGACGGCTCTGTGGTGGAACCCGGCCTCAGGACGGGTTTCTCCAAGCGCGCCCGGAGGTCGCGCTCCACCTTTTCGGCCGTCCCGGCGGTCGCGACCTCAGTCGGAAACAACCCCTGCCCGCGCAAGATGGCCGCGACCTGCTTGACGTCCGGCGCATCAAGCAACCCGGTTTTCTCCGCGCCGCGCGCGTCAAGGGCGGTGTAGGAGAAGCGGGGCATCAGATGGAAAGCTCCAAGTTCCAACCTCCAAGCTCCAAAGAATCAGCAATGACAGACCAATGACCAACCAAACGCCCTTGATTTCCTAACTTTGATACCTGGAGGTTCACTGAATATTGGATGTTGGAGCTTGGCGTTTTTTCGACGGGCGCGTCGCGTGGCTCAAGTGTATTTCACCACTTCCTCCACGGTCGTCTCGCCGGCGAGGATCGCCGCGAGCCCGGCGGTCCGGAGCGAAGTCATGCCCTGCCCGATCGCCTTTTCGCGCAACTGGGCCAAGGGCACTCCCTGCACCACCATTTCCCGCAACGCATCGGTCATGGGCAGAAACTCAAAGATGCCGATGCGGCCTTTGTAGCCTAATAGGTTACAAGCGTCGCAACCGACGGCGCGATAAAACACCTGTCCTGACATCTTGGCAGGCTCCTCCCCGAGTTGTCGCAACAGTGCTTCAGGCGGCTCGTAGGGGACGCGACAAGCGGGACAGAGACGCCGCACGAGCCGCTGCGCCAGCACCGCTTCCAAGGT
>LNEH01000022.1 GCA_001464505.1 Verrucomicrobia bacterium Ga0077533
AGCACGAGGTGGCCGGTGAGCGAGGCTTGGATGGCGATCTGGGCCGTTTCAAGGTCGCGGATTTCCCCCACCATGACGATGTCCGGATCCTGGCGGAGGAAGGTGCGCAAGGCCCGGGCAAACGTCAGGCCGGCGGCCAGGTTCACCGGCACCTGCATGACCCCGTCAATCTCGTATTCGACCGGGTCCTCGACCGTGAGCAGCTTGCTGTCGATGGTGTTCAGCGCCTTCAGACAACTGTAGAGCGTGGTCGTCTTGCCCGAGCCGGTGGGCCCGGTGACAATAAAAATGCCATTGGGCCGGCGAATGACTTCCTGCACCCCGGCGAGCAGGGCGGCGGGCAGACCGAGCCGCCCGAGTTCGAGCTGCACGGCTGACTGGTCGAGCACCCGGAGCACGACACTCTCGCCGAACTGGGTGGGCAGCGTGGACACGCGGAGATCAACCGCCCGTCCGCCCAGGCTGAGCTTGATGCGGCCATCCTGCGGCAGACGGCGCTCCGCGATGTTGAGGTTGGCGAGAACCTTGAGCCGCGAAATAATCGGCCGGGCGAGGTTCTTCGGCGGCGGTGACATCTCATAAAGCGCGCCATCGATCCGATAGCGGATCTTGAACTCATGTTCAAAGGGCTCGAAGTGTATGTCGGACGCCTTGTCCCGGATGGCCTGCGTGAGCACCAGGTTGACGAAGCGGATGATGGGCGTCTGCCCGGCCAGCTGCTCGATGTCGGCCTCGGTCAGCACTTCGTCGCCAGTATCGTCCACCTGTGACTGGAGGTCGTCGAGCGCGGCATCCAGGGATATTTCCTCCTCGCCGTAGTGCTGCCGGATGAGCGTTTGCACCCGCACCGGGTCGGCGACGCTGAGGCGCACATCCCGCTCGAGCGCGAAAGTCAGATCGTTCACCAGGTTCGGATTGAAGGGATCCACCGCGGCCACGGAGACGGAGAAACCGTCGGCGGCGAAAGGGGTCACGCCGTAGGTGCGGGCCATGCCGCCCTCGACGACCGCGAGCGCGTCGCCCGGCAGCGTCGCCGGCAGCTCCGCCGCATAATCGCAGCCGAGGTGGTCGGCCACGGCGCGTAGCAAAGTGGGTTTGTCCAGCAACCCCAGGTCAAGCAGCATGGCGGCCAGCGGCTTGCCGGAGGTGCGGTGTTCCTCAAACGCCGCCTGCAGTGATGACGGATCGACGAGCCGGCGCTCGGCGAGGAGATCGAAGACCGTCTGATCATGGCCCTCGAACATGGCGGCCTCCGGGCGCGGCGAGGTTCAGAGCTCGCGCAGCTTGAAACCCATGGCGGTGAGTTTTTCGCGCATGACGACCGGCTCCTGCGATTTCTCCAGGGCTTCGTCCGGCTCGATCAGTTCCCGGTTCACCAGGCTCATGAGGTGGGTGTCGAGCGTGATCATGCCGAGACCGGCGCCGGTCTGGATGTCGGAGGGTATGCGGAAGGTCTTGTTGTCGCGGATGAGCGAGGCGATGGACGAGGTGTTGACCATGATCTCGTAGGCGGCGATGCGGCCGCCGGTCTTCTTTTTGCAAAGCGACTGGGAGATGACGCAAATGATGGAGGTGGAGAGCTGCATGCGGATCATCTCCTTCATGTTGGCCGGGAAAGCGTCCACGATGCGGTCAACGGTCTTGGCGGCGCTGTTGGTGTGCAGGGTGCCGAACACCAAGTGGCCCGTCTCCGCGGCGGAGATGGCGGCCTCGATGGTCTCCAGGTCGCGCAACTCGCCGACGAGGATCACGTCGGGATCCTGGCGCAACGCGCGCTTGATGGCCTCGGCGAAGCTGGGCACGTCGGAGCCGACCTCCCGCTGGGTGACGACGCACTTTTTGTGCGGATGGTAATACTCGATCGGGTCCTCGATGGTGATGATGTGGCCGTCGCGGTTCTCGTTGATGTAATTCATCATCGAGGCGAGCGTGGTTGACTTGCCGGAACCGGTCGGGCCGGTGACGAGGAACAGGCCGCGCTGGCGGTAGAGGAGTTCCTTGATTTTGTCGGGCATGCCGATCGCGCGGAGGTCGAAGAGCTGGTTGGGAATCTGGCGCAGGACCATGCCGTAATTGCCCTTGGCCTTCAGCACGCTGACGCGAAACCGGGCCTTGTCGCCGAACGCGAAGCCGAAATCGGTGCCGCCATTGAGCTTCACGTTCTGGATGTGATTGTCCGGGGTGATGGACAGCATCAACTGCTCCGTGTCCTCGGGGCGCAGTTCAGGGCCGTCGATGGGGGTCATGCTGCCGCGGAGGCGGAGGCAGGGGGGCACGCCCACCTGCAGGTGGAGATCGGAGCTTTTCTGGTCCACGACCAGCTCTAGGAGGTCATTCATTTCGTAGCTCATGCGATGGGTGGGTTAAAGCGGGTCGCCAACGGTGACAGTCACAACCTCTTCGATTGTAGTGAGGCCGGCAAGGACTTTACGGATGCCGTCCTCGCGCATGGTGCGCATGCCATCCTGGCGGGCCTGGACCCGCAAGCGGGCCGCGGTGACATTGTCGTAAATCATGGCGCGAATGCCGTCGTGAACGGGAAATATCTCAAAGATGCCCATCCGGCCATGGTAGCCCGTGCCGTGGCACACCGCACAACCGGCGCCATGGGTGAAGCTGGCGCCAGCCAGCTGCGCGGGAGGCAGACCGAGGGCGTGCAGTTCGCGCACCGAGGGGGTGTAGGCGCGTTGGCAGGCCCGGCAGGTGCGTCGCACGAGCCGCTGGGCCATGACCGACCGGAGCGCCGCCGCCACGAGAAAGGGCTTGGCCCCGATGTCAATGAGTCGGGTGATGGCGGAAGGCGCGTCGTTGGTGTGCAGGGTGCTGAAAACCAAGTGCCCGGTCAGCGAGGCGTTGATGGCGATCTCCGCCGTCTCCAAATCCCGGATTTCGCCCACCATGACAATGTTGGGGGCCTGCCGCAGCAGGGCCCGCAGGGCCGCGGCGAAGGTCATGCCGATGGCCGCATTGACCGGCACCTGGTTGATGCCGGAGATCTGGTATTCGACCGGTTCCTCCACCGTGAGTATCTTCCGGTCGGGTTGGTTGAGCAGGTGGAGCGAGGCGTAGAGGGTCGTGGTCTTGCCCGAGCCAGTCGGGCCGGTGACAAGCATGATGCCATCGGGGGAAGCGATGAGGCGCTCGAAGATCTTTTGGTCGTCGGGCAGAAAGCCCAGTTCCGGCAGGCCGAGCTTCAGGCCCTCCTTGTCGAGGATGCGCATCACGATGCTCTCGCCGTGCGCCGTGGGCAGAGATGACACCCGCAGGTCCAGCGAGCGTCCGTCCAGATTTATCTGGATGCGGCCGTCCTGCGGCACGCGCTTTTCGGCGATGCTGATGTTCGCCATGATCTTGAGCCGCGAAATGACGGCGAGCTGCAGGCGTTTCGGCGGGGAATCCACCTCCAGCAGGACGCCGTCTATCCGATAGCGCACCCGGAAGCGTCGTTCCAACGGCTCCAGATGAATGTCGGAAGCACGACGACGAATGGCTTCGGCCATGAGACTGCGCACGAGCTTGATGATGGGTGCGTCACGATCGCTCGCCTGACCTTCCTCGCCACTCGTGGCCACCGGCACCGGGGTCGGTTCTGCCGCAAAGGCTGACCCTTGGTCCGCCACCTCGCGACTGTAATGGCGGGCGATGGCCTGCCGGATATCCCCGGGGGAGGCCAGCACCGGCTGCACGACGATGCCGGCGACATAAGAGAGGCTGTCGATCACATCGACCGCGATGGGATCCCCCACGGCGACTCGCAGCACCCCTTTCTCCCGGGCAAACGGCATGACGTTGTGCTCGATCACAAATGAACGCGGCAGGGCCCGCAGATGCTCGGGCGGGATCTGCAACCCCGCCAGCGAGACCCACGGCATGCCGAATTCCTCGGCCACCGCGCGACCCAGCACAGTCTGATCGAGGACGCCCTCCTGGGTGAGGATATCCAGCACCCCCGGCGCGGCACTGGGAAGCCCGGGGTGTGCGGCCGCGCTTTGTTGCGCGGATTCCAGCTGCGCCGCCGTGAGCAGGCCCCGTTTCAGGGCGATCTGCACGGCATAGTCGTCGGTGGCGGTCACTGGAGTGGGCCGATCCCGCTGACGCAGGTTCAGCGATTGAGGCTGAGCAGGAATTCCGTGTTGGTCTTGGTTTTCTTCAGGCGGCCGATGAGCATGTCCATCGAATCGGCGGCGGGCACGCCCTGCATGGCGCGACGCAGCGAGTAGATCTTGATGAGCTCGTCGGGGTGGTAGATCAGCTCCTCCTTGCGGGTGCCGCTCTTGTCGATGTTGAGGGCAGGAAAGATGCGCTTGTTGACGAGGTCGCGGTCGAGGTGAAGTTCCATGTTGCCGGTGCCCTTGAACTCCTCGAAGATGATCTCGTCCATGCGGCTGCCGGTGTCCACCAACGCCGTGCCGATGATCGTCAGACTGCCGCCGCCCTCGATGTTGCGGGCGGACCCGAAGAAACGCTTGGGTTTCTGCAGGGCGTTCGCCTCGAGGCCGCCGGACATGATCTTGCCGCTGTTCGAAGCGAGCGCGTTGTAGGCGCGCGCCAGACGGGTGATGGAATCCAGCAGAATCACGACGTGTTCGCCCTGCTCGACGAGCCGGCGGGCTTTCTCGATGACCATTTCCGCGCAATGCACGTGGTTTTCCGGCGCCTCGTCGAAGGTCGAGCTGACGACCTCGCCCTTGCAGTGACGCTTGAAATCGGTGACCTCCTCGGGCCGCTCGTCCACCAGCAGGATGATGAGCTTGGCCTCGGGCGAATTCTCCGCGATGGAGTTCGCCATGTTCTGCATCAGGATCGTCTTGCCGGTGCGCGGAGGGGCGACGATCAGGCCGCGCTGCCCAAAGCCGACCGGCGTGACGATGTCCACCATGCGCATGGAAACATCCTTCTGGCCCGGCATTTCGAGCAGGATGCGCTTGAGCGGATAATACGGCACCAGCTCCTCGAATGGCGGGACCTTGGAAATTTCCGCGGGTTTCCCGCCCATGACCTTGCGAATCGCGACGACCGCCGGACAACGGTCGTTTCCCTGCGGCGCCTGCAGCTGCACCTCGACGGCGTGGCCGCGCTTGAGACCGAAATGCTTGACGAATATTTCAGGCAGGAAGGCGTCTTCAGGATAAAGACGGTAGTTGACGTCGTCATGCACCACAAACCATACGCCGCGGTCAGTCAGATCGAGGTAACCGCGGTCATAGAGCGGCCGTTTCTGCTCCGTGATGGTGGCGAAGATCTGCGTGATAAGCTGCCGGCGATTCGGCGCGCCCTCAAATTTCACGTCCAGTTTTTTCGCGAAAGCGGTGAGCTCGGCGAGGTTCAGCGCGTAAAGCTCGTTCAGCCAGACCGGGTCGGACTTGCCTTTGGCTATCTCGTCGGCGAGCTGCTCGAGCACCTCGAGACTCTGGAATCGGGCCGGGTCGGGCAGGTCGCCGTAGTGGACGACTTCCTTCGGGGGCGCCGGTTGCGGCGGATGTTTCGGGCTGGGGAAATTCTGGTTGCCACCCCATTTCCCGCCCCCCCGAAACTTGTTCCCGCGGTGTCTCCGGCCAAATTTGCCGCCGCCACCGGGTGGATATTGGCCGCCGTTGCCCCCTTCCGCCGGCTGATCGTGTCCCTCGGGTGGGAACGGGGCGGCTCCTTGATTGCCACCGGCGTCGGCCGGGGGTTCGTCACGCGGCGGCGGTATTTCCCGCACCGGTTCGGGCGCGGGGGCCGGAGGCGGCGGTTCGCGATATTCGTTCTCCTTGGCGGCGGAAACCTTCAGGGGTTTCTTGCCGCCCCGGATCAGGCGGGATCGCACCGGGCGCTTGGTTTCGGCCGCAGCGCCGTCAGCGGCACTGCGGGTTTCTTCGTCGGATTTAGGAGGGACTGACATGAATGCGGCCGGCGGGCCGGGAGGGTTGGGAGTTCAAGAGGCGGGCAGCCAGCGCATCGACCTGTTCACAAAGAAATTCGGGGGTGCCGTCATTCAGGAGAACGTGGTCTGCCAACTCGCATTTGCGGGCCAGTGGCAGTTGCTGGGCGATGCGCTCGCGGGCTTGTTCCCGGGGGATGCCGCGCTGTTCCAGCCGCCTCAATTGCAATTCGGAGTCTGTGGTGACGCAGACCGTGAAATCAAACCAATTCTCCAAACCCTTTTCGAACAGCAAGGGAACCTCGACGATGAAGGCCGTGCCCGGGCTCGCCGCGATCACCTCGCGCCAGCGCGCCAGCAATCGCGGATGCAGCAATTCCTCCAACCAGGCCAGGGTCTTGGGCTCCTTAAAAACCTTCTCGGCCACTCGGTCGCGCCGCACGCTGCCATCGGCCGCCAGCATGGCGTCACCCAGTTTGGCGCGGATCGCCTCCGCCACCTCGCGGCTGGGCAGCAGTTCGTCCCGGACGATCTGGTCGGCGTCCAGCCGGCGGAAACCACGCTCGGCGAACCGCGCC
>LNEH01000023.1 GCA_001464505.1 Verrucomicrobia bacterium Ga0077533
CCACCGCTTTGCCCAGTTCAGGAAGGTATCTTGCCATCCCCATTTCTGGATGAATCCAGGCGCTTTGTATAGTCTATTTATCTCGGGATGGTGGTATAAGTGAGCTGCTGGCACCGCGCCAGGCAGGTGGCGCGCTTGCGCAATGTGGCGTGCATCGGCCGTCGCCAAGCCTATGGCCCGACAAGAGCACGCCACCGACAAATTGCCCGCCCAAGAAAAAAGGCGCCCCGCTTTCACGGGACGCCTTTGAAGTGTATCGGTTGAGTGGAGCTTACTCGTCCTTCTTGGAGGCCTCGTCGAAGATATCGCCGAGGTTGGTGAGGTCGGAAGCGCCGGTGCTCTTGGCGAACTGCTCGTAGGTCGCCGTCTCCTGCGCCAATTGCTCGGCGGAGTAGTTGGCGGCCTTGATCGAGAGGCCGATGCGGCGCGACTCGCGGTCAATCTTGATGACCCGGGCCGTGACTTCCTGGCCGGACTTGAGCACATCCTTGATCTTGTCCACGCGCTCTTCCTGGATCTGCGAGATGTGGACGAGGCCGTCGATGCCGTCCTTCAGCTCGACGAAGGCGCCGAAGGTCGTGACCTTGGAGATCACGCCCGGGACGACGTCGCCGATGCGGAAGAAGCTGTCGATGTCGGTCCACGGATCGGTGGCGAGCTGCTTCATGCCCAGGCTGATGCGCTGCTGGTTCGGATCCACGTCGAGGACGATGGCGTCCACCTCGTCGCCCTTCTTGAGCATCTCGGACGGGTGGTTGATCTTGCGGGTCCAAGACATGTCGGAGACATGCACCATGCCGTCGATGCCTTCCTCGAGTTCGACGAAGGCGCCGTAGGTGGTCATGTTGCGGACCTTGCCCCGGACACGGGCGCCCACCGGGTAGTTGTGGCGGACCATGTCCCACGGGTTCGGCTCCAGCTGGCGGAGACCGAGGGAAATCTTCTGCTCTTCCTTCTGGATGCCGAGGACGACCGCATCGAGCTCCTGCCCGACCTTGAGCAGCTCGGAGGGTTTGCTGATGCGCTTGGTCCAGGACATCTCGGTGATGTGGACGAGGCCCTCGACGCCGGGCTCGAGTTCGATAAACGCGCCATAGGGGACGAGGTTGACGACCTTGCCGTGGATCTTGGAGCCGACCGGGAATTTCTGGTCGATGTTGTCCCAAGGGTTGTTCTTGGTCTGCTTGAGGCCGAGCGACACGCGCTCTTTCTCGCGGTTGATGTCGATGATCATCACCTCGATCTCCTCGCCCTGCTTCAGCATCTCGGACGGGTGGCCGATGCGGCCCCAGCTCATGTCGGTGATGTGCAGCAGGCCGTCCATGCCGTCGAGGTCGATGAACGCGCCGAAGTCGGTGATGTTCTTGACCACGCCCTTGCGGACCTGGCCGGGCTGCAGTTTCTCGAGCAGGTCGCGGCGCTTGTTGATGCGCTGCTCCTCGATAAGCTCGCGGCGGGAGAGCACGATGTTCTGCCGCTCGTGGTTGATCTTGAGCACCTTGAAGTCGTAGGTCTGGCCGACATATTGATCCAGGTTCTTGGGCGGCTGGATGTCGATGTGCGAGGCGGGCAGGAAGGAATCGACGCCGATCGAGACGATGAGGCCGCCCTTGACCTTGGCCTTCACGCGGCCGGGGATGATCGAACCCTCCTGGCACTTGGCCAGGATGTTCTCCCAGTTCTTTTTCTGCTGGGCCTGCTCGTAGGAGAGGATGGGGTTGCCCTCCTTGTCCTCAAGCTTCTCGAGGATGACCTCGATGGTGGAGCCGATCTGGAGCTCGCCGAGATCGGCAAACTCATTGGCGGAAATGACGCCTTCGGCTTTGCCGCCGATGTCGACGACGACTTCATTGGCGCGGATTTCGGTGATGACGCCCGAGACGATCGAGCCTTCCTTCAACTTGTCGAAGGAGCTCTGGGCGAGCAGGTCTTGCATTAACGAACTCATATGAACTGTGGTCGGAACGACGGCCGCTTACTCCAAGGCGCCCGGCTTCCGGCTTGGATCCCGAGGGATCCGGTGGTTGAGGGTTGGACTGTTTGACAAACCGGTGGGAGTGTTGCGGCAACACCGGCTTGACCTAAGAACGCCGCAGAATGTCCAAAGTCCCTTATCGTCCCACCCCCGGCAAGCGCAAAAAATATCAGCTTTTCTCCGGCGACTTCAGCATCCCGTCATCCTGCAAAACCTGCTGCAAGACAGCATAATAGATTTGATACAGGCTGTGCTCGCGCAGTGCCTGTTCACTGACCCTGCCCGGGGAACCACCATCAGTGTGCTCCCAGACCAGCAAATCCACCCGCGTTTCAAGTGCCTCGGTCTCAAGCAGGCGGATCTCAATTGTGGTTTGGCGGGCATCGCTCGTGGCCGTGCCTGATCGGATCGGCGCGTAGCCATCAATGCTCCATTTCGCAATCGAAGTGCGGCCCAGCAGCAGTCCAACTTTCTTTACGGCCGTTTGGGCGGCGTAATAAACCGTCTTCTGGTCCGCCGCAAAGTTGCGCGTGTGCGGTGGCACGTGGGCGAAGCGATCGGCCAGGCGCGTGGACATGGATTCGCAGCCGGCGACCAGAACCGCCACGCAGAAAAGGAGAAGGGGAAATGTTTTCATGGCGAGTTTCCCGCCCGCTCAGGCGGGCTGTTGCTGCGAGATACAGTGCAGGGTGCCGAGACCCCAGATCAACTGGTAACAATCAAGCGGAACGATCTCCCGGCCGGGAAAACAATCCCGGAGAATCGCACAGGCCTCGGCGTCGCGCTTTTTCTGCCGGAACTGCGGCACGAGCACGGCACCGTTGATGATGAGAAAATTCGCGTAGCTCGCCGGCACGCGTTGTCCGCGAAAACCAAACGGCTTTGGCATGGGGAGTTCCACGAGGTCGAACTTTTTGCCCGCCGCAGTGCGAAACCCCTTCAGCCTTTCCAGATTTTCCTTGAGGGGTTTGTGATTCGGATCGCGCCGATTGGGCTCCACCACGGTCACAAATCCGTCGGGTTTGTAGAATCGCGTGATGTCGTCGATATGACCGTCCGTGTCGTCACCGACGATCCCCTCGCCCAGCCACAACACTTGTTTCACCCCGAGGTAATCCTTCAGGTTCCGCTCGATTTCCTCGCGGAACAGGTGCGGGTTGCGGTTTTTATTCAGCAGGCATTGCTCGCTGGTGAGCAACAGGCCGTGTCCGTTCACATCAATTGAACCGCCCTCCAGCACCATGTCGTTCTCGAACCGGCGCATCTTGAGCTTCCGGGCGATGCTCGGAGGGATCTCGTTGTCGAGATCATAGGGCGGATATTTTCCGCCCCAGGCGTTGTGCACCCAGTCCGTCACGGCGACTTCGCGCGACCGGTCATTCTTCACAAAGATCGGACCGTGGTCGCGGCACCAGGCGTCATTGGTCGGGTGGTTGTAGAAAACCACCCGCGTCATGTCGGCGCCGGCTGCCGCGCAGAGCCGTTGCGCCCGGGGCTGCAGATTGGCGGCGCAATTGATCCGCACCGGCTCAAAGCGGCTGATCTGGGCGACGATGTTCGCAAACACTCCGGGGATGGGGCGGAACTGCCCGGGCCAGGTCTGGTGATTGTGCGGCCACGAGAGCCAGACGGCGGCCTGGGGTTCCCACTCGGCCGGCATGCGGAAGCCGAGTGCGGCGGGCGTCTGAAGGGTTTTCGATTTAAGCATTGTGGTGGAGGGCGGCCTTTGGACGCGCTTCCCGATTCAAGAACCCGCCCGGTTTGGCAGCCGTAGTCTTGGCGAAGGCTGAAGGTCGGGTTCCACCTTTCAGTCGATGTAACGCTTCGTGATATCGCCGTAAGCATCGATCCGCCGGTCGCGGAGGAACGGCCAGTGCGTGCGCGTGAGGTCCACCTGGCCGAGGTCGACCGGCACAAGGAGTATCTCTTCCTGGTTCACGCTGGCCTTGGCGAGAATTTGCCCGCTGGTGCCGGCGACAAAGCTCTGCCCCCAAAACTCGATGCCGTCGCCGCCCACGGGTTTTTCCACGCCGATGCGGTTGGTGACGGCGACGTAGCAGCCATTGGCTATGCCGTGCGAGCGCTGGATTGTTTCCCACGCCCCGTGCTGGTTCGCACCAAATTCCTTTTTCTCGCCGGGGTGCCAGCCGATGGCCGTCGGATAGAACAATATCTCCGCTCCCTGCAACGCCGTCAGTCGCGCCGCCTCCGGATACCACTGGTCCCAGCAGATGAGCACGCCGATCTTGCCATACTTCGTCTGCCAGGCCCTGAACCCGGTGTCGCCGGGCGTGAAGTAGAATTTTTCGTAGTAAAGCGGATCGTCCGGAATGTGCATCTTCCGGTAGCGGCCGAGCAGCTTGCCGTCGGCGTCGATGATGACCGCGGTGTTGTGGTAGAGGCCGCCGGCGCGTTTCTCAAACAGCGAGGCGATGATCACAACCCTGCGTTTTTTCGCCAGTTGCTGGAAGGCCGCCGTGCTCGGCCCCGGGATCGACTCCGCCAGCTTGAAATAGTCGTGATTCTCGCTCTGGCAGAAATATTGCGAGCGGAAGAGCTCCTGCGTGCAAATGATCTTGGCGCCCTGTTTTGCCGCCTGCTCGGCAAGCACAAGGGTTTTCCTGAGATTTTCCGCCGCCGAGGTTGAGCAGGCGTGCTGGAGCAGCCCTAAGGTGACTTTCATCTGGCACGAGCGAAGGCCTCCCCGCCGGAATGACAAGAAATCTCTGCGCGCCAACCGCCTGCAACGCACGCCAACTAGGCTTTGACAAGCCGCCGCTTAATTGTAAAAGTAAGGCTGACATCACCTTGTCGCCCTATCCATGTGTGCTGAACCACGCCCCCTGATCGTTGTCGTCGAAGACGAGCTGGAGTTGTCGAAAATCATCTCCCAGCACCTCGAGGAGGCGGGTATGAATGTCCAGGTTTATAACCGAGCCGCGCCCGCCCTGCGTTTCCTCCAGCACAACTTTGCCAACCTGATCCTGCTCGACATCAATATGCCCGACACCACCGGCTTCGAGCTGCTGGCGCAGCTGAAGGAGCAGGACATCAACACCCCGGTCATCTTCCTCACCGCCAACTTTCAGGACGAGGCCAAGGTCAAGGGTCTCACGCTCGGCGGCGACGACTACATCACCAAACCTTTCAGCTACACTGAGCTGGTCGCCCGCATCCATGCCGTCCTCCGCCGCGCTGAAAGCAAAGCCGACTTCAACGTCACGAAGAATGTCCGCACCACCGATGGTCCTTTCGAGTTCCTCGGCGCCAAGATTCACCCCGACCGCCTTGAGATCGAGTTCCCGGGCGGGACCATCCTGAAGACCGGCCGCAAGGAACTGGGCATCCTCTCCTACCTCCACACCCATGTCGGGATGGTCATCACCCGCAAGGAACTGATCCATTCCGTCTGGGGCATCCATGCGGACATCCGCAGCCGCTCCCTCGACCAATACATCGTCAAGGTGCGCTCGGCCTTCGCCAAGAACGGCATCTCGCTCGACTGCTTCAAGACCGTGCATGGCATCGGCTACATCTTCGAGCCGCCGGCAAAGTGAGCCGGGCCGGGGCTCAGAATAAATCTTTCTGGCCGGTGTAACGCGTCCGCGCCTCGGCGAGCGACGACTTCATCTCGAGCGACTCAAGCAAGCCGAACAGTTTCGCCGCTGCCGGTTCACCCGGCGCCACATGCGGCAGGGGCGACTCGGCGCGCAGCGTCGTCAGTTTCAAATTCATCCGCAGTTTGCCGGCCTCCTTGGCCACCACCTCGCGGAAACGCTCCGGCTTCAGCTCGGCGGCGTGCGCAATGATGCCCTCCAGGGTCTGGAACTCCGCGAACCACTTCACCGCCGTCTTCGGACCGACGCCGTTGATGCCGGGGATGTTGTCGGAAGTATCACCGATCAGCGCGAGATACTCCGCGATCCGCCCTGGCGGCACGCCGAATTTCTCCACGACCCCGGCTGGGTCGAGCACCCGCCAGCCAAGCTTGGGATTCGCGGTCGGTGGCGGCAGCAAAATCCGTATCCGCCCGTCCACGCACTGCGCAAAATCCTTGTCCGCGCTGACGATGAGCACGTCGTGCCCCGCGTTCGCCAGCATCCGCGCCTGCGACGCCAGCAAGTCGTCGGATTCCACGCCGTCCAGTTCGACCCCGACCAGGCCCATCGCCCGCGTCAGATCTTTGATCATCGGGATCTGCTTTTCCAGCGGCTCGGGCGTCTCCTTGCGTTGCGCCTTGTATTCCGGGTGCAAGGCCAGCCGGTCCTGCGAGCCCCCGAGGTCGAAAAACACCACCATCGCATCCGGTTTCTCCTGATCCTGCAGTCGCCACATGGTCTTCACCCAGCCGTGCAGCGCCCCCGTCGGGAACCCGTCCGTCCGGGTCAGCTCGGGCATCCCGTAGAACGCCCGGAAGGCCATGTTGTAACCGTCCACC
>LNEH01000024.1 GCA_001464505.1 Verrucomicrobia bacterium Ga0077533
CACCGAGAGGATGACCCAGCTCGAGTTCAACAAAAAGGGCATCCCGCGCCTCACCTACGGGCCCGCTGCGACCGAAAAGGCGGACGGCGAACATGACCGCACCAAGCAGCGCCTGCTGCCTGAGCAAAGCCAGGCGTGGTTGGAAAAACTCGGAGTCACCACCGCCACCGGTGCCGTCCGCGAAGGACTGGCGGACAAGCACCGGCAGATCCACAAGTTCGTCGAAATCCTCAGCCACCTTGCGGCCGACGCCGAACTGCCCACGCACCGGCCGCTGGAGATCGCCGACATGGGCTGCGGCAAGGGCTACCTGACCTTCGCCATCTGCGACTACTTCAATCTGGTTGCGGTCCGGCCCGCGCACGTCCGCGGTATCGAGGCCCGCGAGGAGTTGGTGACGCTCTGCAATCGCGTGGCCCGCGAGACCGGTCGCGACCAACTCAACTTCGTCCAAGGCACGATTGAATCCGCCAAGCTGACGGCTTTGCCGGGCGACCGGCCCGGACAAACACTGGCCGGCCAGCAGGCCGGAACGGTGCTCGATGTGTTGATCGCCCTGCACGCCTGCGACACCGCCACCGACGGCGCGCTCGCCAAGGGCGTGCAAGCCGGGGCCGCGCTCATCCTGGTGGCACCATGCTGCCAGAAAGAGCTCCGCCCGCAACTCACGGCCGCTCCGGTGCTGGCACCGGCGCTCCGACACGGGATTTTCCAGGAACGGCACGCGGAGTTCGCCACCGACGCCCTGCGCGCCCTGCTGCTCGAGTGGGCCGGCTACGACACCAAGGTCTTCGAGTTCATCTCCACCGAGCACACGGCGAAAAACCTGATGATCGCCGCCACCAAGCACCAGCGCCCCGCCCGCACCGAGGCCGCAGCGCGGCAAGTCCGCGAGCTCGCCGCGTTCTACGGCGTCAAGTCGCACGCCCTGGCCCGGCATTTCAATTTCAACCTCGGCGCATGAAACCCGGGGCCAAGTTAATTTGTAACGTAATACGTTACAAATATTCCGCGACATGAACTGGGAGCACCTCGACTGGGAAATCCTCGACCGGTTGCGTCAGACTTTTCTGTCAGACGCCAAGACCGCCGGGCCCTACTGGCACACCATCACGGACCTCGAGTGTTACAATCTGACTTACGGCGAACGAATCGGTTGGAAATGGGATGCCGTGCTCGCCGAGTTGAAACAGCGCGGCTGGGCGCCACCTGCGGGCGCCACGGTGCTCGACTGGGGCTGTGGCAGCGGCATCGCCGGCCGGCGGGTGGTGGAGTTTTTCGACCCCGCAAGCATCGCCCGTTTGCTGGTGCATGACCATTCGGAGCTGGCAATGGATTTCTCCGAGCATCATGGGCGTCGGAGATTTTCCGGACTCACGGTGGGCCGCGCCGATTCGTGTTTTCTGGAATCGGACGATTCAATCGGCGTGCTGGTGCTAAGCCATGTGCTGAACGAACTTGATGAAGCCGCCCGGGCGGAATTGTCCGCCCTTTGCGCCCGGGCCCAGACCATCCTCTGGGTCGAGCCGGGCACGCACGAGGTCAGCCGGGCGCTCGGCGGCTGGCGGGAGAAATTACGGGCCGCCGGCCTGCAGGCAGTCGCCCCCTGCCCGCACAACACCGCGTGCGGCGTGCTGGCCGCCGGCAACGAGCGGCATTGGTGCCATTTTTTCGCGTCACCACCCGCCAGCCTCCATGCCGACTCCGGCTGGGTGAAATTCGGCCAGCGCGCCGGCATCGATTTGCGTTCACTGCCCTACAGCTTCCTCGTGCTGGATCGGCGGCCGGTAGCGGCGCTCTATGAGTGCCGGGATGACGGCACCGGCCCCGACGGCGGTCACAGACCGCCGCTACAGTTATCATGCGTCCTCGGTGAGCCGCGCCACTACAAGGGCTACGCGAAAATTTTCAACTGCGACGCCGACGGTGTGGCGGAGCTAATGTTGCAAAAGCGCGAGGCCCCGGAACTGTTCAAGGCGCTCAAACGCGGTGCCGGCCCAGACCTTCGCCGCTGGAAGCACACCGCCGGGCGCATCACGCAGGTCGGGTAGCCAACGTTTTCTTGACCACGGATTTCGCCGATGACTACGGATATTCTGAATCATCCCTGTCTTTATCCGTGCGTATCCGATTTATCCGTGACCAAATAGTCGTCCCCTAGCCTCCCACCTATGATTTCCCTGCACAACCTTGAAAAAGTCTACCCGCTCAAGGGCGGGCCTTTCTATGCCCTGCGCAACATCAACCTCACGATCAATGAGGGTGAGTTCGTCTCCATCATGGGCAACTCCGGCTCCGGCAAGTCCACCCTGTTGCACATCCTCGGCCTGCATGACAGCGCCTGGGGCGGTGAATACACGCTCAAAAGCGAAGCGGTCCACAAGCTCGACAAAAAACGACGCTTCGAGCTGCAGAAAAAGCATATCGGTTTCGTCTTCCAAAGCTACCACCTGCTCGACGACCTGACCGTCTACGAGAACCTGGAAATCCCCCTTTCCTATCGCGACATCCCGAAAAAGGAGCGGGAGTCCGTCGTCTGCGACGTGCTCGACAAGTTCGGCATCGTCGCGAAAAAGGACCTCTATCCGAGCCAATTGTCGGGTGGCCAGCAGCAACTCGTTGGCGTGGCCCGTGCGCTCATCGCCAAACCCTCGCTCATCCTCGCGGACGAGCCTACCGGCAACCTCCACTCCGACCAGGGGCGCGAAATCATGGCTCTTTTCAAGCAACTCAATACCGATGGCACGACTATCGTCCAAGTCACCCACTCGGCCGAAAACGCCTCCTACGGCACGCGTATCGTCCGTCTCGCCGATGGCATGATGGTCGGCTGAGGGCGGGAAAGTTCCGCGCTCGTCGGCGCCGCAGGCGCAATCCACGCAGACGCCGCTTGTCGCCACGCGGCCAACCCTCCATGCTCCCGGCATGAACCCAACCCTTGGCTACGCGCTGCTCGGGCTCCTGGCCGGCTTTGCCAGCGGCTGCTTCGGCATCGGCGGCGGCATCATCATCGTGCCGATCCTGGTGCTGCTTTTCAAAATCGACTACCACATCGCGGTCGGCACCTCGCTCGCGCTCATCATCCCGATCTCACTGGCCGGCAGCGCGACGAATTTCAGCCTGGGCAAAATCAACTGGCAGGTGTTCTGGGCCTGCGCCCTGGCCGGAGCCATCGGCGCCGTGCTGGGTTCACTCTTCATCCAGAAAATCCCCGCGCTCTACGCGAAGCGCGCCTTTGCGGTGTTCCTTGTCTATGCCGCCGCCCGTCTCTGGGTGAAGTAATCTCGTCCCGCTTCCGGGACGACAAAATTTCGCGAACGGACAGTTCAATATCTTCGATCCCGCTGGTGTCGCGCAACCCGCTGACCGGCTTAGGGTTATTTTAGGCCACCCGATGGCATGGCGGTTGCAAAGTGGGGCGGCAACCCACCGCCCATGTCTGCCTCCCGGCACCTCCTCGCCCTTATTTTCCCTTTGGCCCTCGCTTTGTCGGCGATTGCCCAACCGACCCCCACGCCCGGCACCGAAGCTGAAAAAATCACTTTGGAGCAGGCCATCCAGCGGGCCCTGGCGAAAAATTTCGCCATCAAAGTCCAGGGCTTTGAGTCCTCCATCGCCGCCGCGCGGGTGACCGAGGCCTTTGGCAAGTTCGATCCGGTGTTCAACGGCAGCTACACCTATTCTGAAAGCTTCAACCCCGCGCTCGCCGACGCCACCAGCGGCATTCGCCCCGCGACCAGTTTCAGCAAGACCGACACCGCCGACCTCAACCTCGGCGGCGTGCTGCCCTGGGGCATGACCTACAAGCTAGGCGCCAGCAACACCAACACCCGCGGCACCTTCAACGTCTACGCCGACAACTATGATGCCTTCGCGGGCATTTCGGGCACTCAACCGCTGCTGCGCAATTCCGGCTTCGGCCCCACCTTCGCCTCCATCCGCATCGCGCAGGCCAACCGCGGCATCAGCCAGTGGCAGTTCCGCCAGTCCGTGATGGACACCATCACGCGCGTCATCTTCGCCTACCACGACCTCAATTTCTTTTACGCCAACCTGCGCAGCGCCATCCGTTCGAAGGAGCTGGCCGTGCAATTGCTCGAGGAGAACCGGAAGCGCTTCAAGGTCGGCAGCATGTCCGAATACGACGTCACCTCCGCCGAATCCCGGGCCGCCACCCGCGAGGAGGGCATCCTGATCGCGCAACGCCTTGTGCGCGAGGCGGAGAACGCCCTCAAGCAACTCATCACCGATGACAAGACCCCCGGCCTGCTCACGCATCGCTTCACCATCGAGCCGCCCCCGCCCGCGCCGATTGTCGTGGTGGACGCTGCAGCCGACTTTCCCCGCGCCCTTGAGAAACGCCCCGACTACCAGCAGGCCAAGCTCGCCCTCAAGCGCGACGGCGTGAACACCCGCCTCCAACGCAACCAGCTCCTGCCCCGCGTGGATCTCGTCGGCAGTTACGGCTACAACGGTTACGACACCGATCTCAACACCAGCCGCCAGCAGATCAAGGATCGGGACTATCGGACCTACAGTTGGGGCGTCGTGGTATCCGTCCCGCTCACGTTCACCACCGAGCGCGGCCGCTACCGCGCCGCCAAGCTGCAACAGCGCCAGTCCGAGACCGAGCTGGAACAAGCCGAGCAGGACATCGTCGTCCGCGTCGGCAACGCCGCGGGGCAGATCGAGACGGCGCAGCAACGCGTGCAGGCCAGCCGGCGCGCGCGGGAATTGGCGCAAAGCACGCTCGACTCCGAGGTGAAGCGCCTCCGCGCCGGGGCCAGCACGACCTTCTTCGTCTCGCAGCAGCAGGAAATCCTTTCCAACGCCGAAGTGCGCGAAGCCGGCGCCCGGTCCGATTACGCCAAGGCCCTCGCCGAATACGACCGCCAGCTCGGCCTCACGCTCGAGAAACTCAACATCACGGTCGAGCCCCCGAAATAACCTTTTGGTCGGTTACATCCCCGAGGGGGCGGCATCGCAAGGTGCCGCCCCCGCTTTTTTGCTCCGAAACCGGACGCGGCTCAGTTTCTGCACCTGTAGCGGCGGTCTATGACCGCCGAAGACGACCGTGCCGCGCTTCTCGGCGGTCATAGACCGCCGCTACAGAATAACGGGATGAACTCCTGAAATTTCAGCGCACAAAGCCGGCTTGCGGTGCGTCCTGTTTCATCGGAGCCTGACAGTCCATGCCGCGCATTCCCCTCGAAGACAATTTCACCGACATCATAGGCAAGGCCCAGCGGGGGCTCCAATTGACTGACGACGCCCTCGCCACCGCGGCCAACGTCCCGGTCGCCGACCTGCAGGCGGTGAAGCAAGGTGAGATCCAGGAAATCACCCTCCTCGCCCTCGCCCGGCCCCTCGGCCTCGATCGCAACGCCCTGCTGGCGCTCGCCCGGCGCGAGTGGTATCCGGAGCAGCCGATCTTCAAGCGCGGGTTCGCCATGTTCAACACCACCTTTGAGGACATGACCGTCAACAGCTATCTCGTGTGGGATGTGAAGACCCGGCTCGCCGCCGCCTTCGACACCGGGGCTGATGCCCGCCCGATCCTCGACACCATCGCCGGGGAGGGCCTGACCCTGCGCTACATTTTTCTGACCCACACGCATGAGGACCACATCGCCGACCTCGACCGTCTGGCCGCCACGGGCGCCGGAGTGTGGGCCAGCGAGCTTGAACCGTCGGACCGGCCCGGCGCGAAAACATTCCAGGAAAACGCCCACTTCCACCTCGGGGAGCTCTCGATCAAGACGCTCTTCACCTGGGGCCACTCCCCGGGGATGACGACCTACTTTATCTCCGGCCTCTCCTGGCCGTTGGCCATTGTCGGTGATGCCCTCTTCGCGGGGTCGATGGGCGGCAGCCCGACGCATTTCGAAATTCAATTGCGGCATAACAAACAAAAGATCCTCAAACTGCCCGCCGACACCGTGCTCGCTTGCGGCCATGGCCCGCTGACCACGTTAAAACAGGAAAAACAGCATAATCCGTTCTTCGCCCGCCGATCGTGAGCCCCCGAGGATAGCGCCAGCGCATGACCTGTCCCGGCAACCTCACCTCGCATTGTTCCATTTTGGCAAAGTGGCTTGCCAGCCGAAGCCATGCCTGAAGCCATGCCTGAAGCGAGCATGAAACGCCGGCCGTCGCCAAGCCTATGGCCTGGCAGCCTTACCCTCTCTTCGCTTGGGCGAAGGCTGGAGGCGCGGGGCGGAATCGACCGGTTATCGTCGCGTTTGCAGTTCCAAAATGGCCACTTCTCAGAGCTAACCAAGTTTAATCTGAAACTACTCCATAGCGCCTTTCTTAACTCATTTGGTGTCCGTTTTGGTGTCCGTCCTGACTTAGCCATTTTTCTCGCGTCGTTCGGTAGTTTCAAATTTATTATTGTATCATGGCTATAGCCTCAGCAGTCAGCACTTCTGCATGGAGTATCTTGACTGATCCCGCAGTCTGCACGGTGGACCGCCTTGCTGTTGTGGCCCAGGGCCAGCTGCGCAAACCGTTTGGGATATCCTGCCACTATCGCCCGTTCTGCCCATGCATAACGATAGCTGTGCAAGGTCACGCCATGAATCCCCAGGCCGATACAACGTTGCCTGAACTCCGTGGCACGGTGTCCAGGGAGCACATTTTGCAGATAGGCTCACCCGCCTGATTCGTTCTCAGAACGTGCGCGCATATCACCGTTGGTTCTTGAGGAAGGATTCGACCTCATCATGCGTCCCACAGAGGTGAAAGACAAGGGCTTGTCCCTCCCGCTGGAAAATAAGCCTCAAATCCAGCCCGCAGCGGCATTCCATGAACGGCCGGATGCGCCTCAATCCAAGCCCGGCATGCACGTGGGGCTGCCCATAGGCAACACCCGCCGCCTTCATGGCTGTCAAGACTTCCGCCCTGCGAGCGGCTGGGATGCTTTTCAGAAAGCGCGGCGTTGCCAGCAACTTCATGGAGCCAGGTCGGCCAGCTCGGTAACCTCACGCAATTTGCCAGTGCGACGAGCGCGGGCCGTGTCCCTGCTCATGGCCGCGCCCGCCTTGACGCTTTGGGCGGAAGTAAGCCCGTATTCCGACGCAAAGTAGCCCGCGTCCGACTCAGAGACTGCAAAGGGGATTCCGCGACGATTGACGAGTTGAGTCAACGCCATGGAGACGAATGACCCGGCGTCCAGTCCCAGCCCCTTGAGGACAGCGTCGCTCTTCTTTTTCAGGTTACGATCTATGCGGGTTCGAATTTGAATGGTTGCCATGCCTCAAAAGTGTTCAAAGCGGCTCAGGTGTCAAGCGGCCGGTGGAGGGAATTGCGCCAGACTCAACCAGCGGCGGGCAATGGCAGAGGGATAATGGCTGCGGCCGCCATGTTCCTTTCGTAGTCCTCCAGTGGGGGCAAAGTGACCTGCGCCCGTTTCGCGTAAGCGCGATGCACGGCCTTGCTGTTGTGACCCAGGGCCAGTTGCGCGAAACGTTCAGGATATCCAGCGACTATCGCCCGTTCTGCCCATGCGTAACGGTAGCTGTGCAGGGTCACGCCATGAATCGTCAACCCGATGCAACGTTGCCTGAACTCGGTAGCCCTATGCCCAGGGAGCACGTTTTGCAGATATGGAAACAAGGGGCCGGTTTTGGGCCGCGTGGCCAGGATCGTCTCAACCTCCTGGCCAAACCGAATCTGCGGCGGTTGCTGGCCCCGCCAGCGGGTTTTCATGCGGACAAAACAGATGATCCGCGCCGCCCAGTCCACGTCCTCGGCTTGCAGGTGCGCCAAGTCGGACTGCGAAGCGCCCAGGTGCCAGGCCAGTTGATAGAACGCTTTCCGCTCGGCGTTACCCTCGCGGGCAATAATCCGGCAATGCTCCTCCCAAGTGATGGCGCGCTTGTCCTTGAATCGGATGACCGGCCACTGCCGCTTCGGAATCAGCGGCCAGGGCAGCCAATTCATGTCCACGCAGAAGTTATGCAGCCGGCGCAAAAAGTTGTTGGTCGAAACCGTGCCCGCTTGGAGGACTTTCAAAAGCAGTTCGCTGGGCGTATCGACGACAACGCGAGGCAGCAGGATGGCGAACGCCTTGTCCTTGGCAGCCCGCTGCCAGCGCTCCTTATTGGACCCCTGCTTCATGTTGGTGAGGGCTTCCAGCGCGTTTTGCCAGGTTCGCGTTGTTACGGAGGAATCGGTGCCGGCGAGGTAGGCTTTGGCGAGCTGGCGATTCAGGGCTGGTTGCTGTTCGGCCTCGTTCTTGGCCTGGACAACACGCCGGGCGCTTCTGAGGTCGGATGTGTTCAGGCTGGTGCGCTTCCTGGTCTGCGTGTCCACGCAATAAAACGTGTCTCCCCGACTGCCTCGGCGGGTGATACGGAATCGTGCTTTCATGGTCGTGTGGGCAAAACACGACGATAGTCGGAAACGGTTCCGCAGGGTTAGCGGGTAGTCGGCGGGTTAGTTCCGATTACGCCAAATTCTCACGGAGTAGAGATTTTGGTGTCCGTTTTGGTGTCCGGTTCCGTTCTCGCAAGTCCACTTCCCTGCTAGATAGACAGTTGGAGGTGGAGGCGCGGGGCGGAATCGAACCGCCGAATAGAGCTTTTGCAGAGCTCGGCCTTACCACTTGGCTACCGCGCCGGACAGAAACGAGCGCGCAACTTGCGTCACTTTTCCCGGTTCGGCAAGAACTGAAATACAGTCGGGTTAACCACGAAAAACACGAACGACACGAAAATCGGAGCAACCAACGGCGGGGAGGCAACCACTAATGAACACTGATGTGTCGCTAATTATGAAGAGAACGGAATCGGCCCGTAGGGATTAAATTAGCGCCCGCTTAGTGTGGATTAGTGGTTAAAGGGAGCGGGAGGGTTTTTCGTGTATTTGGTGTGTTTCGTGGTGGCCTCCGATTGCATGGCTTAGCGCCTCTGTGGTTCAATGCCTCCCAAGGCTGCGGCAAAGGTTTCAGCATTCAGGCTAGACTACCCACCGCCATTTCCGGTTAATCACCCCATGGCTTGCACCGTTTTCACCATCGCCAACCAGAAGGGCGGCGTCGGCAAAACCACCACCGCGGTCAATCTCGCGGCCGCCCTCGCCGAGCGCAAGGTCCACACGCTGGTCGTGGACCTCGACCCGCAGGCCAACGCCACCAGCGCCCTCGGCGTCGAGAAATTCGAGGGCAAGAGCCTCTACGGCCCGCTGCGCGGCGAAGGCAGCGCCTTCGAGATGCTCACGCCCACCGCCTGGCCGCATCTCGCGCTCATCCCCTCCGAGGTGGACCTGGCCGCCATTGAGATCGAACTGGCCCAGCAGCCCAACTATCTGATGCGCCTCCGCTCGGTCCTCGAGCCGTTGCGCAACTCGGGCGGCTACCGCGCCATCATCATCGATTGCCCGCCGGCCCTCGGCATGCTCTCGATGAACTCCCTAGCGGAGGACGATCACCTGTTGATCGCCCTGCAATGCGAATACATGGCCCTCGAAGGCCTCGGTCAGATCCTCAAGGTCGTGGAGCGGCTCAAAAGCGCCGGCGTCAACTCCACCCTCGATGTCGGCGGCATCGTCATGACCATGTTCGACAGCCGCACCAATCTTTCCAAGCAGGTTCTGGATGAGGTGAAGCAGCATCTGCCGGAAAAGATTTTCCACACCGTGATCCCGCGAACCGTCCGGCTCAGTGAGGCGCCCAGTTTCGGCCAGCCCATCTTTACCTACGACCCGCACGGTCCTGGTGCCGCGGCCTACCGCGCGTTGGGCAAAGAGGTGGCGACCCGGTTCGACTTGGGCGCCAGCGATGCCTGATCCGGCAGGCCCGCGCCGAAGCTCCAACCTCCAAGCTCCATCCTCCAGAGAAGCACCAAACCCAAGCCGGCCCCGGATTGCCTGATGTTTGCCTCCTGATGTTTCACTGGAAATTGGAGCTTGGAGGTTGGAGCTTCGGACGCCGCACTTGCAGTCCGCGAAGCACTGACTACTGACTACCGGCGTCCGCCATGCTCGCCACCCTGAACAAATACCGCGCCGCCTTTTCCGTCGGCCTCCAGAGCAACCTGGTCTACCGGGTGAACTTTGCCGTGCGCGGTTTCTTTTCGTTTTTCCACCTCATCGTGGTGTTCATCCTGTGGAGCGCCGCCTACGCCGGCAGCCCGGCCATCGGCGGGTTTAACTTCGCGCAAACCTTCACCTACTTCGTCGCCCTTCTCGTCGTGCAGTTCATGATCGGCGCCTTCAACGAGGACTACCAGATCAGCGAGGAAATCCGCAGCGGCCTCATCAACCAGTTCCTGCTCAAGCCGGTCAACTACTTCGGCTATCGCTTCAGCATCTACCTGTCGGCGCGGCTCGTCACCGGCCTCCTCATTTTGGTGCCCTTGCTGGTCACCTACCCGCTGCTCAGGGATTACCTGGTGCTGCCCGCGGAGGCATGGCGGCTCGCCATCGGCCTGCCCGCGCTTGTCATGTCCGCGCTCATCCAGTTCGGCATCGCCTATTGTTTCGGCCTGATGAGCTTCTGGTTGCTGGAAATCCAGGGCCTGGTGATCCTCTCCATGGCGATCGAATCGGTGCTCGGCGGACAGATCTTCCCGCTGGATCTGCTGCCCGACGGGCTGTTCCGGCTGTCGCAATACCTGCCCTACTACTACCAGATGTATTTCCCGGTCGCGATCTTCACCGGCCGGCTCAACGACCCCGCCGCCGCCCTCACCGGCCTCGGCCTCCAGGCCTGCTGGGTCGTGATCATCCTCGCGATCGGCCAGCTCCTCTGGCGGCGCGGCCTGCGCCTGCACACCGCCGTCGGCGGCTGACCCATGAACCTCGCCCATTACGCCCGTATCTGGCTCACCTCCGCCCGCTACTCCATCGCGCGGATGCTGATGTTTCGCGGTGATTTCCTGATCTGGACGCTGGTCGAGCTGTTCTGGATGACCGTCAACCTCCTGATGATTTCCGTCATCTACCGGCACACCGACACGGTCGCCGGCTGGACCAAATACGAGATGATGCTCCTCGTCGGCACCTCGCTCCTGATCCAGCGTTTCCTCATGGGATTTTTCTGGAGCAGCATTTTTGAGATGGGCCGCAACATCCGCAGCGGCAACTTTGACTTCTTCATCGCCCAGCCGGGCAACGTCATGTTCATGGCCACGACGCGCAAGCTCGATCCGGACAGCCTGCTCAACTCGCTCGTCGCCGCCGCGGTGGTCATCTACTCCGCGCGCCAGCTCGGTCTTCATCCCGGAGCGGCGGACATCGCCCTCTATGTCCTGCTGGTGGGCTGCGGGGTGATCATCCACTACAGCATGTTGGTGCTCTGCATCGCGCCCGCCTTCTGGATCACCAGCGCGCAGGGCATCGAGGGCAGCTACTTCACGCTCAGTGAATTTTCCCGCCTGCCCCGCGAGGCCTTCAGAGGCGTGGCCAATGTCGCCTTTGTCTGGATCTTGCCCGTGGTCATCGTCAGCAACGCCCCGGCGAGCACGCTCCTCCACGGTTTCGACCTCCGCCTCATCGGCTGGCTGCTGGCGGTCACGGCGATCTGGTTCTCGCTCGCTGTCTTTGTCTTCCATCGCGGCCTGCGCCGTTACACGAGCGCCAGCAGCTAAACAGAATTTACCATGTTCTGTCATTCTGAACGAAGTGAAGAATCCACGGTTATGATCGTGATGCCATGCCCGAACGCGTGGATTCTTCGCTGCGCTCAGAATGACAGACGCGGTAGTCTAAAGTAATTCTTTAACGTGCCGGAAAAACTCAAATCCCTCGAATCACGTCTCGGCTACCGCTTTCAGAGCCAGGCGCTCCTGCTCGAAGCGCTGACCCACCCTTCCTATTTGCAGGACCATCCGCAGGCGGGCCCGCACAACCAGCGCCTGGAGTTTCTCGGCGACACCGTGATCCAGTTCATCCTGACCGACGCCCTGTTTCGTAAGTTCACCGCCGAGCGCGAAGGCGTGCTCAGTCGCCGCCGCGCCGTGCTGTCCAATGGCGGTTTTCTCACCCTGATGGCGCGCGACCTCGGCCTCGATGCGGCCTTGCGCCTCAGCAAAAGTGAGAGCGACACGGGCGGCCGGGCGCGGGCCTCGACCCTCGAGGACGCATTCGAGGCTCTCGTCGGCGCCATCTATCTCGACAGCGATCTGGCCACCGTCCGTGAGCGCATGCTCGCCTGGTATGGCCCGCTCGCCGGCCGGCTGGCGCTCTCGGAGGACGCCGAGAATCCGAAGGGGCGGCTGCAGGAACTTATCCAACCGGAGCACGGCAACGCCGCCCTGCGCTACGAGGTGACCGCGACCTCGGGTCCACGCCATGCCCGCGAATACCAGGTCGCCGTTTTCCTCCATGACCGCGAGCTCGGCACCGGCTCCGGCCCGTCCAAGAAGGTCGCGGAGGAAGTCGCCGCGCAAGCCGCGCTAACGACGCTGCGCGTCGCAAGCACCAAGCTCCAACATCCAAGCGCCAGTGAATGACCAATGCGTGAAAAGCCACCCCGTTTGATATTTGGCGCCAGGGCGGCGAGGTTGCGGTGATTCTCTGGAGGTTGGGGTTTGGATGTTGGAGCTTCTAATCAGTTGCCCGCCAGCCGGGAGCATGCACTTTGTTCCCCTTCGTGTCCGAATCCACGGCATGCAAACTCTCAAAACTCACCGGCATCTGCCCGGCAGCGCAACCCCATGCCCTCGCGGAACTGCTCCGGCGGCATCCGGCGCCAGTCTGGCTCGTAATCCACGAGGAGGCGCAAAAAACCGAGACCCTCGCCGAGGACATTGCGCTCTTCCATGCGGCCGGCGACAGCA
>LNEH01000025.1 GCA_001464505.1 Verrucomicrobia bacterium Ga0077533
CTTCAATGCCGCCAGCGACCGGCTCGCCGTGTTGAGCAAGTTGCGGGGATTGAAGCAAGCCACCGCCAAATCCGACACCCTGCTCATCCTCACCACCCCCGCAGCTCTGCTTCAACCGGTGCCGCCACCGGCTGATTTCGCCACCCGGGAGATTGAGTTGCGGCGCGGGGGGGAGCATTCGTTCCAAGGGCTGCTCGAGTTGCTCCGCTCTTTTGACTATGACAGCGAAGCGGTCTGCGAGGCGCCCGGCCAATACGCCGTGCGCGGCGGCATCGTGGACCTATATCCCATCACGGCACCCCAACCCTGCCGGTTGGACTTCTTCGGCAACGTGCTTGAGGAAATCCGCGCCCTCGACTCCGTCACCCAACGTTCGGGCGAAATCATCGACCGCGTCACCGCAGGCGTCGCTGCTGGACTACCTGAATCCGGCCACCCACGCCGCACTCGTCGAGCCCAAGGCGCTTGAGGAACTCTTCGCTACGCTCGCGGGCCCCGACTCGATGGATTTCGCCGGACGCCTCGCCATGGCCACCGGCGGCCTGTTTGGCGTGAGTGACCTCGATCTGGCCAGCCGGTTGTTCGACTCGGCCGGGCACGAGGAGACTTGGGACACCGAATCACTGGCGCATCACCGCACCTATCCGACGGAGCGTCTGCTCGCTCACGAACGCCTCGCCGCCGAGGAGGACGCGCGGTGGCAATTTCTCCAAAAAGTCGCGGCGTGGAAGCAGACGGGCTACGCCGTGGACTTTGTCGTCTCCAAAGCAGGCGAGGAACAGCGCATCCGTGAGCTGCTCGACGAGCACCCCGCACTGAAGAAGATCAAACCGCGTTTCCTGCGTGGCGCCTTGAACGAGGGGTTTCGCATTACGTTTCGTGAAGGTAGGGCGGGCATTCCGCTGCCCGCCGTTTCTGCTGCGGCGACGAAGGGACTCGCCGCCCTACCCAAGACAGCCGGCCTCGTTGTCGTCTCCGAGACCGAGATCTTCGGCCGGCAACGCGCCCGACGCTCCGTGGCCAAACGCGCCATCGCGGCAGCGGCAGCCGTGGACCAGCTGCTTGATTTCTCGGAGTTGGTCGAAGGTGATTTCGTCGTGCATCTGTCGCACGGCATCGCCCAGTATCGCGGCCTGACCAGGTTGGAATCAGGTGACGGCATCCGCGAGGTCATCTCGCTGGAGTTTGACGATAAGGTCACTCTGCACGTGCCCTTGCAGGAGTCGCACCTCATCAGCCGGTATGTCGGCCTGACCAAAACCAAGCCGCAGCTCGGCCGCGTCGGCTCAGGCCGGTGGGAGAAGGCCCGCCAGTCGGCTGAGCGGTCCACGCTCGACCTTGCCGCGGAGCTGCTGCGGATCCAGGCGCAGCGCGCAGCGCAGCCGGGACATGCCTTTGCGCCGGACAATGTCTGGATGCGCGAATTTGAAGCCACGTTTCCTTTCACCGAAACCCGCGACCAGACCAAGGCCATCACCGACCTCAAGGCCGACATGGAACGCAGCCGCCCCATGGACCGGCTGCTTTGCGGCGACGTCGGCTTCGGCAAGACGGAGGTCGCGATCCGCGGCGCGTTCAAGGCCGTCATGGGAGGCAAGCAGGTCGCGATGCTGGTCCCCACCACCGTGCTGGCGCAGCAGCATCTGAACACCTTCCGCGAGCGCATGGCCGGCTACCCGGTGGCCATTGAGATGCTCAGCCGCTTTCGCACCCGCAAGGAGCAAGACGACATCCTGACCGCGTTGGCCGGGGGCAGGATCGATGTGCTCATCGGCACGCACCGTCTGTTGCAGACTGACGTGAAGTTCAAAGACCTCGGGCTCGTCATCGTGGACGAGGAGCAACGCTTCGGGGTGAAACACAAGGAGGTCTTCAAGCGCTGGCGGGCCCATGTGGACATGCTCTCGATGAGCGCCACGCCCATCCCCCGCACGCTCTACCTCGCCCTGACCGGCGCGCGCGATCTCAGCACCATCGAGACGGCACCCGCGAACCGGCTGCCGATCCAGACCATCGTCAAAAACTACGACGAAAAACTCGTGGTCGAGGCGATCCAGCACGAGCTGCGGCGCGGCGGACAGGTGTTTTACCTGCACAACCGCGTCCAGAGCATTGATCTCGTCGCGGCTCGCTTGCGGGAGCTTTTGCCGGAGGTCACCATCGGCGTCGGCCACGGCCAGATGGGGGCCGACGGCCTGGAGCGGATGATGACCGATTTTGTCGCCGGCCAGTATCAGGTGCTCGTCTGCACCACGATCATCGAGAGCGGCCTCGACATCCCGAACTGCAACACCCTGATCATCGAGGGAGCGGACCGTTTCGGTCTCTCGCAGCTTTACCAGCTGCGCGGTCGCGTCGGCCGGTTCAAGCATCAGGCCTACGCCTATCTGTTGCTGCACCGCCACACCCGGCTGCTTGACCTGGCGCGGCAGCGGCTCAGCGCCATCCGGCAGCACAACCAACTCGGCGCGGGGTTTCGCATCGCGATGCGCGACCTGGAGCTGCGCGGCGCCGGCAACCTGCTCGGGGCCGAGCAGAGCGGACACATCGTGGGGGTCGGCTTCGAGCTATACTGCCAGTTGCTGCGGCAAAGTGTGGCGCGATTGAAAGGCGAAAAGCACGCCGCGCTGGTCCGGGCCAGTGTGAAACTGGACTTCATTTTCGCGGGCGAGGGTGCTGGCACCGGGAGCCGCACCGGACCCGCCGACAGTTACAGCGCCCTGAAGCACGCCGAACGCATCGAGGGTGAGATCGCCAAAATCCAGGCGCACCTGCCAGCGGCCTATATCGGGGAGACGCGGCTGCGCATCGATTTTTACCGCCGCCTGGCCCTGGCGGAGAACCCGAGGCAGGTCAAAGATCTGGAGGCCGAGTTGCGCGATCGATTCGGGAAGTTCGGCGAGC
>LNEH01000026.1 GCA_001464505.1 Verrucomicrobia bacterium Ga0077533
CCCGCCACGTCGCGCAGAACGTCAAATACGTCGAAACGAGCTTCGCGTCCGGAATGCTGGAGTTTGGCGTCCTGAACGGCCGCGAGGTGCTGGCGGCGATCCGCGCCGCCATTCCGGCCGGACTGGAGGTGCGGGTGTTTCTCGGCATCCACCACAATGGGGCCGGCCCGACGATGATGCCGGTGCTGGAAGAGGCGCTCGGTTGGAAGGATCTGGCGGGCGTGGACCTGCACGGCACGGAAGATTTTCCCCTCGAACCCTGGACCGCGCCTTATTGGCAGGCCGCCCGCCACGCCGGCAAATACACCAAGGCCCACGCCGGGGAATTCCTGGGCGCGGATTTCGTGCGGCGGATCCTGGACGAACTCCAGCCTCAGCGCATCGAGTATGGTGTGCGCGCCGGGGAGGACCCGGGGCATCGCGCTCGACATGTGCCCGATCAGCAACCACAAGTTGATGCCCGGCATCAGCCTGGAGAATCATCCGATCCGGCGGCTCTTTGACGCGGGAGTCAAAATCACCCTCAGCACCGACGACCCCATCTCTTTTGGCAATACCGTCACCGATGAATACGCCGCCGTGGCGAAACGCAGTGGCTTCAGCCGGGGGGAGCTCGTTCGTCTCGCCCGCAATGGCTTCGAGGTGGCCCTGTTGTCGGAAGCCCAGAAGAAGCCCTGGCTGGATCAGTTGGACACGATGGGGAACTGTTGATTTCCGTTACCCGTCATCCTGAGCGGAGCGAAGCAGCATCCATGGGTTGACGGCCACGACGTAAGCTGGATTCTTCACTTCGCCGCCAATGAACTCCCCTGTTTGTCATTCTGAACGAAGTGAAGAATCCAGCAGCACAAACGCCGACGCACATCATTCTGGATTTGAGCCCTGTCGCCTGCGGCTCGGTAACTTCGCTGCGCTCAGAATGACACGCTGGTGAGTAATCCAACCACATATATCGTTCCTCACGGCAGCCGGCGGGGGCGCGCGGACAAGTTGCTGGCGCAGGCTTTTCCCGAGCACAGCCGCGCGGCCATCCAGCGCGCCATGGAGGCCGGGCTCGTCAAGGTGGACGGCAAGGTCATCGGCCAGAGCCAGGACGTGAGCCCGGGGCAGACGATCGAGTTCTCGCTGCCCGAGGTGGTGGCCGCGGAACTCCGGGCGGTGGACATCCCGCTCGACGTTATTTTCGAAGACAAGCACCTGATCGTGCTGAACAAGGCGGCCGGCATGGTGGTGCATCCGGGCACGGGCACGGGTGAGGACACGATGGTCCACGCGCTGCTCGCCGGCGGCGTGGAGCGGCCGGGCATCGTCCATCGGCTCGACAAGGACACCTCCGGCCTGCTGGTCGTGGCGAAAAACGACACGGCGCACCGGGCGCTGGCGGACCAGTTTGCCTCCCGCACGCTGAAGAAGGAATACCTGGCGCTCGTGTCCGGTGTGCCCAAGACCGACAGTGGCAGCATAGATCGCAGCATCGCCCGCCATCCGGTGCATCGGCACCGCATGACGACGGGCGAGGGCGGCCGGCCTTCCCGGACCGACTGGATCGTGGAAAAGAAATTCGGCGAGCAAGCCTCACTCCTGCGCTGCCGCATCCATACCGGCCGGACACATCAGATCCGAGTGCACCTCAAGTCGCTCGGGCATCCGCTCCTGGGCGACGCCACCTACGGCTGGAAACAGAACCCCAGGCTGCCGGTGCCACCGCGCGTGATGTTGCACGCCGAACACCTCGTGTTCGCCCATCCCGTGAACGGCAAGACGATGGATCTGAACGCCCCGCTGCCGAAGGACTTCAAGAAGATGTTGGCGGCGCTGCGGAAATTGTAGCGGCGGTCTGCGACCGCCGGACGGCGCTCCGTGAGCGCCGCTACAGGGATTCCAGCGTCTCCGCGGCCAGCCCCCAGCGGAGATTGTGCAGGGAGTGATGGAAGCGCTCAATATGCGCGTAGTCGGCCACCGTGATTATTGTGACCAGCGCGGCGGGGAACACATCGGCCCGGGCGGCGGGCAGGCCGGGGACGGCCTTGCGCTGTTCCAGCGTCATCTGGGCCATCTCGTCCAGCAACCCGCCCAGCGTGTCGGTGCCAATGATGGCCGGAGTATCCTCCAAGGAGAGTCCGTGCCGGGCACCTTTGATGGCGCGGACCGTGCTCATGCTGCCGCCGGCAAAGACGGCGGCTGGCGCAACCACGGGGAAGCGAAAGCTGCTGCGCTTAAGTTCGTCGCGCACATGCCGGGCGAGGGCGTTGCATTCACCGGCTTGCAGGGGAGCTGCCGGGTCCTTGATAAAGCGCTCGGTCAGCCGCACACAGCCGAGTTGCAGGCTGGCCGACTGGGTGATCAGCCGGTCGCGAAAACGCAGGCACTCCAGGCTGCCGCCACCGAGGTCAAAGACATAAAAGTCCCTCAGTGCAACAAGCGCGGGATCCAAGGTGAGTCCACGGCCGATAAGGTTGGCCTCTTCGTCACCGGTGAGGACGCGGATATCGTGACCGGTGGCAGTCTTGACGCGGGCGCGGAAATCACCGCCGTTTGCCGCGTCACGCACCGCGCTGGTGGCGACGAGGGTGGTGCGGCTGGGCGAGAACGGCGCGGTGTCGGCCAGCAGTTCCTGAATGGCGGCGAGTCCGCGCGTCATGCCTTCCTCGCTGAGCTGCGGCTCGGCCTTGCTGATGCCAGCGCTGATGCGGGCATCGATGGTCCTGGACTTCAAGCACCGAACCGTGCCGCTGGCGTCGCGCGTCGCCACCAGCACTTTGATGGAGTTACTGCCGATATCGATGACCGCGACAGATGCCATAATCGGCGTTCAGCGGTTTGTGCGCAGGCCGGGGGACTCGCGTTCGGCGGCGGCGCGGGCCTCCTTGGCGCTTAGGCCCTGTTTTTCGTAGGTCACGGCGCGACTCCGGATCGCCTTGTCGCGATCGAACTCGCCCTGGCGGGCTTCCGCGGCGCGCGCTTTTTCCTCGGCGTCAGCGCGACTGGATGTCTTGAACATGGCACAACCTGAACACAGGGCGACTGCGCACCAGGCAAACAAAAGACGGGGAGTTTTCATAAGGAGGGTTGGGATTACGGGACGAAATCTTTGGGCGCGATCAGCACGACGAATTCGCCCTTGAGGCTTATCTTGGCGAGGCGGGCTTTGACGTCGCTGGCGAGTCCGACCAGGAAGGTCTCGTGCAGCTTGGTGACCTCCTTGGCGATACAGATGACGCGGTCGGAACCGAGAACTTCGACGATCTCCGCCGTGAATTTGCCGATGCGATGGCAACTTTCGTAGAGGGCGAGAGTGTAGTCGAAGTCCCGGTGTTTTTGGAGAAAAGCGATGCGGGCGGCGGACTTGGGCGGCAGGAAACCGGCGAAGAAAAAGCCGTTGGTGGGCAAGCCGCTGGCACATAGCACGGCGGTGACGGCGCAGGCACCGGGCACCGGCACGACCGGCAAACCGCGACGGCGGCAGGCGCGGACGATGCGGAAACCCGGGTCGCTCAAACCAGGTGTGCCGGCGTCGCTGACGACGGCGACAGATTTGCCGAGGGCAATCTGCTCGGCGAGCCTGTCGGCAACTTCGGCCTCGTTGTGCTCGTGGTAGGGCTTGAGTTCGCGCCGCAGGCCGAGGCGGGTGAGCATGGCGCCGGTGGTGCGGGTGTCCTCGCACGCGACGAGGTCGACGGAACCCAGAATGGAGCGGGCACGGTCCGTCAGGTCGGCCATGTTGCCGATGGGCGTGGCCACGACGTAGAGGTGGCCCGGCAACGGTGTCAGCGAGGGGTTGGCGGCAGGCGTGGTCATGACGTCGCCGGCAGAACCGCGAGGGCGGTCTTACTTGCCCATGCCGGGGATGCGCCCTTCCCAGTCAGCGGGGCGGCTCCACGGAATCGAGGAGTCTTGCTTCGCGGGTCCGCAGCCGGTGAGGCCGGCGAGAGCCAGGAGAGACAACAGGAGCACAAAAAGTAATTTGCGAGGAGAGGGCATGCTTAGGGTTTGAATACGACTATATCGCCGGTCTGCAACTGTAGTTTCAGATTAGATTGGTGAATGGGCGACAAGTTCCGTTCCGACGCAGGCGGGCCATTTTGACTGTCGCGGCGCTCTATGAACGCCGACATGGATGAACCGACCGCCGCTACAGAATGATCAGGTCTTCCAGGCATAGGTCGAATCGGTCCAAGGTTTCTGGGCGGTCTTGACCACCTTGCTGCCGGGATTGGCGGCGAGGTGTTCCAGCACCTTGAAGACGAGTTCGGTCTTGTCGGCGGCGCCGAGTTTGGTCGCGAGCGATTCGACCGTGAATGCCGTGCCCGGGGCGGCTTTGAGGGCCGCGGCGATCTTAAGCTTGAGTGCGATGACCACTCCGGCGGCTTTCTTGCCCGCCTCGACGCCGGGTTGGTGGTAAGCATTGATGCCAACCAGTGAGGCATAAAGACCGACGGCGCGTTCATAGAGCGCGATCAGCATGCCAATGGTCTTCGGGGAGACTTCGTTGACGGTGATCGTGATGGAGTGGCGGTTCTTCTCGCTCAGGGCATCGCGCGTGCCGAGCAAAAAGCCCTGGAGGAAGTCACCGCTGGTCACACCCGGCTCGACCTCAAGGGAAGTGTCGGCCCGGCGGTCCTTCAGCACCTCGATGAAGGTGACGAAGAAATTGTTCACGCCCTCGCGGAGCTGCTGCACGTAGGCGTGCTGGTCGGTCGAGCCCTTGTTGCCGTAGACGGCAATGCCTTGGTTGACGGTATTGCCCGCGAGGTCGAATTCCTTGCCCAGCGATTCCATGACGAGCTGCTGGAGGTAGCGCGAAAAAAGCAGCAGGCGGTCCTTGTAGGGCAGGACGACCATGTCCTTGGTGCCGCGTCCGTCGGTCGCCCAATACCACATGAGCGCCAGCAGCGCGGCGGGGTTTTCGCGCAGGGATTTCTTGCGCGTGACTGCGTCCATGGCGGCGGCGCCCGCGAGCAGCTGGTCGATCTTGATGCCCTGCAGCGCGGCGGGCAACAGGCCCACCACGCAGAGCTCGGAAGTGCGGCCACCGACCCAGTCCCACATGGGGAAACGGGCGAGCCAGCCTTCCTTCACCGCGACCTCGTCGAGCTTCGAGCCCTCGCCGGTGACGGCGACGAAATGCTTCGGGTAGTCGAGACCGGCGGCCTTGAAGGCCACCTGCGCCTCAAGCATGCCATTGCGCGTTTCCGCGGTGCCACCGGACTTGGAGATGACGATCACGAGGGTTAGCTTCAGGCGGCTGCCGAGCGTCTTGAGGACGTAGTCCATGCCGTCCGGGTCGGTGTTGTCGAAAAAGGAGACACCCATCTTGTCGCGACCGCCTTTGAGCCGGCCGAGGGCGTGGCTGACAAATTGCGGCCCGAGGGCCGACCCGCCGATGCCGATGACCAGGAGCTCCTTGAATTTCGCGCCGCCCGGCGCGGTAAGCTCGCCCTTGTGGACCTTCGTGACGAAGGTCTTCACGGCGCTGAGCGTGGAGGTGATGGCATCGCGCAATTCCACCGTGGGGGCGAGTTCCGGGGTGCGCAGCCAATAGTGCCCGACCATGCGTTTCTCGTCGGGGTTGGCGATGGCGCCGCTCTCAAGGGCGGTCATGTCGGCAAAAGCCTGCTTGAGCTTGGGCTCCATGGACGAAAGGAAATCGTCCGGGAAAGGCATGCGGCTGATGTCGAGCGACAGACCGAGCTTGGGGTGGGTGTAGTAGAGCGACTTGAAGCGGTCCCAGGTCATAGGGAAGTGAAAATAGCCGGACGCAGGGGCGGGGGCTAGTCTGAAAACCGGCATTATTTTATGGATTGCTTGGGCGCGGCCCGGAGCCATTCACTGGAGTCACAAACCATGGCCTTCGATCTCAAGCGCGTGTTGAAAGTGATGCTGTTCGCCTCGAACGGTCCCCTGTCGGTGAAGGATATCCAGACCGCGATCAGTCGATTCCACGAATCAGCCTCCGTCGGGCCGCTGGCTGACGGACAGGCGCCCGGGGGAGTAGTCGAGGCAGCCACCCCGGTGCTGACCGAGTCGGAGGAGCCGGTGCTGCCCGCGCCGGTCGAGGACGATGAATTCTACCGCGACGTGCCGAGCCTCATCACGACCGCGCAGATTCGCGAGGCGATTGACGCCATCTCACTCGAGCTGCAGGCCGCCGACAGTGAAATCGTGCTGGTCGAGGGCCACAGCGGCTGGCGGCTGGTCACCCATCCGCGTTTCGCCCGCTGGGTCCGCCTCCTGCGCAACGAACCCCCGCCCGTGAAATTGAGCCCGTCCTCTCTTGAGACGATGGCCGTGATCGCCTACCGCCAGCCGGTGACGCGCGCGGAGATCGAACAGATCCGCGGCGTCTCAGCCGAGGCCGGCCTGAGCAAACTGCTGGAACGTGACCTGATCTATATCGTCGGGCGCGCCGACCTGCCCGGCCGGCCGATCCAATACGGCACGACCGAGGCGTTTCTTGAATTTGTCGGCCTCAAGTCGCTTGATGAACTGCCTTCCTCGGACGTGCTCTCGCCACGGCAGATTGACGCCTGGTTGCAGACCTCGAGCAGCCCCCGCGCGGCCAGCGATGCCGACATGGGGCTCGATGAAACCGAGGGCAAACAGATGTCACTCGAACCGGCGGCTTCGCCCGAGGCACCGTCTGTTTAGTGGGATGCCATATTCTTATTTGCCGCTGAAGATGATTCAACACACCCCGGCGCTGCTGCGCCACCCCTCTCCAGAGGGGATCTCTCTGATGCGTCAGCGCAAGTCCCCTCTGGAGAGGAGTGCCCGGCAGGGCGGGGTGTGTCAGGGGGCACCTCGTCATGGCGCCGAGTTTGCCGTCACTTCAACAAGTAAGCCTCAATAAGTTTCGGCCGGCCTCCTACCGCAGGTGTGTGTAGATGAAATACACGCTGACGGCGAAGAGCACGACGACGCCCATGGCGCAGGCGAAATAAAGGTAGCAGCCTTTCTTGACGTCCTTTTCGGTGGTGAGCGGGTTCTGCTGGTATTGGGCGATAATCTCGTCGGCGGTGTGGTCAATGGCGGCAGAAGCAAGCGGCTTGAGGGCGGCCGGCACCGCGGCCGGAGGCACGGTGGCTGACACCTGGCGCGTTTCCCTGGCGATCTCGCGATCAAACCAGGCGACCTGCTCCTGGGCGAGGGCGCGCTGACGCTGAAGATCGGCGAGTCGGTCGGACATGGGGGGAGGGAAAGGCATCACGCTAAAGCAGGCAAGAATGGCCTTTCATGTAGGTCGGGCTTTATGCCCGACATCCCACGCCCCAGTGTCGGGCATAAAGCCCGACCTACAGTGACAAACGTTCAAACAAAAAGCGCACCTTGGGGGTGCGCCTGAAATTGCTGCGGGCTGGCTCCAGCTCAGACGACGTTCACTTTGCGGTGAGCCTTGTCGAACTCGACGGTGCCGTCGCGCAGCGCGAAGAGCGTCCAATCGCGGCCGACACCCACGCCCTTGCCGGGATGGTGCTTGGAGCCGCGCTGGCGGACGATAATGCCGCCGGCGAGCACCTTCTGGCCGCCAAAAAGTTTGACGCCGAGGCGCTTGGACGCGCTGTCGCGGCCGTTGCTGGAGGATTTCTGACCTGTTTTATGTGCCATGGCAGTGGTTCCTTAGGCTGTGATGGACTCGATCTTGATGACGGAGAGTTCCTGGCGGTGGCCGCGCTTGCGCTTGGAGCCCTTGCGCTTCCGCATCTTGAAGACAATGACCTTTTTGCCGCGCTTGTTTTCGAGAACCTTGGCTTTGACCGAAGCGCCGGTGAGGAAGGGAGTTCCGACCTTGAAATTTTCGCCTTCGCCCGCAGCGAGGACTTCGTTGATTTCGACCGTGGAACCGGCTTCCGTCTTGGGATAGCGATCCACGATGAGGATGTCGCCCTCGCTGACCGAGAACTGCTTCCCCTGTGTTTTGATAGTGGCTTTCATAAGTTCAAAGGGGCGAAATAAGGGGAGTCGGTGTGGGGTAATCAAGGCTTTATTTCAACGGCGGCGCGAATCGCGGCCCGCTGGTCGAGCAAAGAGATAATTGACGAAAAAACTCAGGCCAAGCACGCCGCTCAAGGTGCGGATATTTCGCATGGCGCCGACCACACTGGCCAGCGGACTGGAAGCGGGTTCCCTTATGCGCAGCAACAAGATACAACTGAGCAAGCCGACTGCCGGCTGCACGAGGAAGACGAGGTGATAGGCATCAAGCGGTGCGTAGCCGAGAACACTGAGCTGGGCCAATACTTCGCCGCCAACGATCGGGGAGAGTGCTGCCACCACCGAGGTGACGGCGAGGTTGAGGCCGATGGCGAGGTTGCGGGCCTCCGCCGGGATCAGTTTGAGCAGGATGGTGAACTGCCCGAGGATAAAACCGGCGCTCAGGCCGCCGCCCCAGAACCACATGCCGTAGAGGAGCGCGCTGTTCGCGGGAGTGAGGAAGCACCAGAGGAAATTCTGCGCCTGCCACAACCCCAGCGCCACCGCCATGCAGGCCTTGTTGCCGTGGCGGTCGAGCAGGCCGCCCCAGACAGGCAGGGCGATCATGCCGCCAAGGGCGGCCAGGGTGGCGAGGATCCCAACCTCCACCCCGGAGAAATTCAACTGCTCGAACAGGAACACATGGTAGAACGGCCCGAAACAATTCGCGGCGAACGACCACATGGCGCCAAAAGCAATGAAGAGGAGCAGGGAGTCCGACCGGCGCACCACCTGGATTTGTTCGACGGCAACCGGCCGTCGGGCATCCGCCAAAAAAACCAAAGTGAAGCCACCCGGAACAGGCAGGCAGCCGCGATGATCGCCTGGAAAGTGCGGGCCGAGTATTCGCCCCACGACAGCACGCAGCCGGTGCCGAGCACGAAGACAAGCGTCGCGCCCTGGCAGTAGCGGTTGCGTTGCCCGAAATACCGGCCCCGCATCCGGGCGGGCACGAGATCGTGCATCCAGCCGTTCCACACGACCGCGAGCACCGCGTTGACCAGCGAAGCGACAAAGACCCACAGCAGCAGGAAACGCCCGGTGGCGATCGGGTCGGCGGGCGAAAGCGAGGGCAGTTTCCAGCCGAGCCACGCCCAGCAACCGGTGTGGAGGGCAGCGGCACAGATGGCGGTGGGTTTGGCGCGCAACCAGCGGGTCACGAACGGAGTGATGAACACCTGCAGGAAATTGCAGGCAAACGGCAGCGAACTGACGCCGCCGATGTCGGGTTTGGAGAGCGGGAAGCCTTTCGCGACGAGCGCGGTCATGAAAATGTTCACCGGCAGCGACATCGTCACGACCGGCGTGGCGAGCATTCCCTCGATGGTGCTGGCCCGCATGCCCCGGCGCAGAACCTCGCGGTTCCGGACAGGGGTGGGATGGGCGGGAGTTGTGTTCATGCGGCTGGCGGTTGATAACAAGGCATGGCGCGCGCCGTTAAAGCGAAATCTCTGCGCACGAGGCGGACGGTGGCACAGGCCCGGAGCTTGGTGGGCAAACTGCTGGTCCGGCGCTGGGTGGATGGGACGATCACCCGGCACCGGATCACCGAGGTCGAGGCCTATGACGGTGAACGCGATCTCGCCTGCCACGCCAGCCAGGGGCGCACCAAACGCAACGAGGTCATGTATCGGCCGGGTGGCGTGTGGTATGTCTACCTCTGCTACGGCGTGCATGAGATGTTGAACCTCGTCACGGGCCCGGCCGGATATCCCGCCGCTGTGCTGATCCGCGGCATCGAGGGCAGCCCGGGGCCCGGCCGGCTGACGAAGCGCCTGGAAATCAGCCGCGCCTTGAATGGCGTCGTGGCGGCGCGGGCGTCAGGCCTGTGGCTCGAGGACGATGGCTACAAGGCGCCTCGGGGCACCCGCCGGGTTGGGGCGCGCATCGGCGTGGACTACGCGGGGCCGGTGTGGGCGCGGAAGCCGTGGCGGTTCTGGCTGGAGCTTTGAAATGGAGGCGGGGCTATCAGCCCCGCGAGGCGTAGCGCGATCTGCGCAACGTGGCCTGCATCGGCCGTCGCCAAGCCTATGGCCCGACAAGAGCACGCCACCTGCAAAATCCAAGCAGGCGGGACTGATAGTCCCGCCTCCAGAATTCACGGCGCGGAACGGAGTCCGCACCCTGCCTTAGTTCGCCGCCACCGTGTCCGCCTTCTTATAGCCGCTCAGCAGGAGCGTGGCGGTGCCGACGTTCAGCTTGAGCTGCATTTTGACGGGCAGGCTGCTCGCGTCCTGGGAAATCCAGACCTTGATCTCACCGCCTCTTTTGAAAAGTCCCTTGGCGTTTTTCTCCATGCGGGGCACCAGCACGAGGGTCTTGTAGGTGCCAAGCGGGGTGCGCACGTTCTCATAGGCCTCGGCCTTGATGCTCAGCGGATAAAAATCGCGTCCGAACTGCACGACCACGTCGCGCTTTTCCCCGGGCTTCAGGTGCCAGTCACGGGTCTGCACCAATGCACTGATCAAGTCGATCGGATCGCCCTCGGGGATGGGAATCTCGGCCGTGCGGCCGGTGCGGACACGGTCCGTGTGCCGGGCAATCCGGGTGGTGTAGTCAAAAACAGTTTCCGTGTCCGTGGCGCGCTTGGGGTCGGCGCCGCTTTCCTTGACGTGCAGCATCCGGCCGGAGTCCTTGTCGATGAGGACTTCCGCCTTGTTGTCAAAAGCGTAGACGCCGCGGACAATGCCGCGCGACCGGGTGTCGGTGGTGACGCTCATCACGTCGGCACCGTTCAATTTCTGGTCATGGGCCGATATGATGATCTCACCGGCGCGGCCGAAGATGGCGAACCCGACCTTGTAGGTAAAAACCTCGCCGTCGCGAAAAGCCGTGAAGGGGGTGGCGGCGGCGAGCAGCGGAAGACAAAGGAGGAGGGGCAGGAGTCTCTTCACGGAGGCAGTGGCAGCACCAATGGACAAAAGTGCGGCCGGCGTCGAGTTTTTGTGGAACCAGAGACTTCCCGCCGATAACGCGAATCGGCACGAATATTTTTCCGGAACCTGTCGTCATTCGTGCAAATACGCGTCATTCGCGGGCAAAATCCAATTGGTCAGAGCGCCAGATCCAGCTGGTTCTGCTGGCCGATGGCCCAGGCCTCGATGCTGCGGGCCCGCAGGGTGGCGGCGAATTCCTTGGCGAAACCATGCAGCGTGTAGACGACCTTGGGCTGCACCCGCTCCACAAAAGCAAGGAGATCGGGAAAGTCGGCGTGATCGGACAAGGGGAAAGCGGCATCGCAGCCGTTGCGGTAGATGGCGCCGGGATCCATGGCCCAGCCGGTGGCGACGGCGGTGCGCTTGGGATGGATCCACGTCAGTGGCTCGGTGTGGCCTTGCAGCGGCGGGCTGATGATGACGTGCCCGGCATAGCCCTTGGGATCGAGCAGGGCGAAGGGCGGGAGTTTCATCCCCAGCTCGGAATAGCGCTTGGTCAGCTTGTAAGCCTGGGCGTGCAGCATCACCGGCAGACCGGCCCGGCCGACAATCTGGAGCAATTCCTGGCTCTTACCCAGACTGTAGGCGAGCAACACCGGCGTCACCCGGTCGGCCAGTGCCTCCCGGCAGAAATCCACAATATCCTGCTCAATCTTCTCCCGCGGCGGAAACACATAGCGCGGCAATCCAAAGGTGGTCTCCATGACAAGGACATCGGCGCGGGGTGTCGCGCACGGCTCGGCGGCGAGACTTGGCCGGAGTTTGAAATCCCCCGTGTAAAGCAGACGGCCATGCTCGCTGGTCGCGTGCAGCATGGCGGAACCGAAGATGTGTCCCGCAGGATAGAGTTTCACCTCGCAGCCGAACTCCATGGTCCACGGTTGCCCATAGTCGAGGGTTGTTTCCTGACGTTTGCCACCCACCCGCATCCGCATCAGACTGGCCGTCACGCGGGTCGAAAGGGTCTCGCGGTGCGACGCGATGTGGTCGGAGTGGGCGTGGGAAACGAAAGAGCGGGCCTGGGCTTTCTGCGCGTCCAGCCACCAGCCGATTTGCGGCAGGTGGACGCCTTGCTTAAAGCGAACTTCCCAGGACATGATGCGATAAGCTTTAGGCGACAGGCATTAAGCTCAAGCCATCGCACCGCACGGTCTTTCGAGAGCCAAAAGCTTAACGCTTTAAGCCTGCTGCCTAGCCGGCCCCGGCGAAATACTTGCGGCGGACGAAGCGCCAGGCCGTCACAAAGAAGGCGGTGAGCGGCACGGCCAACATCATGCCGAGCACACCGCCCAGGGCTTTGCCCCAGAAAAACACGGCCACGATGATGGCCACCGGGTGCAGACCGGTCTGCCGCCCCATGATGCGCGGGGTCAGGAACCAGCCCTCGATGGCCTGCACAGCGGCAAACACCCCCACGCAAATCGCGGCCAGGGCCAGGCCGCCGCCCTCGGGTTGGAGGTAGGCGAGCGGCAAGGCCACACTGAGGCCGAGAATGCTGCCGAGGTAGGGGACGATGTTGAGCAGACCGGTGAGAAGACCGATCACGAGGCCGAACTTGAGGCCGGCCACCGAGAATCCCGTCGCGAGCAGCACGCCCATGATCAGACCGATGATCAGCTGGCCGCGGAAGAAGGCCACCAGGATGCCGAGGAATTCGCGAACGAGGAACACCACGTCGTCCCGGTGTTCCTTCTGCAGAAAGGGCAGATGCTCAGGCAGAGCGCGCGTCGGGTCGTCGTTCGAGAGGAGGAAGAAAAACAGGTAGACGGGTATGACCGCGAGCGAGGCCACGAGGCCGAAGAGGCCAAAAAAACCCGCGCCGGCCGACTTGAGGGTGGGGGCCAGGTGTCCGAGCAGGTCTTGCGCCTGCTGCGTCAGACCGTCGAGCGCGGCCTTGACCGTGGGGTTGTCGAGATAGGGCCGCACGACCGCCAGCCATTCGGGGAAATGCTGTTCGCTCCACGCCACCGTCTTTTGCCACAAGGTCGGGAGATAGGCGACAAACTCAAGCAGCTGCGAGACCAGGGCCGGCAGGAAGGTGACCAGCAGCCCGGCGACCACCAGCAGGAAGAGGATGTAGAGCAGCACGACGGCCACCGGGCGGCTGACCTTGAGGCGCCGCTCAAAAACGGTGACCACCGGGCGCAGCAAGAGCGCCAGAATGCCCGCTACCGCCAGCGGCCAGATGACGCTGGAGAAGGTGCTGCTGAACCGCGCCACTCCGGCCAGCAGGAGGTAGAGCAGCCAGCCGATGGCGCAAAACGCGGCGAACCCGAGGGCGAAACCGACGAGTTTGCGCTGAGCGGGGGTCAGGAGCGGCGTGGAGTCGGCGGACATCAGATGACAGAGAACAGAGGACGGAAGGGGCGGCAAGCCCGGTGATGGCGGAAAGAAGCGGGTTTTTGACCACGGATTGCCCGGATGGAAGCACCGATGGATTTGGAACCGGACCGATGCACCCGGAATTTTGACCACGAAAAGTCACAAAAATTCACGATAAACGAACCCGAGGGCCGAATAATTTCGTGCATTTTTGTGACTCTTCGTGGCCAACCCTGACTTGGATTTATCCGTGAGTATCCGTGCAATCCGTGGCCAAACCATTCTCGCCTTGACAATCTAGGGGAGAAGCGCCTCTCTCCTAGGAATTCTAGGCAAGCACCCATGACCCAGAACAAAGCCGATCTCCTTCAGGGAACCCTCGACCTGCTCATTTTGAAATCGCTGCAGAACGAACCGATGCACGGCTTTGGCATCGCCGTCCGGATCGGTCAGATGTCGAAGGACATGCTGACGGTGGAGCAGGGATCGCTGTATCCCGCGCTCTACCGGCTCGAGGATCAGGGCTGGATCAAGGCGGAGTGGGGCGTCTCGGAGAACAACCGGAAGGCAAAGTTTTATTCGCTGACCGCCACCGGCCGGAAGCAGCTCGTTACCGAGGAGCAGAGCTGGGCCAAGCTCTCGACGGCCATCAACCTTGTGCTTGGCAACGCGTGAGCAAAAAGCAGCGAGGAGTGAGCGTGATCCGCCCAATCGCCAACAGGAAGGCAAGCAGGCCCGGCAATTCAGCTATCGCGGAAACTGCCGGTCGAAATCGCGATGGGTGCCAATCCATAGCCAGACCCATGAATCACCGTCCCGCAAGGCTACGGCCCGAAAGTTCAGCGTCACGCGCACGGACCATGCTCGGGAGTCAAACGCCAACCGTTCCAAGTGAAGCCCCGGATGTCCCGGTTTAGCAGGAATTTTTGATAGGTCTTCCGGGCCGCCGCTTTCGTTTCCGAAGGCAGTTGGCGGTAAAGCTTCCAGAATTGGGCTGTGCCCCGTGAATTCACGGGCGCTGATCAAAGTTGCTTTCCTTGATTTCCGGAAATGTCTTCGGGGCGCGCCGATACTCGGCCTGAACCTCATTGAGCAAAGTCGTGAAGCCGGGGCGGGGACGGGCGTCCCGGATAATCTTTTCCCAGGCGGCATCGCCATCCAATTCCGGCAACAGGCCGGGCAAATCCTTGACCAGCTCTTCCCTCTGGGCGGGGGCGAGCGAACGGATGGCTGCTTCAATTTCCTGCACGGTGCTCATTGGTGCAATCGCTATAAGGAAGCCGCGTTCAAGTAAAAGTCTAATTTCATGAGCCTGCTCCACAAAGTCCGTGCGCTCTTCCGCAAAGACCAGCTCGACGCCGCGATGGCCGAGGAGATGCGGCATCATCTCGAGCTGCAGGAGGAAGCCAACCGACGGGCGGGCATGACAGCGGACGAAGCGCGCAGCGCCGCGCAAAGGCAGTTCGGCAACGTCGGCGTGCTCCAGGAGCGGGCGCGGGAGGCCCGAGGCTGGGTTTGGCTGGAAGATCTACAGCAGGATTTGCGTTATGCCGGCCGGTCACTGGCAAAAAGCCCGGCCTTCGCCTTCGTTACCCCGCTGATCCTGGGAGTTGGCATCGGGGCCAACACCGCCCTGTTCAGCGTCGGCAATGCGCTGCTCCTGCGTGCGCTGCCGGTCAAGGATCCGCAGGAACTGGTGCTGATGGGGGCAACCGGTTCCGGAGACCCAGGCCAAGCCTTCCCCTATCCGCTTTATAACAAGAACGGGCGGAACCAGGCATTCCCATTTTTGTTTTACGAGCATTTCCGCAACCAAAGCCAGTCGCTCGCCGGTATCGCGGCGTTTTGCGGGTGGACCACGCTCCGGCAAATGGGTGTTGCGGGTGGGGTCCGGGAGAATCGGAGCGCGTGGCAGTCAGCCAGGTCACCGGAAGTTATTTCCCCACTTTAGGCAGCGCGGCCTCGGCGGGGCGACTGCTGAACGAGACGGATGACCTGCCCGGACATGCCCGGCCGGTGGCCGTCCTCAGTCACGCATTCTGGTTGCGGCGCTTTGCCGGCAACCCGGCTGCTGTCGGAGAGACACTCACAATCGATGGGGTTCATCTCACCGTCGTGGGCGTCGCCGGCCAGAGGTTTACAGGACTCATGGTTGGCAGTCCCGTCGATCTGTGGCTGCCGCTCCAGCTCAGCCCGGAGATCGACCAAAACCAGCCTTGGGCCGGCGCCTTGAAGTCGCCCGTGCGACCGTGGCTGTGTGTGTTTGGCCGCCTGAAACCAGGGATCACGCCGGTGCAGGCCGAAGTGGAGCTTGACGGCCACTTTCAACGAAAGCTCGAACAACTCGATCCCCGACGTCTCCTATTGGCGCAGGACGGTGAACGGCTCGGCTTGCAGCCTGCGAAGATCGGCCTGACCTCCGCCGAGGCAGGCTTCGGTGCCTTGCGCGCATCCTATGAGAAGCCGGTGACCGTGCTCATGGCCATGGTCGGCGTATTGCTATTGGTCACTTGCGCGAATGTCGCCGGCCTGTTGCTGGCCCGCGGTGCCGCGCGTGAGCGGGAATTTGCCCTGCGGTCCGCACTGGGAGCCAGTCGGCGGCGCGTGGTGCGCCAGATCATGACAGAGAGCCTCCTGCTCGCGGTCTTGGGTGGCGTGATCGGACTGGGGGTGGCGTGGGCCGGCACGCGCTGGCTGGGCCGTTATCTCGGCAGCATCGACCTCGGCGTGGATGGCCGGGTCGTGGCCTTCACTTTGCTAGTGACGATCGGCACCGGAGTTATCTTTGGGCTTTTGCCCGCGTGGCGGCTCAGCCGGCTGGACCTGATGAGCGCCTGCAAATGGGCTGGTGGGACATCCCGCCGCCTGAACCATGGCCTGGTCGTCATGCAAATCAGCCTGGCCTTCCTGCTCTGCATCGGCGCGGCCCTGTTGGGCCGCAGCTTCCAACAGCTCGCGGCGAGCGAGACCGGCTTCCAACGGGAGCAACTGTTGCTGGCGCCGCTCAACGCCGATCGGAATGCCAAGCCGGAACAGCGCCTTCAACTCGCTCATCTGTTGCGGGCAGAACTGGCCGCGTTGTCCGGGGTGCAAAATGCGACCGTCTTCCAAGGGATCAGCTTGCTCGGGCCTTTCGGCATCGAAAATACATTTGAAATCAGTGGCGTGCCTTCACCCGCCGGAACGACCATGACTGCGAACGTAGTGGCGGTGGGGCCGGATTTTTTTGGGACGATGGGCATCGCCCTGATCCGGGGCACGGATTTCACCCCCACGGCGGCCAGTGGTGGGACCGCCCGGCCGATTGTGATCAGCGAATGGGCGGGACGGAAACTTTTGGGGATGCCAATCCTCTCGGGCGGCGGATCAAGCTTTGGACCGAGTTTGAGATCACGGGCGTGGCCCGGGATATCAAGCATGGTCATTTGCGGGAGGATTCGAGTTTCGTGTTCTACGTTCCGCTCCAAACGCGTCCCAGCACGCTGCAGACCACCGTGGCGATCCGGACCCAGCCCGGCGCGACGGTTAGTCTGGCTGATCTTCGGGCGATCCTGAGCCGGCTGGATTCCTCAGCCTCCCTGCTGGCACTCAACCCGGCCGGAGATGTCCTGTCCCGCCTGACCAGGCAGGAACGCTTCGCGGCCCAGCTCTCCGCGCTTTTCGGCGTGTTCGTGCTGATGCTGGCGAGCCTCGGGCTTTTCGGCCTGCTGTCGTTTGGCGTGACCAAGCGCACCCGGGAGATCGGGGTGCGGCTCGCCCTGGGCGCTTCGCCTCACGGTGTGCGGCTGTTCATCCTGCGGGAGGGTCTGGGGCTCCTTTTGCTTGGTTCCCTCATCGGGGCGGCGGCCGCTGTCGGTTTGGTCCGGTTTGCGGGGAGCCTCTTCTATGGCGTCTCGCCCACGGAGCCAGCGGTATATGCCGTGGTATTCCTCATGTTGCTGGGCGCAGCCGGGCTCGCCTGCTGGCTGCCGGCGCGCCAGGCGGCCAAGGTTGATCCGATGATTGCGTTACGCGCGGAATGAGAACGCTGCTCACGTTTGGCTTGATCTTGGCAGTCGCGACCGGCTTCCGTTATGTGCCGTCGGAGCCGCCGGCGACGGGGGCGAGTTCGTTCACGCTTGTTGACGCCGGGCGTGCGGCCCAGGCTGACAAAGTGGTTGTCGGAGAGGTGGGCGAGCCCGGTCCGGCGAAATACACCGAGGACTTCACGCAGGCGCGGCCGCTACCGCCGTTCGTGCTGCCCGTTTATCCACCCAAGGCACTCAAGGCAAAAGCCGGCCGGGCCACGGTCGGCGTGCAGGTGACGGTAGATGCGGCCGGGCGGGTGACGGACATCGGGCCCAGTCTGCTGACGTTCGACACCTCGGGGCCATTTGCCGCGGATTTCCTTGAGGCGGTGCAGACGGCAGTGCGCCAGTGGAGATTCCGTCCCGCGGAAACCGTGCAGATGGAGCTGGTTCAGTCCGGAGGATTCTCCTACCGGCGTATTGTGCGCACCACCGCCACTGACACAAAACTGGATCTGGCTTTCACCTTCACAGCCAGCGGGGGCGTCGAGACCACCAAATAGGAATCAGGCCGCCGGCGCGGCGGGCGGCGGAATTTCGGCTGGTTCAAGCTTGCCGCGGCGGTTGCCGAACAGCCAGCTGGCCAAAGCGGGGAGGACGAGCATGGCGCCGAGCATGTTGAGGAAAAACATGAAGGCGAGGAGCACTCCCATGTCGGCCTGAAACTTGAGCGCGGAGAAGGCCCAGGTGAAAACACCGATGGAGAGGGCGCATCCGGTAAACACCACCGAGGTGCCCATGGTGGCGAAGGAGAAGCAAATCGCATCCTCGAGGTTATCCCCCTTGCGGATGCGCTCCATCATCGCCGAGCAGAGATAAATCCCATAGTCCACGCCGATGCCGACGCCGAGGGCCACGACGGGAAGCGTGGAGGTCTTCAATCCAATCTCCAGATACACCATCAAGGCGTAGGCCAGCTCAGAGACGATCATGAGGGGCAGCACCACGCAGACCGTGGCGCGCCAGGAGAGGAAGGAGAGCAGGCAAAGGCCGGTCGTGGCCGCGAAAACCCAGACCAGCATGGGAAATTGGGCGGCGGACACCACCTCGTTGGTCGCAGCCATGACGCCCACATTGCCGGTGGCGAGTTGGAACTTTATCCGGTCGGTCGCATGGGTCTGCCGAAAATCTTTCACCGCCGCGGTGACGCGCTGGATGGTTTCCGCGCGGTGATCCTTGAGGTAAATCAACAAGGGAATGACGCTGCCGTCGTTGTTCAGCAGACCGGTGGCGGTCTCCACCGGAGAGACGGACTGCGCGAGCATATCGCGGTTTCGCGGGATGATGCGCCATTTCAAACTTCCTTCGTTCCAGCCGGCGTTGATGGTCTTGGCAAAATCCGTCAGCGCGAGGGTGGAGTGAACGCCCTCGATGTTGCGCATATGCCAGCCAAACCGGTCGATCATCGTCATCACTTCGTGGTCAATCACGCCGTTGGGCAGGGTCTCGACCATGACGGTGATGATATCCACGCCGATGCTGAAGCGGGAGGTAATGAGCAGCGTATCCTGATTATAACGCGATTCCTGGCGCAGCTCGGGCACCCCGGCGTGCATGTCGCCGATGTGGACCTGCTTGGCCTTATAGAGGCCGAAGCCCCAGAGAGCCAGCGCGACCAGGATGATGATGGTGGCGCTCCGGCGGTTCGTGACGAGGAGCGTGAGGCGCCGCCAGGTGGGCTGGAGCGCGAAACGCCGGAAGGTGACCTTCTTCTTGAAGCCCGCAGGCATTTTCGTGTAGGACAACAGCACCGGCAGGAAGAAACGGTCGGTAAAAATAATCAACGTCACCCCCAGGCTGGCGGTGATCGCCAGTTCCTGAATGATGGGCACCTTGACGAGATAGATGGTCAGGAAGCCGACCGTGTCGGTGATGATCGCGACGGCCCCGGGGACAAACAGATTGCTGAAGGAGGAGCGCGCGGCGACCTGCTCATCCGCGGTGACGGCGAATTCGTTGCGGAAGGACCGCAGCATTTGGGCGGCGTGGCTCAGGGCGATCGCGAAAACCAAGAACGGAACCAAGATGGAGAGCGGATCAATGCCGAAGCCCAGAAGATTGAGGATGCCGAGTTGCCAGACCACCGCGCAAAACGAGGTGAAGAGCGGCAAGAGGGTCAGCACGAGCGACTGGGCAAAATAGTAGAGGAGAAACGCCGAGATGCCGATCGCGACGCCGAAAAACATGAGCACGCCCCGCGCCCCGTCGGTGATGTCGCCGATGACCTTGGCGAAGCCGATGATGTGCACGCTCACTTTGTCGGATTCGTATTTTTGGCGGATCTGCCGCTCCAAGGCATCGGCGACCTCGGCGTAAACGAGCTTCTTGCCCGTCTGGGGATCAATTTCCAGCAGCTGGGCAACGACGATGGCTCCGGAAAAATCGTTGGCCACCAACTGCCCGACGCGACCCGACTTGATGATGTTGGCGCGCACTTGCGCCATCCCCTCCGGGGTGGGCACAAAATCGGCGGGGATGACATTGCCGGCCTGCAAGCCGTCCTCCACCACCTCGAAGTAGCGGACATTGGGGGTGAAAATCGAGGTGACTTGGGCCCGGTCGATGCCGGGGAGGAAAACGGTCTCGTCCGTGACCGCTTTCAGCGTCTGGAAATACTCCGGGGTGAAAATATCACCCTGCCGCGCCATCAAGGCGATGACCACGCGGTTGGCCCCGCCAAATTGCTCCTGATATTTTTTGAAGTTCTTGATGTATTCGTGGTCGCTGGGCAGCCCCTTGTCGAAACTGGCGTCAACCCTCGTCTTGGCGGCAAAGTAGCCGAGGCCAAGGGTCACGGCAAAAAACAGGGCCGTCACCAGGTGGCGGTTCCGAAAGACGATTTTTTCCATCCAGGAAATCATGGCGACGGAAGGGTAAGGCGGACCGCGCCGGCTTCACCGACGGTGACGAGACTGCCGTCGTCCGCCTCGATCAGGTCGGCGACGCTGGTGCCGAAGCCGGCGGGCTGCCAATCGCGGAAGGTGCGGCCGGCATCGCGGCTGACGAAGAAATTGCCGCCTTGCCCGGCGAGCACCACGGTCCCGTTCTTCCGACGGCAGCCGGCCATGATGAGGACTTTGATGTCGCTGCTGCGCGGTTCCCAAGTGGCGCCGTGGTCGGGGCTGTGGAAGATGTGGCCGCGGAGACCGTAGACGACCAGACTCGATTGGTCGAGGGGCAGGACCCCGAAAAGGGAGCCCTCGTAGGGCACAGCGGATTTGACCCAGTTATCGCCACCGTCGTTTGACACCAGCAGCGTGCCACTTTCGCCGGCAAGGTAGAGATAGCCATCGGCGCCGGCCGTGATGCGATTGTAGTGCATCTCGCCCTCCGCAGGTTTGGCGGTGGTCCAGTTTTTGCCGCCATCGGCCGTCACAACGAATTTGCCATACGCGCCGACCGCCATCCCATGGTTCAGGTCGCGGAAATACACGTCGAGATAAACGGTCTCGAGATCCCGGCCATCATCCTGGCGGATCCAGGTCAGTCCGCCATCGTTGGTGGCGAGAATCACGCCGTCGTGGCCGACGGCCCAGCCGTGCTTGGCATCGGCGAACGATACACCCGTCAGCAACGCGCGGGTGGGGGTGAGGCTCTGGGCCCAGGTGCGGCCTTGATCAACCGAGAGCAACACATGGCCGTGATCGCCCACGGCGACCAGTTTGTCCCCGACCCGCGCGACGGCGAGCAGGAGTGACTTGGGAGCGAGAGGCGCCGCCACGGAGTGCTCGGCGGCGGGGAGGGGGAGGGCGAGGAGCAGAGGGAGGCAGAGAAGCGGCCATACCCTGTAGCGGCGGTTACAGGGCTCGACTGACTTCGCATAACTGTGGACTGGATTCTTCGCCTTGGGCCGATTGGCAGGCAGGAAAAAAGGGCGGCCGTTTCAGGGCCGCCCTTGGGCTTAAACCGGGTCAGCGCACACCTTCCTGGCGCAGCGTGGACGGCGTGTAGTCCTGCGGGCTGCGGGTGAGACCGAAGTTATACATCGAGGACTCGTTATCCAAGCCGATGGCGAGGTAGCGGCCGGCGAGGAGGTCGGTGTGGACCTCCAACGTGCTCCAGAAGATCTGTGCATCGTAGTAGTTGATGCAATGAGCCTCCGAAATACGCCAGAGCTGACCACGGCCGTCGTATTGGTCCACGGCGAGAATCTGCCAGCTGTCCTCGTCGATGTAGAAGGTGCGGCGCGAGTAGATGTGGCTGGTGCCGGCCTTGAGGGTGGCGTCGACGACCCACACGCGGTGCAGCTCGTAGCGGGTGAGACCCTGGTTGATGTGCAGCGGGGTGAGAATGTCCTTATACTTCAGGCTGTCGCTGTGCAGCTTGTAAGAGTTGTAGGGCACATACATTTCCTTCTTGCCGACGAGCGTCCACTCGTAGCGGTCGGGCGCGCCGTTGAACATGTCGAACTGGTCGGAGGTGCGCATGCCGTCGGCGGCGGTGCCGGGGTTGTCGTAGGCGACGTTGGGGGCACGGCGCACGCGGCGTTGGCCGACGTTATAGACCCAGGCGCGGCGGGGCTCCTTCACCTGGTCCATCGTCTCATGGACCACGAGGATGGAACCGGCGAGCCGGGCGGGCGCGGTGACGGCCTGCTTGAAGTAGAGCAGCACGTTCTCGAGGTCTTTTTCCTCAATGCCTTCGCGGGCGTAGTTGAAAAGGAACTCGTCCTCGAAATCGACGAGGCTGTAGCTGCCATTGCGCTGGGGGGAGGCCTGGCTGATCTTGCGATTGGCGGCGACGCCCCGATACCGCGTGAGGTGGTTCCAGATGGCCTCCAGCCCGTTCTGCGGGATGGGGAACGGGATGCCGCCGACGGAACCAGTGATGCCGTTGCCGCCCTCGGCGAGACCCGCCGTGGTGGCGTGCTGCTTGGTGGCGTCGTAGACCCGCTGCGGATTTGAGGCGCTGCGGTGTGTCGCGTAGACCGGCATCACGTAGGTGGGGTAGGCCTTGAGCAGTGCGAGATGGCCGGCGCTGAGCTTGTCGGCATACTGGTCGGCGTTGGCCCCGGTGATGGTGAACTTCACCGCATCACCTGCAAACGGGTCGGGATGATGCTGGCCGGGCGTATAGCCGGCAGGCGCGGTGGTGATGCCACCATTCCAGGCCGGGATCGAGCCGTCGGCATTGCCGGCCTTTTCCCCGCCCAGCGGGGTGAGATCATTGCCGAGCCGGCTGGCGTCGGCGGCGGAAAGGGCGGCCGAAGCCCAGAGCCCGGTGGTCAGGAAACAGAGAAGAGCAAGAAGGGATTTCATGTTCATGGAGTGGAGAGGGGCGCAGGGTTAGAACGAATACTTCAGGTTGCAGGAGACGTAGTCGCGGTCGCTGAGCAGGTTGTAGCGGCCGGCGCCGAAGAAGTTCACGTAGCGGAGATCCAGCGCCCAGGCATTCTGGAAGATGAATTCCGCTCCGACGGTCAGCGATTTGCGTCCGTGCAGGAAATTGCCCAGCGGCAGCGGCGTGTTGCCGCCGACATCGTGCGAGTAGACGATCAGGGGCGAAACGTTCACCCCTTGGAAGGCATTGTTATAGTCGAGGCGGCCGACCAGCTGGTAGCCCCAGGAGAAGCTGTCGGCGAAGGCCGAGGCGGGCTCCGAGAGGGGTAGAGTGCCTGCGGCACTGTTGCCGGAATTGGTCATGTAGTTGACGTCGCCGCCGACAAAGGTGCCGGGGCCGTCGAAGCGCAGCGTGCTCTTGGAAGGCAGATCGGCGTTAACAAATCCCGCCTCCGCGAGGAAGGTGGTCTGGTCGGCGCCAAAGTAGCCTTTGGTAACCTTGGTCGCGGTCATCTGGCCGGTCCATACTTTGAGGCGGCGGAAGCCCGGGATGTAGGTGCTGAGACCGAAGGCGCCAATTTGATTGTTGGCGCTAAAGCGTGAACTGAGCGGGGAGAGCGCGGCGAAGAGCAGCTCCACATCGTCCACTTGCAGCGGCTGGCTGCTGCGGTAGCTGATCTCACCCTGGAGGGCGATGCCCTTGAGGCTGGTGTTGAAGCTGGCGCCAAACAGGTGGATGTCCTTGGGGAATTCGATCAAATATTGGCCGGTCGCGGCGGACTTGAGGAGTTCCCGGGTCGCGAGCTGGCTGGTGACGCCTGCCACCGTGGCGTAGAACGGCTGCAAGGCGGCCGGCAGAGCGCTGGCCGGAACTCCAGTCAGAGTGGCCCCGATCAGGGTGCCGAGGGCACCGCCGATCACCGCCGGATCCGCCGTGCCGAGAGCAGCACCTATGCTGGCGCCGAGCAGCGGGCTCAGGATCGCGCCGGAATCGGACGCCGCGAGCGCGCCGTTGACCGGCACGACCGGGGTGTTGGCCGAGATCACGGGCAGGCGGCTGTGATAATTCATGTAATAGAAGCCGAATTCGGTGTCGGCCAAGCCTTGGGCCAGCCAGCGGAGGTTGATGCCGTATTGGCCGGCATTGCCGGGCTCCCGGTCGGTGCCGCGGTTGATTGGTCCCAAGGCGGAGCTGTCGGCGATGGCACCGAAGCCGAGGTAAACCTTCTTGCCGCCCTTGGCCACGAAGTCATTCGTGCTGAAATAAGTGCCGGGCGGGTCCACGCGGGTGCGCTCCCAGTCAAGCAGGACAAAGGCCTCGAGGCTTAGCGTCTCGCTCATATTGAGGGAGCCGGACACCATCATGAGGGGGCGCAGGGCTTCCTTCAGTTCCGAGCCGGGCGTCCGGAGCTTGGCGACGTCGATGGGGTTGATCGAGTTGACACCGTTCGGGATGAAGGTGCTCTCCCCCCAGCTCAAAACCTGGCGGCCGATGCGCAATGAGGCCGGCATTCCGCCTATGGTCTCATTGAAGTAAACATAGGCATCGAGCAGCTCAGCCCCTTCGGCGACGATCTTGCGCGCATCATCGCTGAGCGGGGTGCGCTCGCGGTTGCCACTGGAATTGACAAAGTCGTTGAAGTAAAAGCCCCGCACAAACAGGCCGCTACTTTCGTATTTGAGGAGCAGATCGTGGTTGGCCTTCGCCAGGAAGGAAACGATACCGCTCCGGTAGTTCAGATTGCCATCGTCCGCATTGACGGAACGTTGGAGACCGCCGGCGGCGAGGCCGAAATTGTCACGGTCAGCATCATTCACACGGTAGAGACCGCCAATGGAGACCGTGGTATCGAAATTGCCTTTCGCTCCGCCCAGTTCGAACACGAACGCCCGGGCGGTGGGCGCGAATCCGAGGGCAAGAACGAGACCGGCGACTGCCTGGCGACGCAGACAGGGAGGGAGGACTTTGCGTAGTTTCATAATGCGGGTTTGCACAGTGCGCCTCAGAGTGAGGCGGGGTGGGTTAGGGGTGGTGAACAAGCCAATGGCTTGGGATTTGCTGGAGCGTATGTAGTTGATCTTCCCGGGGGACATCAAGTGCTAAACCGCAGTCTGGCAGGGTCTTTCTTTTTGCATTAGCCTTTTGACGCCTGACCCAAACCGACAACCTTGGGCGCATGGACGCGGTATCGCACATCCACATCAAGGGAGCCCGGGAGCACAATCTCCGGGATTTGGAGCTGCGCATCCCGCGGGGCAAGCTCGTCGTGCTCACCGGGCCCAGCGGGTCAGGAAAATCCTCCCTGGCCTTCGACACCATTTACGCCGAGGGCTACCGCAAATACATGGAAAGCCTTTCGGCTTCGGCGCGACAGGTGCTCGAACAGCTCAAGCGCCCGGATGTCGATTTCATTCACGGCCTGTCCCCGGTGCTGGCCATCGAGCAGCGCACCGGCGGCGGGTCACCCCGCAGCACCGTGGCCACCGTGACGGAAGTGGCGGACTACGCGCGCTTGCTCTGGGCGCTGTGTGGCGAGCAACGCTGTCCGAAGGATGACGGGCGGGTGGAGAAACGCACGCTGGACGACTGCCTCAACCAGCTGTTTCGCGACGCTCCGGGCGAACGCGCCATCATTCTGGCCCCATGGTTGCGGGCCAAACCCGCCGTGTTGCGCGACGAATTGCCGCGACTGCAGCAGCGGGGGTTTCAGCGGGTGCGCATCGCGGGCGAGATCAAATCGCTCGACGAACCGCGGCTCGTGCCCAACGGCCCAGATGAATTGGTGGTGGAACTCGTCGTGGACCGGGTGCAGGTCACCGCCGAACAGCGCAGCCGGCTGGCCGATTCGCTTGAGCTGGCTTTTCGCGAGGGCCAGAACCGCGCTCTCATTCTCACGCAAAAAAGCCCCGAGGCGCCCTGGCGGGAGATCAACCTCAGCCAGAATCTCAGCTGTGTGATTTGCGGTGACGTGTTCGACCCGCTCACGCCGAGGCATTTCTCGTTCAATCACGCCGAGGGCGCTTGTGAAATCTGCGGCGGGCTGGGCCGGCAGATGAGTTTCAACGAAGACTTGATCGTGCCGAAGCCCGAGAAGTCGGTCCGCGAGGGCGCCATCAAGCCGTGGCGTATTGGCGGCCGGAATCTCATCATCCGCCACAGCACGATTTTGAAGCAATTGGCCGAGCAGCTGCCCTATGATCCGGAGCTGCCTTGGCAGGAGCTGCCGGCGGCCACCCGGCACACTTTGCTGCTTGGCGCGGGCGAGCGGTTGTTCAGCTTTCGGCTCCGTCGCACCCAGAAAGCCGAGGCTCGGCCGTTCCCCGGCGTGATCGCCTTGCTCGACGCGGCCCGGCGCGAGACACGGAGCGACGGTTACCGGGCGCGACTGGCCACCTTCATGACGAGCGGCGATTGTCCGTCATGCCACGGCTTGCGGCTCAACGTGCGCAGCACGGCCGTGCGGTTGGGCGGCGCGAGTTTCGCCGAGTTTACGGCGCGCGACATCCGGCGCGCGCTGGAATTCATGCGCGCCTTGCCGGCTGAACTGCCCAAGACCGACGCCGTGCGCGAGGTGATCGACGGCGTGACCCAGCGCCTGCATTTCCTCAACGAAACGGGTCTCGGCTACCTGACGCTCGATCGGGAATACACCACGCTCTCCGGTGGCGAGGCGCAACGCGTGCGACTCGCGACCCAATTGGGCATGGGCTTGGTCGGGGTTATCTACGTGCTCGATGAGCCCAGCGTCGGACTCCATCCGCACGATAATCAACGGCTGCTCGCCACCCTGAGCGAGTTGCGCGATCGCGGCAACACCGTGCTGGTGGTCGAACACGACGCCGACACCATCCGTCTGGCCGATGAATTGATCGAACTCGGTCCCGGCGCCGGCACGGAGGGTGGGCGGATTCTATTTCAAGGCTCGCCGGCGGATTGCGCCCGGCTGCCGGCGTCGGCGTCACGCACCGGGCCGTATCTTGCGGGGAAACTGGGCGTCGTGAAGGACGGCAAGGTGAAGCCCCCCGACGACCGATGGCTGACGGTCAAGGGCGCGACCGAGCATAATTTGAAGAATATCGAGGCCCGGTTTCCCGTGGGGCTGTTGACCTGCGTCACGGGGGTGTCGGGTTCGGGGAAAAGCTCGCTCGTCAACGATATCCTTGCGACCGCCGCCGCGCGAAAACTCAACGGCGCCAAGTCTCTGCCGGGCCGTCATCGCGGGCTCATCGGCCTGGAGCATTTGGAAAAAGCCGTGGTGGTGGATCAGGAGCCCATCGGCCGCAGTCCCCGTTCGAATCCGGCGAGTTATGTCGGTCTGCTCGACCTGCTGCGCGAACTGTTCGCGAAGCTCCCGTTGGCCAAGGTGCGCGGTTACAGGGCGAACCGGTTCAGCTTCAATGTGCGCGGCGGGCGCTGCGAGCGCTGCCAGGGCGACGGCCAGATCCGGCTCGACATGCAGTTCATGGCTGATGCCTACGCGCCCTGCCCGAGTTGCGACGGGCGGCGCTTCAACCGGGAAACACTGGAAGTGCGCTTCCACGGGAAAAGCATCGCCGACGTGCTGGCACTGACGGTGCGCGAGGGGATGGCCCTGTTCCGCGCGGTGCCGCGCATCATGGAGAAACTGGCGACCCTCGACGCCGTGGGCCTCGGCTACCTGCAGCTCGGCCAATCCGCCACGACACTCTCGGGCGGCGAAGCCCAGCGCATCAAACTTTCGCTGGAACTCAGCAAACGGGAGCAGGGGACGACACTTTACATTCTCGACGAGCCCACGACGGGGCTGCACTGGACGGATATCCAGCGGTTGATGGATCTGTTGTTCAAGCTACGCGATGCCGGCAACACCCTGATCGTCATCGAGCACAATCTGGATGTCATCCGGCTGGCTGACTGGGTGATCGACCTCGGCCCCGGCGGCGGCCCCGACGGCGGCGAGATTGTCTATGCCGGCCCGGTGCTTGGGCTGGAGCGGGAACCGAAGTCATTGACAGCGCGAGCGCTGGCCGGAGTGGCAAACGACTCGGGGAGGCTCCAAGCTCCAACCTCCAAGCACCAGTGAAACACCGGGGTTAAAGCGCCCGATTGGGGGGTTTGGTCGCTGGGTGTTTGAGGATTCTCTGGAGTTTGGAGCTTTGGATTTTCCGTCAGGGCGGTCGGTTTCCCTGCAACTTTGCCCGGAGCTGTGGTGTGCTGGGGGTGTCGGCAAC
>LNEH01000027.1 GCA_001464505.1 Verrucomicrobia bacterium Ga0077533
CTCGCCTCATCTCCAATGTAGTGCCGAAAATCGCGGTCTAAATAACGCAAAACGTTGATCGATAATATCAATGCTTTTTGAACTGACGAACTCGGGCTATGGGTGCAGGTCGAAGAGTGCTTAATGAATTGAGCCCTTTACAGGGAATGACCGATCTGGGGATGAAAAAGGCTGCCTTGGCTGCCGCTCAATCCAGCCTGAAGAACGAGAGATTGGATAATCATAGCTTCTTCGATGCAGCCCGCGCTGTGCAGGTGCATGGCTGGAGGGTAAACAAGCAAGGGACTTACGTTTGGGATGTGGAAAAATGGCTCCCATTGCTCGAAGCGGCCTATGAACGCATGGATGCAGCCTCCCGGCAGAAAGCACGCCCGATAATGGTTTCGATATATTTGGACGCCGGGCAATACCAGCGCGCCGAGAAATACTACGACGCTACCCCCTCATCCGCATATAGCGCTTTTGACCTAGCAGACTCGATCATTCTATTGAACAAGTTGCGCCGGTGGGAAGAGCTTGATTTGAGGATGAAGGTTGCTCGGGCAATACTTTCAAAGAAACTGCCGAGCGAAGAGCGCTCACATCTGGCCGCCGCTATGGCCCATGCATGCTGGCAGCGCGGTGACCTTGAGGCCTGCAAGGAATACAGCTCTCAGGTCAGTTATATTGATATTCACTGGGATGCGGCCTTGCTGCTTCCCGTCAAAGCGGGTCTCGCCCATATCGGACAGCAAATCCGGGATTTGAACCAACGGATCGATGCCTATGAGAAATCCCCTGACACCGAATTGGATTTGGCCCTTCGCGGATTTCGGAAGCGGCAAATGAAGAGCGCCCGACTGGTATTACAGCGGATTAGCATCCTGATTGACCGAGCCAACAAGGCGGGAGCATGAATCCATCTCATTCAAAGCATGAAAAATGGGCGTGGAAAGGCGATCGATACGCCGAGGGCTGGAATGGCATTCGACTGCTGGTGCTGGGAGAATCAAGTTATGGAGAAGACCTCGTAGCCACGCCGCCAAGAGTGCTAATCAAGCATTACCTGGAGAACTCTGCTCGTTGGCATAGCACCTACACCCGATTCCTAAAGCTTTTGACTGGGCAAACTGCTGCCCCGGACAAATCGCAGCGCAAGGTTCTCTGGGGCGAATTGGCTTTCACAAACTACTTGGCCGACGCAGCGGGTTTTAAAGCACGTGATCGACCCACTAAGGCGCAATGGGGTGAATCCTTGCCACATTTTTTTGAATTTCTCTCCTGGCTGAATCCAACACCACAGGCTGTGATCGTTTGGGGGATGCCACTTTGGAATGCCTTGGAGCATAATCCGGAGTGCCAGCAATGTGTGCAATGGAATCATACACAAGGCACGGGATACATACATTGGCCGGGAGGTCAGCCGATACCCGCAGTGGGAATTGCACACCCCTCATCCCCCGTTTCTTGCAATACAAAGTGGAGAAAACACCTGGACGGCTTTATGAAAAAGCAGCCATCCCGCCGACGGCATATTTTCTTCGATCTGGCAGGTTCTTGTCCCAACATACCGCCTGTGCCATCGCATAGCGAAAAAGACGTCCCGCGCACATAGTCGCGCCACCCTGTCTCACTTTAACTCCGGCAAAATTACGCTTGCACGGCGGGGGTGCCGTTTCGTTAATGGCCCCTTCGTTAGTGAGAGTCTGCTGGTCGCAGACTCCCACCACGGTCAGTCCGGGCAACCGGACACTAACGGTGCCGCCGGCCCTCCACCAGCGGGCGGCACGGAGCGAAAGCTCCACCCCAGACCGCGTTATCAACCACCCAAAACATGTCACAACCCGTTAAGTCAGAAGTAATCGCCCAATACAAAACCCACGAGAAGGACACCGGCTCCAGCGACGTCCAGATCGCGCTGCTCACCGCCCGGATCAATCACCTGACCGAGCACCTGCGCACGCATCGCAAGGACTTCCACAGCCGCCGCGGCCTCCTCCAGATGGCCAGCCGTCGTCGCAAGCTCCTTGATTACGTCAAGGACGAGGACCTGCCCAAATACAACGACCTGCTGCAGAAACTCAGCCTGCGCAAGTAACCCGCTTTCACGAAGGGCGGCCCACCGACGGGCCGCCTTTTGTTCAACCCCCGCGAACCAGCCCACGAGACGTTTCCGCTTACTCCTCTGATCCCAAGGTGGGAGCGGTTTTACGCCGCGACAAGTCGGGGCCTGAAGCCCCTCCCACAATAAGACTGGAGCCGTAATCCGAAATTTCTCCGACGCTGATTCAACGGGGTTCCGAAACGGAAATCATCCGACCCCGCACGACGCCCCGGCAATCCGGCCGGCCGCCGCGCAAGAATCCGAAAACCAAATGAATCAGAAACACAATGTCACCGTGCCCGGCCTCGGGCTCACGTTCTCCACCGGTTCCATCGCCCAGCTCGCCGGCGGCGCCGTCAACGTCAACGTCGGCGAGACCAACGTCTTCGTCACCGCCTGCGTCGCCGCGACCATGCGCCCCGGTCAGGACTTTTTCCCGCTCACCTGCGATTACCGCGACAAGTATGCCGCGGCCGGCCGTTTCCCCGGCGGCTACTTCAAGCGCGAAGGCCGCCCCACCGAGCGCGAGATCCTGATCTCCCGCCTCTGCGACCGCCCCTGCCGCCCGCTCTTTCCCGAGGGTTTCCTCAACGAGGTGCAGATCATCGGCCAGCTCATGTCGGCCGATCTGATCAACGATTCCGACATCGCGATGGTCAACGGCGCCAGCGCCGCCCTCGCCATCTCCGACATCCCGTGGAACGGGCCGATCGGCTGCGTGCGCGTCGCCCTGATCGACGACCAGTTCGTCGCCAACCCCACCATCGAGCAGATGTTCAGCTCGTCGCTCGACCTCATCTACGTCGGCAACGAAAAGGACATGCTGATGATCGAGGGTTCCGCCGACCAGATCCCCGAGGAGAAATTCATCGAGGCGCTTGCGTTCGGCCACACCTCCATCCAGCCGATCATCGCCGCGATCAAGGAACTCCAGAAGCTCGCCGGCAAGCCGAAGGCCACCTTCAAGCTCGTCGGCGCCACGCCCGAGGCCCGTGCCATCATCGAGCGCGTCGTCCCCGCCGAACGCGTCTCCGCCGCCATCTTCGGCTTCGAGAAGGCCGTCCGCTCCGCCAACGTGAAGGTCCTCAAGGAAGAGGCCAAGGCCGCCCTCCTCAAGGAGCTCGGCGAAGGCAAGTTCACCGATGTCGACCTGAACGTCGTGTTCGAGGAGCTGCAATACAAGGCCTACCGCGCCACCGTGCTCGCCAAGGGCGTCCGCTCCGACCACCGCGAGGCGAAAGCCCTCCGCCCGCTGAGCTCCCAGGTCGGCGTCCTCCCCCGCGTCCATGGTTCCGCCATGTTCCAGCGCGGCGACACCCAGAACATCGCCATCGTCACCCTCGGGCCGACCAAGGAAGCCCAGGACATGGACGGCCTCACCGGTGGGGCGACCTCGAAGTCGTTCATCCTCCACTACAACTTCCCGCCGTTCTCCGTCGGCGAGGCCGGGCGCTTCATCGGCCCGGGTCGCCGCGAAATCGGCCACGGCGCGCTCGCCGAGCGTTCCCTCGTGCCGGTGCTGCCGCCCGAGGACGCCTTCCCCTACTCCATCCGCGTCGTCTCCGAGATCATGGCCTCCAACGGCTCGACCTCGATGGCCTCGATCTGCGGCGGCTGCCTGGCCCTCATGGACGCTGGCGTGCCGATCATCGCCCCCGTCGCCGGCATTTCCTGCGGACTCATGACCGAGATGGACGCCCACGGCGGCATCACGAAGTGGACCACGATCACCGACATCCTCGGTGAGGAAGATCACTTCGGCGACATGGACTTCAAGGTCGCCGGCACCACCAAGGGTATCACGGGCTTCCAGCTCGACCTCAAGATCAACGGCCTGCCCTTCGAGATCGCCAAGACCGCCATCATGCAGTGCCGCGAGGCCCGCATCGAGATCCTCAAGTCGATGCTCGCCTCCCTCCCGGCGCCCCGCAAGGACCTCAGCCAATACGCCCCCCGCATCCAGACGATCCAGATCGATCCCGAGAAGATCGGCCTGCTCATCGGGCCGGGCGGCAAGACGATCCGCCGCATCACCGAGACAACCGGCGCGCAGATCGACATCGCCGACGACGACTCGGGCAAGGTCTTCATCTACTCGAACAATGCCGACGCCATGAACCGCGCCATGCAGGAAATCGACGCCCTCTGCGGCGGCGGTTCCCAGCTCGAGATGGGCAAGACCTACACCGGCCGCGTCACCGGCATCAAGGAATTCGGCTGCTTCGTCGAATGTCTCCCGGGCAAGGAAGGTCTGTGCCACATCTCCGAGCAAAATGGGCGAATCCATCACCGTCAAGGTCGTCGGCATCGACGAGCGCTCCGGCAAGGTCCGCCTCAGCCGCAAGGCGGCGATGGCCGAGCTCGAGGCCCAGAAGCAGGCCGGTGGTGGCGAACCCGCCCCCGCCGAGGCCGCCGCTCCGGTCCAGTCGTGAGGTGGAACGCGCTGACCTCAGCGCGTTTTTCCCCTCTCCCAAGCCGCGACGCCCGTCGCGGCTTTTTTTATTCCCTTTGGGTCCAATACCCCGGAGTTTACTCCGGCTTGGTTTGAATCTGTGGGAGTGTGCTCTTGTCAGCCATAGGCTTGGCGACGGCTGATGCACGCGACTGTCGCGACCAAGGTCGCTCCCACAAAAACCGGGCAGCAGCGGAATTGTTGGAATGCCCCGGAGCCGCTTGAGCGGCTTGAGGTCAAGCCGCTCCACCTCTCACAGGGGCTATTTCTTTGCCTGCTTGGTTGCAGTCAGCGGCCGCCGGCCTAGGTTTCCTGCTTCGTGTCCGCCTCCGCCCACCGAGCCCTCCGTCCCATCGCCCTGCTTGAGGCCGCCAAAGGCGTGGTGGTGCTGGTGACCGGTTTTGGCCTGCTGAGCTTCCTCGGCCGGGACAACGAGTCATTCGCCGTGCAGATCATCCAGAACTTGCACCTGAACCCGGCGCACCATTACCCGCATATTTTCATCACCGCCATGGCCGGCGTCACCGACTCCGGTCTCTGGTGGCTGGCCGGATTCGCCGCCCTGTATTCCCTGGTGCGCTTCGCCGAGGCCTATGGGCTCTGGCATGAGCGCCGTTGGGCGGAGTGGCTGGCGGCCTTGAGCGGCGGCGTTTATGTGCCCTTCGAGATCTATGAACTGACCCGGCATGTCACCTGGCTCCGCGTCACGGCTCTCGCCGTCAACCTCGTCATCGTCGCCTACATGGTCTGGCTGCTCACCGAGTCGAGGCGCAAGCGCGCCGATGCGGAAAAAAAGCTGACAGCCGCCGGTAGTTGATGGTTTGCTGGTCGCTTCCATGAAGCTTCTAGTTACGAACGACGACGGCATCGACTCGGTATTTTTCCACAAACTGGTCTTCGCCCTGCAAGCCGCCCGTCACCAGCTGTTCATCGCCGTGCCGGCCGAGGAGCAGAGTTGGTCCGGCGCCTCCAAGACCCGGGCGCGCCCGGTCAAGACCACGCTCGTCGATCACGGTTTCGGCTGCCCGACCTGGACCGTCGACGGCACGCCGTCCGACTGCGTGAACATCGCCCTGGCCCACCTCCTGCCCAAGCAACCCGGCGCCGCAGGCCCTGAGCAAACAACGTGCGTCGAAGGGGTCGTCAGCGGCATCAACATCGGCATGAACGGCTCGCTCGGCTTCATTCTGGCCAGCGGCACCATCGCCGGCGCGTGGGAAGGCGCCCTCCACGGCCTGCCCGCCGCCGCCTTCTCGCAGGATGTTTCCCCGGAAGCTTACGCTTACCTCAAGGAACATGGCAGCAAGCCCGACGCGTTGACCCTGGATACCCTGCGCCACAGCGCTGACCGCGCCGCCGCGCTCGTCGGAGAGTGGTTCCCCCGGATGAGCCGCAACAGCTTCACCGTTCACAACGTCAATTTCCCCCTGCCTTGCACCCCGGCCACCGAGCTCCGGCGCACCGTGCCCGCGCAGGTCCATGTGCCCGGCATCTTCGGCCCCGCCGCTGATGACGGCTCGCATCGCCTGATTTGGGGTCACATCGTCGACGTCTCGCCCCCCACGCCACTGACCGACGTGCAGTGCCTCAAGCAAGGCCACATCAGCCACACGATCCTCGACTACCGCAAGCTCGGGCACGCCTAGCGCACCAGCGAAAACCCGGCGCGGACGGTTTCGCTCCTTTGGTCGTAATTGCGCAGGCTTTCGCCGTAGCCGTTCCAGTATTGGATGAGCACGTAGGTGGCAAAATTGAACATCCGGTCGAATTTCACCGGGATGCTCAGGTCGGCGTTCAGGCTGCCCCGGTGCGCGCCCTGCCCCAGGCGGCCGGTGACCGCCAGCGCGCCGCGATCGTTGCGGCCGACGATGGCGGTCAGCTCGATATTGCCCCGGTAGTCCGCGATGTCGGGGTTGTTGCCCACGTCCGAGATGTAGGCGAAGAGCCGCGGCACCATGATCAGGTTCCAGCCGTCGAGCCGGCCAAAGGAGAACGCCGGGCGGAAATACGCGATGTTCAGGCTGCGGGAATCGGGACCGTCCCGGCCGTTGGACTCGTGCCTGATCCCGGCCTGGTAGCCGAGCAGCTTGAAACCGCCCGCATCGCCCCGGTCCACCATGGACTGGGATTCCAGCATCAGCTCCGGCATGTAGCTCGTGTCAAAGAAGGGGCTGGAGTCGGCGTCAATGTCCCATAGCGATCGCTGGGTGAACCCCGCGTAAAGCCCGCGCAGGGCCGGCAGCTTGTCGCCCAGCCGCGCCTTCTCGCCCAGCACCCGGTATTTGAAACTGAACTGGAACTTGGCCCCGGGCGCCTCGGGCCCGTAGATGAAGTAGACCGGCTCGTGGGCGCTGAACCGGCCGGCGAAGGTCCGCTGGATGGCCGTCTCCGCCGGCTGGCCGGGCAGGATGTTGCTCAGCGGCGCCGAGACGGTGCGCGGCACCCGGCCGGGATCGGCCGAGGCCTTGACCTCGATGAGCGCGCGGGCCGGTTGCGGGTGCGCCAGATCGAGCACCAGCCGCCCGCGGGCCTCCGCCGGCACGGTGAAGATGAACGAGCGGTAGGAAAACCCGCGCGCGGCGATCTGCGCCCCGCCGCCCGCCTGCCCGCGCAGCTCCACCGGCCAGCGGCGCCGCTCGCTGCTGAGCGTGCCGCTGAGGGTCAGCGGCGTTTCAAAGATGACCTCGGTCGGCGTCGGGTTGAGGATGACCAGGTCCACCCGCACCTCGCCGCCGGGGGTGGCGGCTTCGACGGGCGCCAGCAGGTTGACCACGACGTTTTGGGCGTGGAGCGCGCCGGCGATTGTGAGCTGGAGAAAAAGTGTCTGGAATAGCTTCACGCGCGCGACGTTAACCGATGACGGAGTGCTTCGCACGTTGATTCGGGACGGGAGACGGTCCCCCTTCCGGAGTTCATGGGCGCGCGGAGTGAGCCGCGGTTCAGTGACACTGGATTTATGCCCATGTGCCACTCAGGCACGAACCCTATATCTATTCACCCCGGCCGGCCGCTATAATCCGGCCCGCACCCATGAAAACCGCGAAGACTGCCTTGTCGCCCACGGAAGTCGAAAAAATCAAGACCGGCTTGGAGCAGTGTATCCGGACGCTGGACCACAGCCGCCATTCGCTCGGCGATACCGAGCTTCGCCTGCGGCAACAGCTTGTGCAGCTCCATGCCGAGGTCGAAAAAATCGACATCGATTCCCGGCACCCCTTCGCCGGGGAAACCTAGTTGGACAACCCGGCCCCCGCCGGAAACGACGGGAGGATCCGCTCAACCCTTGGGGGCCGGTTCTCCCTGGGGCCCTACCCCCGCCGCTGGCACGCGTCAGCCAAAGCTTTCTTCTCCGGCGGCGTCAGAAAGGCGATTTCCAGCGCGTGGCGCTGCGCCTGGCGGATTTCCGCCGGGCTCAGACCGGCCGCCGGCGCGGCGACCGCGTATTCGTGCCGCAGGTCGATGGCGCTGATCACCGGGTCGTCGGTGTTGATCGTCGCGAGCAGGCCGTGGGCGAGAAACTGCTTCAGCGGGTGCGCGCTGAAGCTGGGCACCGTGTTCGTCTGCACGTTGCTCGTCAGGTTGATCTCCAGCCCGATCCGGTGCTCGCGCAGGTGATCCATCAGGCGCGGGTCATCGATGGCCCGGATGCCGTGCCCGATGCGCGTCGCGCCCAACTTTTGCAACGCCGCCCACACACTGGCGGCTCCGCCGGCCTCGCCCGCGTGCACCGTGATCGCCCATCCCGCATTGCGCCCGAGCTTGAAATGCTCCGTGAACAGCTCCGCCGGAAAATTCTTCTCGTCGCCTGCGAGGTCGAGCGCGACCAGGTGCGTCCGATGCGCCAACAACGCCTCCAGCTCGACCTTGCCCGCCTCGACCCCGAACGTGCGGCTGAGGATGCCGATGAGTTTCACCTTCAGCCCGGTCTTCGCCCGGCCCTCCTCGATGCCGGCGATGACCGCCTCGACCACCTTGGTGGGGTTCAGTTTGTTCGGTCCGGCCATGAAATACGGACTGAAACGCAACTCAAGGTAGTCGATGCCCTCGGCCTTGGCGTCCTCGACGTTTTCCCGGGCGATGCGCCGGCAGGCGTCGTAATCACCGAGCACGGCGATCATCCAATGCAGTTTGTTGAGCCAGGCGACGAGGTCGGGCATCACGCCGTTGACCTGCACGTGGGGGCGCAGCGTCTCCATGGTGTCACCGGGCAGTTTGATGTTATGCTTCCGGCCGAGATCGAGGATGGTCTGCAGCCGGACGTTGCCGTCCAGGTGGCGGTGCAGATCAATGAAGGGGAGCTTCGGGTCCATGTCCGGCGGCTTCATCCTCGGCCCGCCGGGCGTTGCCTGAGCGGGCGGATCTCCGACGGCATGGCGCTCAGGATCAGCGTGAGCGCGGGGGCAGGCTTCGGCATCGGGATTTGATAAGCGACTATCCGCCGGCTGACACGCCTATTATCCTGAGCTCAGCATTTCGTTAACCGCTAATCTTCGCTAATCGGCGCCAATAAAGACAGTTGGCAGCTTTGGATGGGGAACCTTTCTTGCACCGATCAGGTGAAAATGTTTTTGCCTCAGCTCTGCCTCAATCGATTGATTAGCGTTCATTAGCGTGAATTAGCGGTTTCTCGTCTGCGTTTTCCCGGATTGGTCGACCGGTGCGCAACCGCGGGTAATTTCTTCTGGCTCCTGTCTCCCGACTCCTGAATCCTCTCCGCCATGATCGAAGTCGAGAACCTCACGCGCGTCTTCCGCACCTACAAGAAGCTGCCCGGTTTTTGGGGCGGCGTGAAGGGCCTGTTTCACCGCGAATTCGAGGAGACCCGCGCGGCGGACAACGTCAGCTTCAGCATCGCGGAAGGCGAGCTGGTCGGTTTCCTCGGGCCCAACGGCGCCGGCAAGACCACCACGCTCAAGATGCTCTCGGGGCTCATATACCCGACCAGCGGCTCGGCGCGCGTCGCGGGCTTCGACCCCACCAGGCGGGAGAACGCCTACCGCCGCCTCTTCGCCCTCGTGCTCGGCCAGAAGAACCAGCTCTGGTGGGATCTGCCCGCCATCGAGTCGTTCCACCTGATCCGCGCCATCTACGGCCTGCCCCCGGACCAGTTCAAGGCCACCCTCGACGAACTCGTGACCCTCCTCGCCGTGGAGAAGAAACTCAACGTCATGGTCCGCGAGCTCTCCCTCGGCGAACGAATGAAGATGGAGCTTATCGCGGCGCTGCTCCACCGCCCGCGCGTGCTTTTCCTCGACGAGCCCACCATCGGCCTCGATGTCGTGTCGCAGAAGGCCGTGCGCGAGTTCCTCCGCGCCTACAACCGCAAGAACAAGACGACCATTTTGCTCACGAGCCACTACATGGCCGACATCTCGTCGCTCTGCGAACGCGTCATCGTCATCGACCACGGCAAGAAGATCTACGACGGCGCCCTCGACCGCCTCACCGGCGCCGGGGCCCGCCAGCGCATCATCAAGTTCCGGCCGCGCCTCGGCCTGAGCGGAGCCGATGGCGCCGGCGCCTTCCCCGCCGACTGGAAGCCCGCCTACGGCGAGAGCAAGGTCTGCGACGACGGCGAGATTTTGCTCCATGTGCCCAGCGAGCACGTCACCGCCGTGTGCCAGCAGATCCTCGCCCTCGGGGCGGTGGACGACATCACGATCCAGGACGTGCCCCTCGAGGACGTCATCACGGAGCTGTTCTCCCGCGGCGTGGCAAAAAGCTAAATTACTATGAGTGGAATTCCATTCCTCGCCACCGCCCTGTTCTGCTTCGCGGCAGCGACAAGCATACTATGGGCAAATCCCCGTCGGGTAATTAATCAGGCAATGGTGCTCGCATCGTCGCTCGCCACCCTTTCGTATTTTTGTGCTTACATGGCGACCATTGCCGGTGTCGGAGCAAATCCTGCTGCCGGGCCCAAACCTGAACTCTTGTTCTGGTTGCGCCTGAGTTCCGCTACCTTTGCGTTTGTGCCTTGGGCCATGTGGCTGATGAAAAGTGCCATCGTTGCTGAACGCACATCGTTATCTTTTCTCGTTAAACGTTCCTGGCTTTGGATTGGCGGATCATGCCTGCTGGCCTTCGTCTGCTTCACGGATTTCTATATCCTGCCGAATTCGACTCCCGTGAGTCCACAACGAGGAATAGGCTATATCTTCTTTAATGTAGGAATGTCTGTATTGTTTGGATCAATCTTTTTGGATGCATACCAAACCATGCGCCAAGTCTCCGGCGTGCGGCGAATCGAAATGCAATTCTTCTTGCTCAATAGCTGTGTGGTTTGTCTGCTGGTCATCGCCGTAAATGTCATCCGACGAGTCGTGCATGTGCCAGGTCTCGTATATGCTCCTCCAGTAGTGACCGTCACTGGTTTTGGGATATTGCTCTGGGCGGTGAGTTATCATCGGGTCTTTGACGCTAGACAGGTCATGTCTACCCTTGGCCAGCGGATGGTGATGTTGGTGTTTTTGGTCGGTGGAGCACTCGGCCTGACTCATCTGCTATCACCTTTGACAGGCCAATGGGCAGGCCTCGCACTGGGCGTCGCCTTCACCGGGATTATCGTGTATTATTGCGACCAAATAACGCGAAAATGGTTGGGGATGAATCCGGACCAGCTTCTCGCCAGACCCAGAGCCGAGATAATTTCTTTCGCTCGAACAGTTTCCGATCCGGATGTCCTGCGTGAAAAGTTTGAAGACTTCCTCCGGAATTGGTGCCAGACAGATTTGGTGGAGGTTCTTGTTGCTCGCGAAAATGCCTTCGCCGGCCGCCGGCTGGCCATCGCCAACCAGGGTTTTATCAAGGTATGCAGTCAAGGCTGGGTCACCCCCGAGCATCTGCAGCGCCTGCGACCCGATCCGACTAGTGAAGAATCACTGGACCTGATGGCCAGCCAGAGGCTCGCCGCCGTAATTGCGGTTCCCCAAGGCAGCGAAGCGCCATCTCTGCTGATCGCGTTGGGTTCCAAGCACAGTCTCCGGCCGTATACCTATCCGGACATCACCCTGTTGCTGAATTTGGCCGAGCTCATGGACAACATC
>LNEH01000028.1 GCA_001464505.1 Verrucomicrobia bacterium Ga0077533
CCGCCATGATGTCCCGCGGTCTGGCCCACGATCTCAACAATCTCACCACCCCGGTCTCCACTTACCTGCTGCACAGCGAAGGCCGGGACAAACCTAGCAGCCCTGAGGCCGAGGTATATCATGCGGCGCGGCACTCCATCAAAGTGATGCAGGATTACATCCGCGAGAGCCTGTTCTTTGCCCGGAGACTGGTGCCCGAACTAAAGGAACTGCGTTCCGATGATATGCTGTCTTCGATCGTCCGGCTGGCGAACGAGCGGGCTGCACGCCGTGAGGTGCGGCTCAAGGTCGTGCCCGGAGAGGCGGTCGGGTTCACGGCTGATCCCGCCCTGGTTCAGCGCTTGGTTTTGAACCTGGTGAACAATGCGGTTGATGCCTCGCAACCTGAAGACGTCGTGGAAATTTCCGCGGTCCAAAGGAATCAGGAACAAATTTGCATCGCCGTGGCCGATCATGGCTCCGGCATCCCGGCCGAGAATTTAAAGCGCATTTTCGATCCCTATTTCACGACCAAGGATACGGGTGACGAAATGCGGGGACTCGGCCTGGACCTCGCCATTTGCCGAAAAATCGCCGACTTGCACGGCGGTTCACTTGAAGTAAGCAGTGTGCCCGGTCAAGGCAGCACCTTCACCGTCGTCTTTCCGAAAAAACCGGCTTCCATAACTCCAACCTCGGATTCCGAGGATGTGGTCGCGGATAAAGCACTTCCCTCCTTTTCCAGTGAGATCAAGCCGCGTTAAATCCGTCCAGCCCGCCAACCCGTCATGACACCTGAGCCCGCCGAATTGACCACTCCGCGTATCCTGGCCCTAGACGACGAGCGCCAGATCCACGCCTCCCTGCGGCTCCGACTGGCCAACATCGGTGAACTGGTCGCCTGCTCCGATCCGCAGGCTGCCCTCGCGCGGCTTCGCCAGGAATCCTTTGATCTTTGCCTGGTGGACATCCACATGCCCGGGATGGACGGATTGGAATTTATCGAGCAAGCCCGCCAGATTGATCCGGGTTTGGGCTATGTCGTTCTGAGCGGCCACGGCACGGAGGAGAATCTGCGCCGCGCCATTCCGCTGCAGATCTACGATTTCCTGCCCAAGCCGCTGCCTGATCGCGCCGGATTCGAAAGGCGCATCCCCGAATGGATTCAGCGAACCAAACTCCGTCGGCGCGAGCTGTCCTTGGTCCGGGACTCCGGCGCACTGGCTCAGGATCTGGACGTTGCCCGGATTGAACGGGACATCGAATTCACCGCCTCGGAGTCGGCACGCGATGCCCTGCTGCAGTCCGCCAATCTGCTCACCACGATCCATGCGCTGCTGGCGAGTGCCACCCGTTCCCTGGCCGCCCGGGAGAAACAGGATGCCAGCCTCGGGTCGATTTACCGCAGCCTGCAGGAAGCCGCGAAGACCGCCGAAGCCGCCACCAGTATCACCGAGGGATTCTTTAACTCCGCCTACGCCAATCGGGACACCTCGCCCGCGCATCTTGGCGGGTGTCTGAACCACGCCATCAGCATCTGCCAGCGGTGGACCAGGGCCGAGCAGGAGCAGAAATTAGTCGATGTCGTATCCGCTGAACCCAACGCGATCATCCACGGTCTTTCGGGCATCGAATTTCTCCTTCTCCTGATTCCCGCCTTGGGGGTGGCCCTGGAACTCGCCCCGCCACGCTCAACCGTGCAGGTGCGGGTCGAGGGGGTGGCGCGCTTAGATACAGCCTCCCGCGACCCCCACGCCCAAGGCTTCGTGTGGGTTAACCGGCGGCAGTCAGCGCACAGCAGTCCGGGCATCTTGCTCAGGGTTCGGGCCAGTGCGGTAGCGCTCGACCATAACCAGATCAAGGACTGGCTTGAGGCTGCCCCTTCCAGCCGCATCCGGCTGCCTAGCCGCGGGTTGCTGCATGGTTTAACCCGTTGCAAGGGCATGCTGGGCTTTGCCGTGGCCCCGGCCTTTGAGCGCTTTGAGCTGGTTCTCGCCCTGCCAACGTGAACCTGTTTACATGATCATCGCGACTCAAAACCGCTCGTGCCACTTTCATCCTAAATTCCACAGAAGGAATGGCCACAACCGAGCCGAAGGCGACATCAGCCAAAAGCACCAGCCGTCGCAGAGCCTATGGCCGGCAGGCAAAAGACTCAAAATCAGAGGACTGGAAACTTCCGTGGTGAGGACTGATGCTCACCTGCCAAGTGAATGTCCAATTGACTTGGCATATCAGCATCCCCTTCCGAGCTCTCTGCGAACTCTGTGTTTATACCAATTACGGGATAATTTGAGACTTTAGCGCAGCAGCGCGGTAGGGCGCACCGGCCCGGTGCGCCGCCCACGGCGGAGCGGGCCGCTCCGCCATCCGAATCCAATGAGTAAATGGTATTAAACTGCGTTTTCTAGGTCCATTCAGCGCCTTACCCTGTGATCATCATCGTTGCCCATAGTTCGCGGGAGGCCGCCGCTCTGCTCTCCCTCGCCGAGAGCAAGGGCTGGTCCGCCTGCTCCTGCACCTCTGTCCGGCAGTTCAGGAAGCAGCTCCGAAACATGCACCCGGCTGTGGTTCTCACGCGTGACCGCCTCGTTGATGGCTATTCTGACGACATCTTCACTTTGTTATCCCAGTCGGAGCCTCGGTCTGGCCCGCGCGTGATCGTTCTCGCGCCGGCGGACTTCACCCAGAAACAGGAAGCCCGGCAGCTTTCCATCGGTGCCGATTGCGTGATACGGGATCCGCTGCGCCCCGATGTGCTGATGGAGTATCTCGCCAAATTCCTGCATCACGCTTCAACCCGGAACCCCCGGCCAATGCCATCGGAGCAATTCAACCTAGCCGGCGCACTAGTCAGTCCCGATCAGCTGGAGATGAGCTTCGGTGGGAAATCTGTCCATGTTTCGCCCCGTGAGATTGAGTTGGCCCGCCTCTTGGCCGAGTCGCCCGGCAAGACAATCACTTATGCTTTTCTCTACAGCGAACTCTTCAACCGCGCCTTCTCCGGCGACTCGGCCAACCTGCGGGTTCTGCTGGGCAAGCTGGCTGCCTCCTTTCGCAAGCTCGGCCTCAACCTGCGGGCCATGATCCGGGTCACGCAGAAGACCGGCTATTGTTACGTCCCGCCCTCGGCCGGACGGGCATCGCAATCCCGGTCGGCCTAGAGGCTATCCGGAAACCCAATCCCAAGGCATGATAGGATCGATGGTAGGGGCGCAGTATTGCTGCGCCCGCTCGAGTGTGATCATCCTTGGGCGCAGCAAGACTGCGCCCCTACGCAACAACTCAGGTTTTCGGATAACCTCTAGTTTTCGGAAACGATCGTCGCGTCGCTTACGGAAAAATTACGGCAAACAGCTTGGCAGAGGCCGGGCGAGGGGCAGGGTCACTGGCATCCCGCCAGCGCATGTCCGCCCAGCTCGCATCACCCGCCTCGCCGTCCCTGTTGCCCGCGCAACTCGCGCAGCACACGGTCGAGAGCCTGTATGCCGAGCATGGCCCGCAGCGGCCTTGGACCTATTGGCTGGTGCTGGCGGGCGTGGTCGGCGCAATAGCCAGCCTGCCGCTAATCAAGGTCGATGTCTCGGTGCGGGCCCCGGGGCTGGTCCGCCCCACCACGGAACGCACCGACCTCAGGCCGGCGGTGTCCGGCCACATCGCCGAAGTGCTGGCGCATGAGAACGACCGCGTGCTTTCCGGCCAGCCGCTGCTCGTGCTCCGCTCGCGCGATCTGGAGGAACGTCGTTCACGCAATCAGGCGCTGTGGCACGAACACGCCGCCCTCATCGCCGATCTGAACCGGATCATCAACGCAGAGGACCCAGAGAGCGCCGAGGGGTCAAACCGCCGGGCGGCAAATTTCTCCGCGCTCTCCGCGACCTCCGCGTTTCAGAATCAGTCTCCCACGTTGCGGCAGGAATCGACCCTGAAGAATTTTACCGCGGATTCCGCAGAAACCACGGATGGAAAGCCCGCGGTCTCATCCGTCCGATCCGTGCCATCCGTGGCCGTCTTTCAAACGGCCACGCTGCGGCAGGACCATGCCCAATACCTCGCCCAACTGGAGTCCTTCCGTTTGGCGGAGGCCAAGGCGGGAAACGAGCTCGCCCGCTACACCACCCTCGCGGCCAAAGGCATCGCCACCCGGCAGGAACTCGACCAGGCCCGTTACGAGGCGGAGCGGCTTCAGGCGGAATCCCGGCTGCTCGTCGAACAGGCCCTGGCTCGCTGGCAAGCGAAGTTGCGCGAGGAGCAGACGGTCCAATCCGGTCTGGTCTCGGAAGCGCAGCGGTTGGCGGAGGAGCAGACGCAATACACCCTGCGCGCCCCGGCGGACGGTGTGCTCGTGGGCTTCAGCGGCTGGAGTGCGGGTGGATTTGTGGCCGCCGGGCAATCACTCGGTGCGGTCTCGCCCGAAGATACCTTGCAGGTGGAGACCTATGTCTCGCCGCGCGACATCGGCCTGGTGCGGATGGGGCAACCAGCCCGGCTGCAGATCGACGCCTATCCTTACACCCAATGGGGCACGCTCGACGGCACGGTAACCTCCATCAGCGGCGACCTGATGGGCAGTGCCGCCTCCGGCACCACCAATCGGAATGTTGCCCCCGGCAGCTTCAAGGTTCTCGTCCGACCGGCCGCCACCTTCCTCGCCCTGCCCAACGGCCTGCGCGGCGACCTCAAAAAAGGCCTGACGCTCTCCGCCCGCTTCCTCGTCGCCCGCCGCAGTGTCTTCCAGCTCCTCTACGAGGACGTCAGCGCCTGGCTCGATCCGCTGGGCGCTGCCCATACCACACTTTGAACACCAGTTGTTTCTCCATGCACTACTATCAGAAGCTCCTCCTCATCCTGTCCGTGCTCGGCGGCTTGTTAAACTTGGTGGCAGCCCCGGCCAACCGCCCCGCCCCCGCCCTGCCGGTCTCGGTCTCCTCGGCCAACTATGCCGGGACGCCGCGCGAGGAGCTACGGCGGTTGGCGGCGGATAAACCGCAGGTCAATCCCGTGGCGCTTGCAGCCGGGCCGCTCGCCACTCCCCAGTCATATGTTTTCGCCCCCGGGGAACTGTATGAGAGCGATGTGCCCTACGATGTGGTTTGCCGCCAGCTGGCGATGGCTCTGGCCCAGAAAGGCTACCGTAACGCTGCCGACGTTCAGGGTCGCATCGCCCAGCCGAACAAAATCGAACTCATCCTCCGGATCAGCAGCGGTGGCCGGCGCTGGCGCGAACCGACCGTCCGGGTGGACAATCTGAGCTGGCGACAGGGTTTGGTGGACCGGCATCTATCGCCTCTCACCGTCGGCGGGGCCCAAGCCGCCTGGGAGCACCGCTCCGGCGGCAACGACGACGCTTTGGCCGGCGCCATCCAGGCCCAGAATACCGGGGCTTCCGCCAGCGTGGGTGCCGCCTCTCAGGTCGGCGTGCAATTCAGCGGCTACGACAGCACGCGCGATTTCTTCCTGCTGGTATTGGACGCTTTCGGCTCCCAGGACTTGCTCGAGAAACAGTCGCGGGCCCAGCGACGCTGGACCACCTTCGTGGCCCTGCCCCGGGAGGATCATCGGAATTTCTCCGAGGTGTTGGGCACCATGCTGCGGGTCGCCACGCCGTATTTCGGCGAGACCACGCGCGGGTTGCAGATGTTCACCGACGCCCGCGCCTCCGTAAAACTCGGCGAGTTGGAAATCCTCGACTCCGACGTCAGACCCCCGGCGCCGGAGAAGAAATGAGCAGCTACGTCATACTCCGCCTACCACTCATGGTTAAACCCCTTTCCCCGGCAATTCCGCCGGGGCACAAACCAAAAAACATGAAAACACTGACTGAAACTGATCTGCTCGAAATCACCGGCGGCGAAATTGAGCCGCTTAACATGGGGCCTGGCTGGAATCCAGCACAAGCGGCATCCGAGCAAGCCATCGCTGACTTCCTCGCCTGGTGGGCTCACCGCCCCCAATGGCTCGGCCTGTATAACGGCCAGCAGGCGGACTGAACAATTTCCTCGGCAATTCCGCCGGGGATAAACCAAAACAATAACATGAAAAACGAAATGAAAGAACTGAACGAACACGAAATGTCACAGATCAACGGTGGCGACGGGGCGCTTACTGTTTTTGGCGCACAACTTGCGTCAGACGGATTCACCCATGCGAATTCAAGCAATCCAGTCCTTCAAGTGTTTGGCTTGGGTGTCGCAAGCGCTGGCGGTTGGCTTTGGGCGTTTGGCAGCTTGCTCGAGTAATACTTGAGAAGCGCGACCGCACATGCCTGGTCGCGACCCGTCCCTTGGCACCCAATCTGAATGTCCGGATTGGGTGCCTCTGCCCGCAGGCGGAGACGAAGGCCAAACCAAACTCGCTTTAGAATCAACCGGCGCCACGAATCTCAAACGCAACGAATGATCGGGACAATCTGAACCAGCCCTAGATCGTATATCTTTCCTTAAATGAAAAATCCATATCCCTGCTTTTGGCCATTGCTCAAAATTCCATACCAGCTCCTGTCTCAGAAGGAAATGCCTATTGGCCGCTATGTCGTCACCGCTGCACTGATCTCAATTACCCCCGTTGCTGTAGTTATAACTGCCGCAGTTGTTTTTGATTATTTGCACTTGGATTTGCACTCGCTTGTCTATTCATGGCCGATTCCCGGCCATCCGAGGGTCGGCTTCATGATCGGATTAGCCGATATTCTGCTGATTTCGCCATTGGTAGAAACGGGCTTTACGCTAATACCGATTTGGTTGCTAAGGAGAATGCGATTGCCGGAGGCTCTCATTCCGTTGGCTTCGGGTCTGCTGTTTGGAATCCTGCATTGCCGCGGACCCTTCGCGTGGATTGGCATGGTTCATGCGTGGCCGTTCTATTGCTTCACCGTGATCTTAATGACGCATGAAAAACCGTCGTTGGATAGGGCATGGTTTATCGCGTCGGCAGTGCATAGTCTCACCAATGTCGTTGGCCTTCCTCTCAGTGTGGCGCTCGCGTATATATCCTGAAGTTTCCCCAGTGCTCTCCATAAAGGCAAATGCACCGACTGTGATGCCTCCACCACGCACTTACAACTGAGCTTACTGGTAAGATTGTGGCAATGTTGGTTTTCAAACAACGCGACATCACCGACTGCGGGGCGGCGTGCCTCGGCTGCGTCGCGGCGCATTACCGGAAGGTTTTCCCCATTGCCCGGCTGCGGCAGTTGGCGGGCACCGGCCAGAAGGGCTCCACGGCGCTCGGTATGGTCGAAGCGGCGCGGCAACTGGGTTTCACGGCCAAGGGCGTCAAGGGCGCCGCCGAGGCGCTGCCAACTGTGCCGCTGCCGGCCATCGCCCACTGCCTGATTGACAAGAAGCTCCTCCACTACGTCGTCCTCGTCGAGTGGACACAGAAACACGCCAAGGTGATGGACCCGGCCATCGGCCGCGTGGAGAAGTGGTCGCACGATAAATTCAGATCCGTCTGGACCGGCGTGCTCATCCTGTTGGCCCCCGGTGACAGTTTCCAGCCGGGCGACCATACCGTCTCCCCGTGGCAGCGGCTGTGGAATCTGCTCCAGCCGCACAAAGCGGTGCTCACGCAGGCGTTTGTCGGCGCCATCGTCACAACCATCCTCGGCCTGGCGATGGCGGTCTATGTCCAGAAGATCGTCGATCACGTTATTCCCGACGGCAACCGGCAGCTCCTGAACCTGCTGGGCGTGGCCATGCTGGCAGTCCTCAGCTTCAAACTCGTGCTCGGCTGGTTCCAGGCACTGTTGTCCCTCCGCACGGCGCAGCGGATCGACACCACGATTATGCTGGCCTACTATCGCCACCTGCTGCGGCTGCCGCAGGCGTTTTTCGACACCATGCGCGTCGGCGAAATCACCTCGCGGGTGGGCGACGCCGTGAAGATCCGCAACTTCCTCAACAGCTCGCTGCTCAGCCTGCTGCTGAATCCCATGATCCTGGTGTTCTCGCTCGGCGCGATGTTCCTCTGGTCATGGAAGCTGGCGCTGCTCTCGTTGGCGCTCCTGCCCTTTAACGTCGTCATCTACTGGCTGGTGGACCGGCGCAACAAGCTCTACCAGCGCCAGCTCATGGAGCGCAGCGCGGATTTCAGCGCCCAGCTCGTGGAATCGCTCAACGCCCAACCCGTGATCCGCCGTTTCCAACTGGAGGAGCAAGCCACCCTGCGCACGGAAACCCGCCTCGTCCGGTTGATGAAGACCGTGTGGCGCTCCTCCCTCATGGGGGTGGGCAGCGGCACTGCCAGCACGCTCATCACCCAGGTTTATCTGATCGGCCTGCTCTGGCTTGGAGCGGACCTCGTGCTGGATGCCGGCCTGACCCCCGGCCAGCTCATGTCGTGTTACACCCTGGCGGGATACCTGACCGGCCCGATTGCCACGCTGATCGGGCTCAACACCTCCATCCAGGAAACCCTTATCGCCACCGACCGGCTCTTTGAACTTATGGATCTGGAGCTGGAGAAAGACCAGGGCCTGGTCGAGTTCACCCCGTCGCACGCGCGCGACATCCGGCTGGAAAGAGTGAGCTTCAAACACGCGGGCCGCTTGCCCACGCTGCAGGACATATCCCTGACCCTGCCGGCCGGAAAAATCACGACGCTGGTGGGCGAGTCCGGCTGCGGCAAGAGCACCCTGCTTGCCCTGCTCCAGCGGCTCTATCTGCCGGAGAAAGGCCGCATCCTGATCGGAGAGGTTGACGTCCAGTATTTCCGGCTCGCCAGTCTGCGCCGGCATCTGACCGTCGTGCCCCAGCAGACCCACCTGCTTTCCGGCACCGTGTTGGATAACCTCGCCCCGGGGGACTACCAGCCTGACATGGAGCGCGTCCTGCGGATCTGCCGGGAGGTGGGTGTGCTGGAATTCATCGAGACGCTGCCCCAGGGTTTCTTCACGCACCTGAATGAGAACGGCGCGAATCTCTCCGGCGGCCAGCGGCAGCGGCTGGCCCTTGCCCGCGCCCTCTACCTTGATGCGCCGATTCTGCTGCTTGATGAGCCCAGCTCGGCGCTGGATGCAAAATCCGAGGAAACATTGCTGCACCTCCTGCAAAGGCTGCGCGATGCCGGCCGCACAATCGTGATTGCCGCGCATTCGCCCGCCGTGCTCGCCATCGCCGATCAGGTGGTGACCTTGTCCAACGGGCGGATGACCAGCTGTGACCTTCAGGCCGAAACCCTATTGGCGGTTCCTCGTCAAAACCAACCGGCCAATACCCGGCCGTTCCTGCCGGAGTCCGCTGTTGCCTGAGAAGTGCGGCGGGGCGGCAAAATAACGTTTATTTAGCAAGTTACTGGCGGGGCGGCGACTTTCGGACCAAGCTTCGGATTGCCAAACCTTGGGGGGCCATTCAGCCTGCCCGGGAAATTCAACCCATGCTCGACGCGCCACCTACC
>LNEH01000029.1 GCA_001464505.1 Verrucomicrobia bacterium Ga0077533
CACCACGCTGGTGGAGGGCTCCTTGCTCGGTCGTTGTGTTGCCGGATGCGATGTCAATCCGCTCAGCCGCGTCTTCACAGTCCCACGCCTGACGCCGCCCACGGTTCAAGAGGTGGCCGCCCGGCTGAACTCGATTGATTTCACGTGGCAACGAAATGTCCGGACAGACCTGCGCGTGTTCTATCATCTCTCCACCCTGCGCCAGCTTACCGCCCTCCGCCATTACCTGCTCAAGCGCATCACTTCGGGAAACGCCGACCACGTCGATCGGTGGATTCAGATGGTGGCGACCAACCGTCTGACCGGCCACTCGCCCGGTTTCTTCTCGGTTTACACCTTGCCGCCCAATCAGGCCGTCTCTGTCGCGTCGCAGAAGCGCATTAATGCCAAGCGTGGCCAGAAGCCCGAGAAACGTGACGTGCCCAGCCTGATCCTCAAAAAGAGCCGACAGTTGCTATCCGAACTCCCCTATCCTCGCTCCCTGTTCCCCGCTCCTCTCCTCCTCACCCAATCTTGCGACACCACTCCGCAGCTTGCCAATGACTCCGTCGACCTCGTCGTCACTTCGCCCCCGTTCCTCGACACCGTGGATTATGCCCAAGACAACTGGCTGCGCTCTTGGTTCTGCGGCATTGATCCTGATGCGGTGTCCATTTTGCATCTCCGTAATCTGGCCGACTGGACTGCCGCCATGACCCACACCTTCCGCGAGCTGCACCGAGTGCTGCGCCCGGGTGGCCACATCGCCTTTGAAGTCGGCGAGGTCCGAAACGGCAAAGTGCGGCTGGAAGATCAGGCCCTCGCCGCCGGCCGCGCCGCTGGGCTAGAACCAGTGTTGCTGCTCATCAACAGCCAGCAATTCACCAAGACCGCCAACTGCTGGGGTGTGAGCAACAACACCAAAGGCACGAACACCAACCGGGTTGTGCTTTTCCAAAAGACCTACGCAATGACGAGACCTGTGAAGCCTACCAGTAAACTTACCTCACAGTTCTAAAACTTACGGGCCGCTGGTGACGCAAGTCACCGCGGCCTTTTTCATCCCAAATGAGAACGCAAAACCTTCTCTTCCACAACAGTGAGCTTGGCTCCTCAATAGATGGTCATCAGAGAAAATTGCTGTCTCAGATCGATAGCTTACAACCCGCGCAGTTGCTCCCAGCGGACGATTCGCAGATTTGTGCCCACTTTATAGGAGAATTTAGAATCAACCCAATTGAGCTTCATGAGGATAAATTAGTGCTCATCGAACCTCATGAAGTCGAAGTAGAACAATTCAGTCATGATTGGGGCAGAAATTACACACGAATAATGCTCCAATTTCGGTTCGAATTACCATTCGAAGGTGATGCAGTTCTACTCAAATGCTGCCCTTCACAGAGGAGCCTGAATCCACCCTGCGCCGACGTCGAAGGCCATAACCTTGTATTTATTTTTCACCGCGAAGATCGCGACGCCGAAGCACTCAAACGTGAGCTGCAGAATCAAATTAGTAGGATAAAACAATATCTGGAATGGCAGAGAACCGCTATTGATGCGTGGAATGCTGCGAGTGCAGCACTTGTGCAGCAGCATGTCTCGGCTCGACGCGCGAAGCTCACCGCCGACAAAGATTTAGTGGCCGGTCTTGGATTTGCAGTGCGTCGCCGTGGAGATCCACCGACATCATACACACTACCAATCAAGCCAAAGCAGGTCGTGCCGCCTTTACCCGCCGCACAACCGCGCGCGTTATCAAAGCCAGACCCAGTGCTCGATAATGCGATCTACGAAGAGATTCTTGATACCCTCGCCGACATGAGTGTCACGATGGAACGATGTCCTTCAGCCTTCACTAATTTGGATGAAGAGTCTTTGCGAATGCAGTTTTTGATACCGCTCAATGGGAAATTCCAAGGAAAGACTTCCGGTGAAACGTTTAACGCGGCCGGAAAAACTGACATTCTAGTAAAGCATGGTGACCGCATTCTCTTCATCGCAGAGTGCAAGTTCTGGAAAGGCGCCCAGAGTCTTACAGAGGCTATAGATCAATTGCTTAGTTATCTCACTTGGCGTGAAACGAAAGCGGCAATTCTCCTTTTCAATCGCAATAAAGATTTCTCTGCCGTCGTCGCGCAAATCCCAGGAATATTCTCAAAGCATCCACAGTATATCCGAACCGAGAGTTATAGTAAGACAACCGGGTTCCGCTTTATCGTTCGTAGTTCTAGCGACTCGAAACAGCACCTGACCGTTACGATATTGGCGTTTGATGTCCCAACCTAGCTTTGGGGAGACGATCAACAAAGGGGTCAGGTAGCATGAAAGGCGTCCGGTAGCGCGTGTGCTACACTGGACGCCCTATGCTCTACACCGGAATCGACTATCACAAGAAATACTCCGTGGTGTCCACGCAGGACGCCACCGGCGCTCGCGTCCGCGAGGCCCGCATCGACCAGAACGATCCCGCCGCCTTCGCGGCTTACTTCCAGAGCCTGCCGGAGCCCAGCCGCGTTGTCGTGGAGGCCTGCTGGAACTGGGGCTGGCTCTACGACGAGCTCGGCGGGATCGACCGTGTCGAGGACGTGGTGCTCGCGCACCCGTTCAAGACCCGGCTCATCGCCGACGCGCAGATCAAGACCGACAAGCTCGACGCCCGCGCGCTCGCCACGCTGCTGCGGGGCAACCTGCTGGCCACCGTCCATGCGCCGGATCCGGCCAACCGCGCGCGCAAGCACGTCATCCGCCAGCGGCTCTTCCTCGCCCGGGTGCGCACCATGGTCCGCAACCGCGTGCACACCCTCATCGCCCGGCAGCGCAACCTGGCCCGGCCCGTCTTCAGCGATCAGTTCGGCAAAAAAGGCCTGCACTGGCTGCGCACCCTGACTCTGGCCGAGCCCGACGCCACGTTGCTCAAACAGGATCTCGCCACGCTGGAGCAGCTCGGCACGGTCATCAAGGAACTCGAAGGCCAGATCAGCGCCACCAACACCGCCGATGCCGCCACCGCCCGGCTCCAATCCCTGCCCGGGGTCGGCCCGATCCTCGCGGCGGTGATGGCGGCCGAGATCGACGGCATTGCCCGCTTTGCCCGGGCCGACAAACTCTGCTGCTACGCCGGCCTGGTGCCCACCACCCACAGCTCGGGCGGCAAGACCAGCCACGGCCGGATGCTGCCCTTCGCCAACCGCTGGCTCAAGTGGGCCTTCATCGAGGCCGCCTGGGTGGCCGTCGGCTGCTCCAGTTATTTTGGCGATATCTACACCAGGCACCGCCGCCGGGGCAAGAAAGCCAACACCGCCATCACCATCATCGCCCGGCGCATGTGCCGCATCGCCTGGCAGCTCCTGCATGACGGGCGTGACTTTTGCCCCAATCCGCCCAAACTCACTTTGTCCCCGGTTGCTCCGTCCAAAGACTGACGAGCGTTCACCCGCTGCGTCTAGGGTCAGTGTGGAGAGCCGGGGATCTGATTAACTACCCTGTGCGCCCGGGCCGAAAGCCCGCCACTAAGAGAATGGTGATCCCGCATCTTCACAACGGCCGTGCTTTGCTCCTTGACGGCCTTCTTTCAGAGAAGGCTGAGGTTGCCCTGATTTGACGGACAGTGATTCGAGGGAGGCTTAGTTCAGTTGGGATTCAAAGTAGATTGGGCTGACATAGCCAAGTCTGCAGCGCCACCTAGCGCTGTTACAGAGCGGCTCGATATGATCTGAATTTTACAGTCCAGATGCTGTATTACCTGCCGGCTTGCTGTCCGGCTGAAATAATACTCTTCTCTATCAAACGGGCCGCAGACGAATTTCCCAGTCGTCCGCGGCTTTTGGCTAAATAGCATTCTTTTGTCATGTCCTCCTCGCGCTCCTCTACGCAACCGAAACAATCGCCGTCAAATTCCCCGGCAAATGCTACTATCGCAATCCAAGCTGCTGCTTGGCAGGAGCAGGCCAACCGACTGCAACGAGCATCGTCGTTCTTCGAGTTTATAGACTGCCTGTTCGGTATTTGGAGCCTGATGACAGAGGAGGCCAAGATGTTGGCCCAAGATAAAAACCACCTCTATCAGAATAATTTTAAGCTGCTTTTCGCCGAAGATAATTGGAACCAACGGACCGCCTTCCGCAATTACCTGACCCTTCTTCACCAGCTCCTCCAGAAGCATGCGGTGAATCCTAGTCGCACATTGCTCCCGCCTGAGAAGACCCAAGGCTACCCTGCGGATGAAGTTGCGGTCATCAAGGCCATCCAAGAGCTAGTTCCGAATAACATCCAAGCATTCCTGATCGATCGACTGGCAAGACAACTTCTCTGTGTTTATTGGGCCAAACTCGCCATAGAATCTCCGTTAGCCGTTCCCGGTCTACTTGGAACTGCCTTTGGGAATCCGGCCATGTTTTTTTATGAGCCCAAGCAAATCCGAAAATCTGTCATAGAATACCTCGCGCTTCAGAAAAAGGGCATACGGCAGGTCAACTCCTTCTATTCCGATGTCTTAGGCTGCAAAATTGGGCGAAATGTCCTTATCTTCGACTTGGTTTTTGGGAAGATGACCGAAGTCTACCTCGCCATCTCTGGTATCAATTCAAACAACTCCTCCCGTAACCTTGCGACAGCTAAGAAGAATCTCGATTGGCTGATATCCTTCTTAGGCAATGCAGATGGCGGCATTGGTATTTTAGCCAATAAACCTACTAAAAGGGATAGCCTGACTTCCGTTCTGAAGCAGATAAGGTGTTATTGTGCCACGAACACCCTGATGCCAATGCAGATGGCACTGGTTCCTAATGCATTCATAGTTCCTGAGCGAAAAAAAAGCATTTTGCTCACTTTTCCTCCATGGGGATCCTTCTGGTCCAACAATACCGGTCATCCCTTCCTATCCCTGATCGACGACAAGATCGCACGGCATGTCTTGACTGAGAATATCGATTTTAAAAAGACCATCTTCTA
>LNEH01000030.1 GCA_001464505.1 Verrucomicrobia bacterium Ga0077533
ACCTCCGACCGGTGCGTTCGAGTCAGTCCGCCGGGGAAAACCACCCCAAAGTCGCCCGATTCCCGCTCACGCGATCCCCGTGTGAAATATCCGGGCTAATGGGATTCATCAACGGATGAATCCTTGGAGGCGTGCGGCGACTAATCGTCGCCGCCATGGGGTTTCGGGGGCCTGCTAATCGCAGGCCGTTTTGCCAGGTCTGCGATTAGCAGACCCCAAGAACTAATCCCGGAGACGATCAGTCGGAGGGGTGAAGCAAAGTTTCGCCCATTGGCGAAACTGATTAGTGGTTCCAAAACTTCCGGAGGTTGGGTTTCAGGGCAACCCACTGAAAACAGCGAGGAGCCTAAAAAATCATAGGCGAGTTGCACGTCCTCGCCGACCTGCTCCAACGCGACCACCGGCTTGCTGATCATTTGCGGCGCCGGATCGACTTTTTCAGCTCATCCATCGTGAGCGTCGCGACCTGGCCCTGTTCGTAGGCATTCCGCCGCGCGTAGGCCGTGGACATCGGACGTTGGAAAATCAGGGCGACGCCAGCGCCTGCAGCCGGGCCAGCTCCTGGCGGGCCTCCTGATCGTCGGGAAGCAATTGCACCAGGACGCGGAGGTGCGCGATGGCTTCGGGCCCGCGCCCCAGGTGAGCGAGCACCGCCGCCAGGTTGCGACGCGCGTCGGCGTAATCGGGCTTGAGCTGCAAGGCCCGCTCGTAGCGGGAAATGGCCTCGGGCAGGCGGCCGAGTTCGACCAGGACGTTGCCGAGATTGTTGGCGACATCGGCGTAATCAGGTCTCAGGCGCAGCGCCGCTTCGTAATGGGTCAGTGCCAACGGCAGCCGGCCGGCCTGCACCAGCGCGTTGCCCAGGTTGTAGTGGCCGGCAGCGTAACCGGGATCCAGTCGCACGGCTTCCTCACCGCGCTGGATGGCTTCGGTCGTGCGTCCCTGTTCGAGCCGCACGTTGGCGAGGTTGCTGTGGGCCTCAGCCCAACCCGGTTTTAGCCGCAGTGCTTCTTCGTAGTGTGCCCCCGCTTCATCCAGCCGACCGGCCGCCAAAAGGGAATTGCCCAGATTGTTATGTGCTTCGGGATACTCGGGCTGTCGCCGCAAGGCTTCCCGATAGTGATTGATCGCCTCGTCGGACCGGTTCAAGCGCGCGAGCGCCAGCCCAAGGTTGTAATAAGGTTCGGGCGCGGCGGGCTGGAGTCGGATGGCTTCCTGATAATGTGCCACCGCCTCGGTGGGCCGCCCCGCCGCGAAGACGGCCTTGCCCAGATTATTGTGGGCGCGACCGTTCGTTGGCCGCTTCGCCACGGTATCAGACCACAACGCCAGCTCGCTGCGATAGTCGGCATTGCGCAGAAGTGTGAGCCCGCCACAACTAGCGGCCAGCACGCCGCAGACGAGGAAGCCGCGCCGCCCCAACCAGACGTAAAGCCCGGCAACTGTCAGCATCACCGGCACGATCAGCGGCAGATACATCCGGTGTTCCGCCATGGTTTGCGAGGCCACGGGCACGATGCTGGAGCTTGGCCCCAGGATGAGAAAAAAACACGCACCGGCGAAGCCCCATACCGGCCGCCGCGCCACCGCCCACAACGTGCCGGCTGCGAGCGTCACCAGCAGCAACGCCTGCGGCCAGACTTCACCCAAATGCCCGACGGTCGCCGTGCCGTAGTCAAACACCAATGGCTGTGGCCAAAACACCAGTCCCAGATAACGCACGATCGCCTGACACTGGGTCAGCAGATAGAACCACGGGCCGACTGCCGTGCCAAAACCAGCCGTGCCGCCACGCCCAGTCGTGCCCGCCACCAGCCAGACCAGCAGAATCCACGTGCCCGCCAGCCCAAGGTAATAACGCCAGCGGCGGCGCCAGGCTTCACCGAAACTCCCGGCCACGAAAGTGCGGTCATAGAGAAAAACCATCAGCGGGGCCGACACCATGACCTCCTTGGCCGCCATGCCGAGCAGGCAGGCGATAAACGACATTGTTAACCATGCGATTACTGTAGGGCGGGATCGCTGATCCCGCCTTGATTCATCCGCTGGCGGGGTCAGGCGATCCCGCCCTACAGTCTGCGCCTCCACCGCCCGAATGAACGCATATAGCGTCAGCAGGTAGCATAACCCCATGAGCGCTTCAGCCCGCTGCACCACGTAGGTGACGGATGCCGTCTGCATCGGGTGCAACAGCCAGAGCAAGGCGGTGAAGAACGCCAGAGCATCGGCATCCGCCCTGTAGGGCGGGATCGCCTGATCCCGCCTCCCGGTCGAATTTGGCGGGGTGCGGTGCCCCCGCCCTACAGTTTCGGCCACCGTCCGCCGCACGACCCCGAACAGCGTCAATCCCGCCAGAGCATGGATAAGCAGGTTGGCCAGATGGTAGCCCTGCACCGACTCGCGGCCCAGGGCGTAATTGACCGCCAGACTGAGGTTGACCAATGGGCGGCCGCTGACGGTCAAGCCCCCGTCAACCTCGGGCAGCAGCACCGGGCCAAGCGGCCAAAGCCGGCGGATCGAGGGATTATCCGCGATGGCGGACACGTCGTCGAAAACGAACGGCCCCCCGAGGCTGTTTTGGTAAGCCGCGCATGCGGCCAAAATCAGAACCCCGCCCGCCAGCCAACGCATCCGGCGAGTGTAGGCACTGTTCGGCAGGGAAGCGTTCACAGCTTGCGATAGGAAGGCGTAATATTACGGAAGGAAACTGTATTTTCGCGCCAACGGTGGCCGGCCTGGTTTCCCCCGGAATCATGCCGCCCGGTTACAGGTCTGAAACTTCCGTCCACCCGGGGGTTTGGCTGGGGTTGAAGGCTTGACTCAATCATTCGAGAAGCGTTCGCTTCGCCAATCCCACTTCAGGTCACCTACCTGAAAACTTAACACCAACTGCATTTTCACCATGCACAAATCGTTCCTGAAATCGTTTGCCCTCGCAGTCGTCACGGCCCTGACCCTGACACTTTTGCCCAACGCCTCCGCCCAGCTCGTGAGCTCCGGTATGACCGGCACCGTTCGCGGCACTGATGGCACTGCCATTGCCGGTGCATCCGTCACCGCCATGCATACCCCGACCAACGCCACTTTCAACGCGACGACCAATAGCGCGGGCCGTTTCAACTTCCGCGGCCTCCCGGTCGGCGGACCCTACACGGTCACGGCGAAGGCCGAGGGCTACAATGCCGAGGTCATCACCGACATCATCGCCGAACTGGGCAACGACATTGATGTGGGCGTTACTCTCAAATCCGAGGTCGTCCAACTTGAGAAATTCGTCGTCGGCGGCACCCGCAACGACCTGGACTCGTCCGCCAGTGGCGCCGGATCCACCCTCAACAGTGATCGCCTCGCGGCCAAACCCACCTCTGAGCGCTCCTTTGCCGATTTGATCAGCGCCAACCCCCTGGTCACACTCCGCTCCACGTTTGGCGACCGTGAAGAATCCCAGATCACCGCCGTGGGCCAAAACAACCGCTTCAACTCGATCATGATCGATGGCAACCGGACCAACGACGTGTTCGGCCTCAACGCCACCGGCCTCGCGGCGTTCTTCAACCCGCTGTCGGTTGACACCATCGAGCAACTCTCCGTCCAGATCTCCCCCTATGATGTCACCCTGTCGGGCTTCACCGGTGCCACCATCAACGCGGTGACCAAGAGCGGCACGAACAAGTTCCGCGGCTCGGTCTATATCAACTTCCGCGGCAACGAACTGGCAGGCTTCGATCTGCAGGGCCCCAACGCCCGTGAACTCACTCTCACTGGCGCTAAAATCGTGCCGAAGCTCCAGCGCACCACCTGGGGCGGCACCCTCGGCGGCCCGATCATCAAGGACAAACTCTTCTTCTTCCTCAACTATGAGGATTACGAGAGCATCAGCGCCGGCCGCGACCTCCGTTTTGCCCCGGCCGCCGGCGTCGAGGCCCAGATCCTGGCCCGCCTGAACCAATACGCCACCGCCGCCGGCAAGACCATCAACTGGGGCAATCCCGTCACCGGGGCCACCAGCAACACCCAGACCGACAAGAAAATCCTGGCCAAGCTGGATTGGAACATCTCGGCCAAGCATCGCCTCAGCGGCCGTTATTCCAAGACCGACGGCTTGGTGCCCCAGTTTGGCAACTTCGGCAGCACTCTCACCATCAACGGTGTGGCCGGCGGCATCAGCGCCACCCCGGACGGCCATTTCTATGATCAGGGCCGCATCGGCGAAGCCTACGCCGGCCAGTTGTTCAGCCAGTGGACCCCTGATTTCAAGACCGAGATCAAGTATACCCACACCACGGATGACCAGCTGACCCCGCGCAAGACGACGGCCCCCTTGACCCTGATTGCCGGCTTGAGCGGCACCGACCTCCTCAATAACTCTGCCACCGCGAACGGTTCCTACATCGCCGGCACGGAACAGTTCCGCCATGGCAACGTGATCAACGTCACCAACCAGCAGTTGTCCGCCACGGGTGACTATTTCTGGAAGAACTTCGTCTTCACCGGCGGCTTCCAACGCGAGTGGTCCGACTTCCTCAACCTGTTCCGCGCCGGCTCGTTTGGCTTGGTGGCTTTCCGGAATCTGGGTGACTTCCTAGCCGATACCAATGCCGTCATCTCGCGAAATTTCGTGGACCCTGCCGTCCGCCCGCTAGCCGATATCTCGGAGTTCGGCTACACCGGTGTATTTGGCCAGGCCAAGTGGACCGTGAGTGACCGCCTGAACGTCAACTTCGGTGCCCGCTACGAGTTTGCCGAGGCCGGCTTGAAGCCCGCCCTCAATCAGGCCTTTCTGACCGCGACCGGCTTCCGCAATGACGGTTCGCTCGACGGCGTAAAGACCTTCTCGCCCCGCCTTGGCTTCAACTTTGCGCTGGATGAAGCGCGCACCACCCAGCTGCGTGGTGGCGTCGGCCATTTCCTCGGTCGCTCGCCCTGGGTGTTCTTCTCGAACTCCTTCGGCAATACCGGCGTCGGCACCTTCTCCCGCGCTTCCACCGACACGGTTAGCCCGCTGCCCACCAGCTACACGACCTACCTGCAGTCCTTTGATCCCACCTCCACCGAAACCGCGGTCGGCACCGGCACGGACAACCCCACCCTCCGCCGCGAAGTCGCCTTCAACGACGACGGCGTCAAGCTCCCCGCGGTCTGGCGCGGCAATCTGGCGGTGGACCGCAAGCTGCCCTTCCTCGATTCGACCCTGAGCGTGGAATTTGTCTACAGCAAGGTGGCCTCGGGTCTCCGCACCACCAATGAGAATCTTCGCCCGCTGGCTGGCGCTCTCGCTCTCGACGGCCGCGCCCGTTTCTCGGGCACGCCCGGCACCCAGGCCAACGCCTTGTTCCCCGCCTTCACCAACCTCTATCGCGTGAGCAACGCGGATGTCGGCAAGTCAAGCTACCTTAGCTTGACCTGGGATCGCCCGTTGAAGAACAACTGGGCGTTCAACCTGGCCTATACCCGGGGCCGCGCCACCGAGGCCCAGGCCAACGGCCAGACCACCGCCGGCGGCCAGTTCAACCGCAATGTTATTTTCAACCAGAACGCCATCGAGGAAGGCACGGCCGATTTCGAGATCCGGGATCGCATCCAGCTGAACCTCACCCGCCGGTTTGAGTTCATCAAGAAGATGCCCACCACGGTGTCCCTCTACTACGAGGGCCGCACCGGCAACCCCTACAGTTACGTCTTTGGCGGCGACCTCAACGGCGACGGCGTGTCGTTCAACGACACGGTGGTGATCCCGACCGGCCCGGGCGACTCAAAGTTCGACTTCTCCGGCATGACCACCGCCCAGCAGACCTTGTTCTTCGCCTTCCTCGACACCAGCGGCCTCTCGAAGTATGCTGGCCAGATCGTCCCGAAGAACACCTTCACCGAACCGTGGGTCAACAAACTCGACCTGAACTTCCGGCAGGACATCCCGATCCGTGGTTCCGCCAAGCTGCAGCTGGGCTTCGACTTCATCAACTTCGGCTCCTTCATCAGCAAGAAGACCTTCGGTTACGTCGAGACTTCGCCCTTCATCCAGAACGATGTGTTCCGCACCCGCACGCTGACGGCGACCACCGCTTACACCGCGACCGGCCAGATCCGCCCGACCTACACCGCCGACCCGGTCGGTTTCGGCATCGACAACGGCATGTCCCGCTGGCGCATCCAGGTCACGGCCAAGCTGCTCTTCTAAGCAGACTACCTGCTAAATTCTCCCGGCGTTCTGCTCTCCAGCAGAACGCCTTTTTTATGCCTCGTTTTTGCAGAGCAAGAAACGAGGACATACACCGGGCGGCGAGCCCCGCG
>LNEH01000031.1 GCA_001464505.1 Verrucomicrobia bacterium Ga0077533
GGCCGGGACAAACACCGGGTGCCCAGCTCCGCCCGGCGACCGGCCGGGACGGACACCGGGTCTGTAGCAGCAGGCAACAGTGCGGCCGCAACGGTGCTGCCCGTGTTTGGAGCACGGAGTTCCCGGGACAAACACCCCGACGTAGGTCGGTGGACGAACCCCGGGATGCCAGCTCAGCCGCAACGAAGGTTGCGCGACTGATCCCGTGAATCCAGCAGGATTCAACAGGAAGGCATCAACAGGGCACACCGGGTGCCCAGCTTCGCCCCGGCCCGCCGGCCGGGACGGACACTACCGCCGGGGTTGCGTTTTCCCCCGTCTCGCGCATTTTTCCCCGATCGTGATCACGCTGGCCCAACAAATCGGCGAAACGGCCCACTGCTCCCTCTTGCAGCGCAAGGCCCGCCGCCACGGTTTGACCGACCTGTCCTCAATCATGCGGCTGGCTGTGGCCCGGGGGGCCCGGCACTATGCCTCGGTCCATCCCCCCGCCGAAACCGACCCGGGAATGGACGCCATCAACAATGAGGAGCTGGTCGCGCTCCTCCTGCTCGGAAGCCAGCCCTTCGAACCATTCGCCGTCCGCTGTGCCGCCCAGATCATCACTCTCTGCGACCTGTCCCGGCTGAGCCTGGTCGCCTGCCGCGAGCGGGTGGGCCGCCCGCTCGCGCATATCGCCCGCGCCGGGACCGCCCATGACACCGGGCAGGCGGCCCGCTGGCACGAACTGCTCCGGCTTTTGGGCTCACCGCCCCCCGTTTCTTCCGGCCGCCTCCCGCACTGGAGCCGGTTCGTTTCCCACAGCGGGATCACCCGCCACGGAACCCCGCGCACTGACTGGTTGCACGCCAGCCCATGAACAATCCCGAACGGATTCTGCACACGCTGGATCGCCACCTGCGTCAACCCACGCGCATCGTGCTTTTCGGGCGTGCCGCCCTGGCTCTGGGCTATCCCGATGCCCCGGCGGAATTCGGTGTGACGCAAGATGTGGATGCGCTTCTCCCTGCGGTGGAGATGACGCGCATCGAGGCTGACCGCCAGTTCTGGGACGCGCTGGAAGCGGCCAACAAGGAACTGGAGCCCACCGGTCTCTACATGACCCACCTTTTCACAGACGAGCAAGTGGTGTTGACCACCAAATGGCTCCAAGCGCTTGTGCCCATCCGGCCGAATATCGCTTATCGCAACATCGAACTGGTTCGGCCCTCAGGGATCGACCTGATTCTCACAAAAATGATGCGGAACGACCCGCAAGACCTGCATGATATTCGCTTCCTGCTCGGGCGGGAAAAAATCACTGCTCCCCGTCTCGTCCATGCATTTGCTGGTGCCCGCGTGCCCTCTGTCCCTGAAATCGTCCAGACCTTTCAGGCCATGCAGCCGATTGTTTTGTCGATTGCGGCCAGTCACACGGTCTGAACCGCAGTCATCGCCCTGTCCCGTCGGATACTCTCCAGGGTTCACCTCAAGGCGTCCGCGCCAGGGAGAACGTCTTTTCTTCTCCGCCGCGCAGGTTGCATGACCGATACCTGAGATTGCAAGCCCTGCCCCCGAGGCCAATGACAGACCCCGTGCCCCCAGCAACCGGATTGCCCAATTGTCACGGGGCAAGGGTCGTCGTGGCTCTCCAGAGCATGGTTGGTTTGAGTGCGGGCAGCCTGTCCTCCCCCATGCTTTATGATGGAGGAACCTCGCCCGCGTATGCCCCAGCATCCACCGCCGTGACGCGGCCCCCAGGTGAAAATGCCGCACGCTCATTTCTGTTTTTGTGGGCGCGAAAATATTTTCCCTCTCAAAAGCGCGCTCGACTCAAAATATTTCGCGTCAAGAAAATATTTAACCCACGCGTTCAGCCCAGACCTGGCGTGGTTTTCAGAGGAGAAACAGTCGTTTCCGGCTTTTTGGGGGCGGTCCGGTCACCGCCGCGTAGTTGTTGCAGGGATGTCCACTAAAAAAGTGACGGAAAATTTGCAAAAACCGCCTTTAATCTAATTGACGGGCCCCGGGGTGGTTTCCATTAGTTGTGGTCAAGGTTCCGGGCATCCACATCCTGTGGTGGTCGACAACGTGTCAGGAAGTTTTGGCAACTTAGTGTCGCCAGGGTCTTTCTGCCGTCTCTAGACCACGGGACCCACACCGCTTTCTCCAATTTTTCGTCTGCGTTAGCCATGCAAAAATCATTCACCGTCGGCACCAAAACCTTCGTGCTCGACCAGGACAAGGCCGAGGCCGCGTTCGCCGCCAAGAAAGTCATCAATGGCCGCCAGGTTCCCTACTTCAACATCCTCCCGCTGAAATACCAGTGGGCCTACGATCTCTACAAGACGATGAAGGCCAACCACTGGGAGCCCGAGGATGTCCCGATGGGCAAGGACATCGAGCAGTGGCGCGACACCAAGCACGTCTCCGACATCGAGCGCTGGATCATCCGCATGGGCATCGGCTACTTCTCCGCCGCCGAGGGCATCGTCGGCGACAACATCCAGCACGTCGTCCGCGAGATCGTGACCGCCCCCGAGCTGAAGCTCGTCCTGGGCCGCCACGCCCATGAGGAGAACATCCACGCCGATTCCCTCCTCTACATGATCTCCTCCCTCGGCATCAACCCGCACGAATGCGAGGCGATGTTCGAGGATATCAAGTCCATCGAGCGCAAGAACGAGTTCGTCAACCAGGTCTCCCAGGACCTCCGCCGCGACCTCGACATGACAAAGCCCGAAAACAAGAAGCTCCTGGCGAAAAACATCTTCGTTTTCGGCCAGTGCATGGAGGGCACGCAGTTCTACGGCCTCTTCGGCATGGTCCTCTCGCTTTACCGCCAGAACAAGTTCCCCGGCATCGGCCAGATGTTCCGCTACACCCTCCGCGACGAGTCCAACCACATCGAGCTCTTCCGGAACCTGTTCATGGACCTCATCGAGGAGAATCGCGAGATCTGGACCGCCGACTTCAAGGAGGAGCTCCGGCAGACCATGGCCGAGGGCATCGTCCTGGAGAAGGATTTCATCCGCGACTGCCTGCCCGTGAACGCCGTCGGCCTGTCCGTCGATGAATTCCTGACCTACATCGACTACATCGGCGATCGCCGCCTTGAGGGCTGCGGTCTCACCCCGCTGAGCCCCGGCGTCAAGAATCCCCTGCCGTGGCTGGCCGAGATGATGGACATCAAGAAGGAGCAAAACTTCTTCGAGGGTCGCGTCACCGAGTATCAGAAGTCCTCCGCGCTCGCCGTCGCGAGCGACGACGAGCTCTGAGCGAGCCGCCCCGCTCCCTAAAATTCCTACCCCCGCTGTTGCCATGAACCTACCCTCTGTTGCGCAAGACCTTGCCCTCAAGAAGCTTACCGGCGCACCCCAGGATCAGAAGCCCAATTACAACTGGCGCGACATCCTCCGCGAGGATGAGGTCCCGGTGCCGGAGGTGCAGGTGCTGTGCCCGCACGGCGACGAGCGCTTCGATCTCAGCGAGGTCGCCGACACCGTCGGCCGCTCGCTCGCCAATCTCCTCCAAGCCAGGGGCGAGAAGGACATCTTCAACGAAAAGAACCAGCGCTTCGTCGCCGACGTCACCCGCGAGGTCGCCGCCAACCTCACCAAGAAAGCCCTCGAGCGCGGCCCGCTCCGCGTCTCCCTCCACGACCTCTACGTGCTCATCGAAAAGACCCTCGTCGACAACAACACCCACGACGTCGCCAAGAGCCTCCTGCTCAAGCGCTCGTCCAAGCTCAACATTTCCAGCGAAACCCACGGCGTCACCGTCCGCCTCATCCGCCGCAACCACCAGGTCGTGCCGTGGAACGAGGGCAAGATCGAGATCGCCATCCGCAAGGCCTTCCTCTCGCTCCAGAAGGACCCCGCCCCCGCCTCCGCCATCACCAAGGCCATCACCGAGCGCGCCCTCCACCTGAAGCAGGCCTTCCTCCACATCGAGGAGGTCCAGGACATGGTGCAGGAGGAACTCATGAAGTCCGGCCACTACAAGGTCGCCGAGGACTACATCCTTTACCGCGCCGCCCGGGCCACCGCCCGGGCCGCCCAGCCCGCCCCCGAGGCCGAGCCCGACGCCGCCCCGGTCCACCAGAACTCCATGGTCGTCGTCGCCAAGGCCGACGGCTCCACCTTCCTCTGGGACGGCCTCGACCTCAGGAAGCGCATCGAGTTTGCGTCCATCGGGCTCGAGCTCTGCCTCAACCCCGACCAGATCGAGGCCGAGCTGCGCCGCGCCCTTTTTGACAACATCGCGCTCGGCGACCTCAACAACACCATCATCCTCAACGCCAAGACCCTGATCGAGAAGGATGCCGACTTCGCCAAGTTCGCCGGCCGCATCCAGCTCACCTACATCTACGAGGAGGTCCTCGGCTGGGACATCGTGCGCGACGGCATCGGCGCCCTGAGGAAGTTCCACCAGCAGGCCTTTGCCGCCTACATCGACCGCGGCATCGCCATCAAGCGCCTCACCCCCCGCCTCAAGGAGTGCGACCTGGCCAAACTCGCCGCCGCCCTCGACCCCACCGCCGACCTCGAGCTCGATTTCCTCGGCGTCCAGACCATCTACGACCGCTACCTCATCATCGACAAGACCGGCAAGCGCTCCAAGCGCCTCGAGACGCCCCAGTTCTTCTGGATGCGCGTGGCGATGGGCCTCTTCCTCGACGAGAAGAAGCGCACCCGCGAGGACTGGGCCATCCGCCTCTACGAGCTCTACAAGTCCCGCCGCTTCTGCTCGTCCACCCCGACCCTCTTCAACTCCGGCACCCTCCACTCCCAGCTCTCGTCCTGCTACCTCTACTACGTGGACGACTCCCTCGAGGGCATCATGTATCGCGGCATCGCCGAGAACGCCCAGCTCTCCAAGTGGGCCGGCGGCCTCGGCGGCTCCTGGACCTCCGTCCGCGGCACCGGCGCCCACATCGCCGGCACCAACGGCGAGTCCCAGGGCGTCATCCCCTTCCTCAAGCTCCACAACGACCAGCTCGTCGCCGTCAACCAGGGCGGCAAGCGCAAGGGCTCCGGCTGCGCCTACCTCGAGTCCTGGCACAACGACATCTTCGAGTTCCTCGAGCTCCGCCGCAACACGGGTTACGACCGCCGCCGCACCCACGACATGAACACGGCCAACTGGATCCCCGACCTCTTCATGAAGCGCATGGAGGCCCGCGGCACCTGGACCCTCTTC
>LNEH01000032.1 GCA_001464505.1 Verrucomicrobia bacterium Ga0077533
TAAACGCCACATCCCCGATCCGAAGAATCCGGTTATCTTCACCCTTTGGAAGAAACAAGGGGCCGAGGCCTTGGTGCATTATGATAAATCGTGGCGCATCCCGGCAAATGGAACGCCAGCCAGAATCAACCTTGCGACTGGCAAGACGGGGAGCCAAGAGGCGGATTTAATCGTGTCAGTAATGCGCACGCCATTGCACATGCGTCACGGAGAGCGCGGCTTTGAATGGAAGGCATCGGTTGAAGTAATCGGTGGAGGGCTCGTGCGCACAGGTGAGCACGATTATTACAACCTTGCCCCTGCAGATGGTTACGAGCCGCGATTTGAGTATGTTCAAGCGGCTCAAAGCCTGCGCGATGCTCAAGGGGGGCGAATCAAATGGACTTGGGCTTGGGCCGTCTCTGAAAACTTTTTCATCGCCAGCCGTAATGGGAAAAACTTCGCGCGGATCGAGCTTCGCATACAGCCTAATGCCGATCAAGAAACTGGAGATGATCAGGCGGCGGTGGGCGTTGTTGTCTGGTTGAATCCCAACGGCAGCCGTAATCTAGAGTTTGATCCAAAGAAGGTAATCACGCCTAAGCCATGAAGTCCGCCGTGGACGCCAACCGTGAACCAAACCTGATGTCGAAAATTCTTCCAGTCGCCTCCGCTTCCCGCCCTGAGCCTGTCGAACGGGCCACCACCACCGCCAACCCCTACCGCTTCTGGCTCAATGATGATGATGACGGGAATGCCTTGAACGACGAGCAGGAGATTTCTGGCGGCACGGCCAAGGATTATGAATCACGCGGAGACTTCGGCATTGCCTCCAAACGTGACTTGGAGGACTTCGCCCGGCTGTGGCTTTCCGTCCAGGGCCTCACCGCCGCCTTGAAGAGCGGTGATCTTCAACTGGGCTTCAAGTGGACGGACGGCTACACCGGCACGCCGAAGATCAACCTGTATCTCCATTACGAGGCGGATGGAGGCACAAAGTATCTCACCGACAGCCCGACCGCTGCTGGCCAGACAACGTATCCCTGGTCGGCCACATTGGTTTCAACCACCAACAAGAACGTCGTCGCTCCCGGCGACGTTTTTGTCCTGAAGAAGGGAGCTTTTGACAACCTCACAGAAGAGCAGCCGACCGCCCATTTCCTTTTCGAGGGCGCGGGTGAGGGCAAGGGCCGGTTGCAAATAGTGCTCCTCGACAAAAACGGCTCGCCCCTCGGCGAAGGCCCGGGGGTGTGGATGGATTTGGCGTCCGTGAAGTCCATGTATCAGGGGCCAGGCACGACCTTCCGGCAACCGGCCGACGAGACGCCGCAGGGCATCGTGTTTGTGCATGGCTGGAACATGTCGCCGGAAGGCTCGCGCAATTTTGCCGAGACCATGTTCAAACGCCTGTGGCATCTCGGATTCAAGGGCCGGTTCGTCAGCCTGCGCTGGAACACGAACTACTCCGACGCCTTCGACCACGTGCCGGTGATCGGGGCAGCGGTGGAGGGCTACCTGGCCGACTATAACGGCAGCGAACGCGTCGCCTGGCAGTCGGGGGCGGCGTTGAAAGCGGCCGTTGACGGCCTCCCGGCCGGTTATTCCCGAAATCTCGTCGCCCACAGCATGGGCAATATCGTGGCTGGGTCGGCGCTGCTGGCCGGCCTGACCGTCAACAACTACGTGCTCCTGCAGGCCGCCGTTCCGGCGTCTAGCTACGACGATCGGGAGCTTTTGAAGCAGGCCGAACGGCCCTCGCCTCACACCTACGCGGGCTTCCGGCCCGATTTTTGGGAGGCAGATGTCTCGCCGGATGACGATCCCGTGCCTGAGACTCGGGCGCTGTCTTATCGCGGACGCTTGAGTGCCAGCGTCGGTAATCTGGTGAGTTTCTATCTGCCGGATGACCACGCCACCACCTATGCGTGGGAATTTAACAACGATCAGACCAAGCCGATGAACGGCTACGGCTACACGCGGGGCGCTCCGGTCGTGCTGGGATCGCAACGCGCAATCTGGCGGCAGATCGGCACGGGACCGTCTGCTGTTCAGGACAGCCTGACCGATCCGTTCGTGGCGATGCCTTTTGTTTGTCGCTCCTGGAGCAAAGCCGCAGGCGCGGACAGCCGCACGGCGGGGGTGATTCAGGGCAGTCTCGATTTAAGTTTAGAAACTTTTAGCCTGCCTGGAAGCACGGGTGGATTTAGGGACGAGCACAGCGCACAGTTCGACCGCAGCATCCAAGTCTTGAAACCGTTTTACGATGAGCTTCTGAACCGATTTGATATCGACCCCACCCCATGAGCCGAAACCGCATTCTCATTGTTTTAGTTATAGTGCTGATCGGAGTCCTCGTCGGGTTGTGGAAGTGGCCGCGATCTCAACCGAGGCAAACGACACCGGATAGGGCTTCACCACCGCAGTCAGCAACGCCTGCGGTTCCGGAAACCGCCTCGGCGTCATCTCAAGACGTTGTCATTCCTGATTTGCCCGGTGCGAACCTGACGCCTGAAGACAAAAAGAACATCGGGAAAATCGTGCAGGCTTTCAATGCCCCTATTGATTTTTGGGGTAGGGTGATCGATCAGCACGGCGATCCTGTTCCAAAGGCTGCGATCCACTATTCTTTCGCAGATAAATATTTTAAGGATGGCACTAAGCGCACCGGCAGAGCCGACGACCAAGGCTTCTTTTCCCTCAATGAGGGCAGAGGCGCCGGTGTCTATGTCAGCGTATACAAAGAACGCTATTACGGAACTCCGCGTTCAGCGGGCAGTTTCGGCTATGGAATGCCGGTCGGAGGGAAACCGCCTTCCAGGGATAATCCGGCGATCTTTGTGCTTCATAAAATGGGCGAAACTGAGCCGTTGATTTTTGCCCAAGGCAGCGTGCGACTTCCGCGCGACGGCACACCGACGGACATTACGCTGCGGAGGCCGCGCCCGGCTGTGGCAACTGGCGGCAAAGGCGATCTGCAAGTTGAACTGTGGTCAGGCTATCAGCCACCGCCGCCTCACGGCCAGCGATATGATTGGCGAGTCCGAATCAGTGTGCCAAACGGCGGATTGGTTGAGCGGGTTGGCCCATTTGATTTTACGGCTCCCCAAGACGGCTATCTCCCGGCATTTGAATTTGCGATGCCTGCGACGACAGACCGCTGGCAGTCAAGGATCGATAAAGAGTTTTTTCTCCAGCTACGTGATGGATACCATGCTCGCGTCAAATTGGGCGTGCATGCTGGCGGAGATATTTTTGTCGTGTTGGAAAGCTATCTCAATCCGAAGCCCGGCAGCCGGAACTTGGAATTTGATCCCGCCAAGCTGGCCAAGCCATGATACTCGCGTTGTCCGTGAACCAAACCTGATGTCGAAAATTCTTCCAGTCGCCTCCGCTTCCCGCCCTGAGCCTGTCGAACGGGCCACCGCCGCCTTGGCGAACAAATTCCTTGGCGCCGGGCTCGCCGGCCTCGCGGTCACCGCACTCGGCCTGTTTGTCGCCGAGCCGCACGGCGTGGCCATGTCCTACCTCGTTGGCGTCTCCTATTGGACCGCCGTCGCCATCGGCATGCTCCTGTTGGTGATGATCCATCACATCTTCGACGCCGGCTGGTCCACCGTCATCCGCCGCCAGTTCGAGCACGGCCTGTCGGCCTTCAAGTGGCTCTTCATCCTTTTTATCCCGCTGCTCCTCTCCGCCTGGCTGAAGCCCGGCTTCGTGTGGCCTTGGATGGATCTCGGCCACGCGCTGCATGGCGGCCACGGCACGGTGGGAGAGGACATCCTCTACCAGAAGAAGGCGAGCTTCCTGAACAAGGAGATGTTCACCGGCATGACGGTAATCTTCTTCGCTTTCTGGATCTGGATTTCCGCTCGCCTACGCAAAGCTTCCTTCACGCAGGACACCGACGGCGATGCCAAGTGGACCTTCATGAGCCGCCAGACCGCGGCCTTCGGCATCCCGTTCAGCGCTTTGTTCCTGAGCTTCGCGGCCATCTACTGGCTGAAGAGCCTCGAGTATCACTGGTTCTCCACGATGTATGGCGTGTGGTTCTTCGCGAATTGCATCCGGGCCGCGCTCGCTTTCGGGGTCGTCATCACCTGGTGGCTCTGCGCGCGCGGCGACTACAAGGGCATCTTCAACACCAACCAGCTGCACTGCCTCGTGGCGCTGGCCTTCGCCTTCGTGGTGTTCTGGGCCTACATCACCTTCTCCCAATACTTCTTGATCTGGAACGCCAACATCCCCGAGGAGACCTTCTGGTATAATGTCCGCGAGCACGGCGACTGGCTGTGGGTCGGCATGCTGCTCCTCTTCGGCCACTTCTTCGTGCCGTTCCTGCTCTGGCTGTCCTACCGCCGCAAATCCACCCTGCAGCCCGCCCTCTGGATCAGTGTCTGGATCGCCGTGATCATCCTCGTCGACATCTGCTACAACGTCCTGCCGGCCCTGCGCGACGCGCACGACGACCCCCAGCCGTTCCTCTCCCTCAACCTGCTGTGGGTGCTGACGTCGGTCGTCGGGGTCGGCGGCATCTGTGTCTGGTCCTACCTGAAGAGCTTCCCGACCGCCAAACTCATCCCGATCCGCGACCCGCGCATCGTCGAGTCGCTCACCCACCACGAGGCCACCGCGCCCGAGTCCGGCGCCGTGCCGGCCGCCCATTAAGCCATGAGCGATACCTCCCATTTCTCTTTCCCGCACCGCACGCCCGTGTTCACCACGGTTCTCGTGCTGCTCTGCTTTGCCGCCTTTGGCTTGCTGGCTTGGAAGGTTTATGTGCCCCGCGCTTACACGGTGGACAAGGTCGAGGGCGTCAAGACGCCGGCTGACCGCAAGGCCCTGCTCACCGAACACCAGGCCAAGGAACACGCCGTCGCGACCGGTTATGCCTGGGTGGACGCCAAGGCTGGCGTCGTCCGTCTGCCCATCGACCGCGCCATCGAACTCACCGTCCGTGACCACCCCAGGAAGTAACCCTGCCTTCGAGATGACCACAAACTCACATCCAGTCATTCTGAGCGCAGCGAAGTCTAGCCAGCAGGCTGGTTTGACATCCACGCTGGCGCGCGTGGCGCCACGTTCGAATGCATGGATCCTTCGCTTCGCTCAGGATGACATTTCTTCTGATATGACGGAACCAGGCAGTCGAAAATTGAGGGAGCGAGCTTGCTCGCGATTTCACATCTTGGTCACGGAAAGGTGGAGCGCGTTGCCCCCAACGCGCTTCGGCGGCGTTCGCTCCCAAACCAGCGTGTTGCGGGCAACGCGCTCCACCTTTGACTGCATGGTTACGGATAAGACGCCCCCAGCCCGCCGATGAATTCCCCCGCGAACAACCGCTCGGAGCAAATGGAGATCGACGCCTCGGCCAGGTGGCCGGTGCTCGTCTTCTTCGGCTCGGCGCTGCTCTGGCTGCTGCTCGGTGGCGTCATGCAGCTGGCCGCCGCGATGCAACTGCACCAGCCGGGTTTGCTGGCCGCCGACGAGTGGACCACCCACGGCCGCCTCGCCCCCGCCGCACAAAACGCTCTCGTTTACGGCTGGGGCATGAACGCCGCCTTCGCCTTCGGCCTCTGGCTGATGGCCCGCCTCTCCGCCACCACCCTCCGCCACGGCGGCTGGCTGTTCGTCGCCGCCAAGTTCTGGAATCTCGGCGTCACCCTCGGCGTGCTGGGCATCCTGGGCGGTTACTCGACCTCCTTCGAGCTGCTCGAGATGCCCCGCTTCGTAAGCCTCATCCTGCTCGCGGCCTACGCCCTCATCGGCGTCTGGGCGGTCACCACCTTCAGCATCCGCAACACCGAGAACGTCTATGCCTCGCAGTGGTATCTCTTCGGCGCGGCGTTCTGGTTCCCGTGGCTCTACGCCATTGCGCAGGTGATGCTCTTCAAGGCGCCGGTGCGCGGCGTGCTCCAGCCCGTGGTCAACGCCTGGTATGCGCACGGCCTCTACAACCTCTGGTTCGTGCCGGTCGCCCTCACCGCCGCCTACTACTTCCTGCCCAAGATACTCGGCAAGCCCGTCGCCAATTACTACCTGGCTCCGCTGGCCTTCTGGTGGCTGGCCATCACGTCGGCCTTCGCCGGCGGCAGCCGCCTGATTGGCGCGCCCGTGCCGGTGTGGATCCCGACCCTGGGCATCGCCGCCAACATGCTCGTCGTCGTCGCCGTGGTCATCATCGGCCTCAATCTCTTTGGCACGCTCGCCGGCCGTCAGGCTGAGGCCAGGAACAGCCTGACGCTCCGCTTCATCATCATCAGCCTCGTGAGCTTCGTGCTCGCCGCGGTCATGAACCTGGCGCTCTCGATGCGCGGGTTCGCCGCCACCGTCCAGTTCACGGTGTTCGACGGCCTGCGCGACTGGCTGACCTTCTACGCCTGTTTTTCCACCGCCATGTTCGGCGCCGCGTATTTCATGCTACCCCGCCTGACGGGCCGCGAGTGGCGCTCGCCGGCGCTGATCAAGGCGCACTTCGGCGCCACCGCCCTCGGCGTGGGGTTGATGATCGCGGGCCTGACCTATGCCGGCTGGATCCAGGGCAAATTGCTCAATGACGCCGCCGTGCCGTTCGCCGAAATCACCAAGGCCATGGCTCCCTGGTTCGCCTACCGCACGGTCGTGCTGGGCCTGCTGCTGCTCGGCCACGTCGCCTTCCTGATCAACTTCCTCGGCATGGCCTGCCCGTTTAATTTCGCCAAGGTGCCGGACGCTCTCTTCCGTGCTCCACCTGATCTGTCCCCCGAGGCCCACGCACCTGTGGGCCATAGCCTGAAAGGCGTCGGCCCATGAAAAACGGACTTGCCCTCTTCCTTGGCGTCTTCGCCACCCTCGCGCTCTCCTGGGCCGGCCTGCTGCTGACCGCCCATCGGCAGATCGGCGGCCTCAGCCAGTTCAAGGATCCGGCGGATGACACGCTGCACCCGCAGCCGCTCTCCGGCCTCGCCGACCAGGGCCGCCTGGTTTACCAGGATCTCGGCTGCGTCACCTGCCACACCCAGCAGGTCCGCCACGAAGGCTTCGGCTCCGACCTGGCCCGCAAGTGGGGTGAACGCGGCAGCTACGCCCGCGACTACATCCGCGACCAGACCGTCCTCCTCGGCCAGAACCGCCTCGGCCCCGACCTGCGCAATGTCGGCGCCCGCCTCGGTGACGCCAGACCCGAGGAATACGCCGAGTGGTTCTACAAGCTCCTCTACGCCCCGCAGTCGGTGGCGGCGGGCACCAACATGCCGGCGCATGCCTTCCTCTTCGATGTCCATCCGGTCGCCGGCCGCCAGCCCTCGGCCCATGCCCTCGCGCTGCCTTCCAAGTTCGCCCCCGGTTCCGGTTTGGAAGTAGTCCCCACGGCCCGCGCGGTCGCGTTGGTCGCCTACCTGCAGAGCCTGAAGGATACCTACGATTATCCCATCGAGCGCAGCCGGAACACGCCGGCGCCGAAGAAGGCCGGCCATTAAAACCTTTAAACACAGAGATCACGGAGGTCACCGAGATGAAACCTGAATCCACTAATCAACTGACTGAGCAGATTATCGGTGCCGCCATCGAGGTGCATCGGGAGAAAGGACCGGGATTGCTGGAGTCCGCTTACGAAAGCTGCCTCGCCCATGAACTCGGCCTGCGCGGCCTGGCGGTCGCCCGCCAGGTGCCGGTTCCGCTGGTTTACAAAGGCATCACCATCGACGTGGCCTTTCGCGCCGACCTGATCATTGCCGATACGGTGCTCATCGAATTGAAGGCGATCGAGACGATTCTGCCCGTGCATCAAGCCCAACTCCTCTCCTATATCCGGGAAACCGGCCATCAAGTCGGGCTGCTCATTAATTTCCATGTGCTCAAGCTTGTGGATGGAGTCACCCGCAAGATATACGACCGGTTTGTCTCCGCGTCCTCCGTGGACTCTGTGTTAAAAAATCCGGGTTTCTCTGCCTAGGCAAACATGAGCGCGAACGATTCCAATTTCCGCGTGGAGCAGTCGGGAGCCAGCGACGACAGCATCCAGCAGGTCCACGCCCGGCTGCTGGCGACCAAACCCGAGAAGGCCGACGGCTATTCCAAACTGCCGCTCGTAGTGCTGGGCCTGATGTGCTCGGCCATTTTCTTCGGTTCGATCTATCTCGCGCATTTTTCGCTCCGCTTTGACCCGCTGGTTTACAGCGAGCGCGCCAACCGCGAAAAGCCCGGCGCGGTCAAGATCGTCCCGCTCACCCGCGCCCAGCTGGGCAAAAAAGTTTTCGATACCACGTGCCTCGCCTGCCACCAAGCCAATGGCCTGGGTGTTCCCGGCCAGTATCCGCCCTTGGTGGCCACCGAGTGGGTCACCGGCAACGAGGAGCGCATGATCCGCATCGTGCTCCACGGCCTCAACGGCCCGATCACGGTCAATGGCAAGGAATACAACAACGTCATGGCCCCGCTCGGCGCCGTCCTGAAGGACGAGCAGATCGCCAACGTGTTGTCTTACATCCGCGCCTCCTGGGGCAACAGCGCCCCCGAGGTGCTGCCCGAGACCGTCGCCAAGGTCCGCGCCGAGACCTCCAGTCGCACGACCTTTTGGACGGCCGCCGAGCTGCTGAAGATCGGCAATTGACTGCCTGTGGGAGCGAGCTTGCCCGTTCGACCAGCTCAGGGCCCAGAGCCTGTCGAGGGGCTCGCGACATGATCAAGGCCGGGCTATCACCCGGCCTTTTGTTTGGAACTGTAGCGGCGGTCTGTGACCGCCGGGGTTTGTCACCCCTTTTTGAACATGCTGCCGAAGTCGGGCATCGCGAACTTCTCGTAGCCAGCCGGCGGGGCGAACAATGAGTCGGGCAGGGAGCCCGGCTCGATCTTGGTGGCCTCCATCTTGAAACTCTCCTTCCCCTTGGCATCGCGCGTGATCACGCGCAGCGGGAAGCCGCCCTTGCCCTTGAGCGCCTCTTCCCACTTGGCGGCATTGGCCGACTTTTTGCCTCCACCGCCAAACATGCCGGCCATCGGATTGCCGCCCCCGCCGCCGTTGCCCATGCCCATAAATGTGCCCAGCCCGTCAGCGACCCACATCTCGGTGACGGAGCCCTTGTCCTTCACGAGGATCTGGCTGCACTTGTAGCCGAGGATGGTTTCGGTTTTGCCCGTGACCTCGACCTCCGCCGTGCCTTCGCCGGCCTGCTCCATGGCTTTTTCGACGGGTTTCTTGAGCGGCATGACCATATACATCTTCTGTTCGGGCATCAGCATGAGCATCTCCAGCTTGGCGAGATCCATGATGGAGGTCATCTGGTTCCCCTCGGCGTTCATGTCGGTGCGGAGCTTCTGGCCCTTGATGGAATAATCAAGGTTCATGGGCCGGCCTTTTTCAGCCGTCATGGCAAGACTGCCTTTGCCTTCAAAGACCCCGGCGGCGAATGTCTGGACAGCGGTGAGCAGCGCGCCCACGGCGAGAAAGCGGGATAGGGTGTTCATGCCGGCCAGTCTGACAGCCGGCCTCGCCGATACAAGCCGCCGTTGAACGGCATTGCGTCAGGCGTGCGGATTCGGGGAGTATTGGCCCATGATGTTGGCTTCGCGACAAACTACAAAGCCTGCTCCATGTCAGCCCCTTCAGCAGACACATCAGTCTCGTCCGCAAAAAGGTAATAGGTAAAGCACCCCTTTTCAAAACCCCTCCGGCGACGAATCCCTCCTGGGCCTGGAAACGATCTGGCGCAATGGCCGCTGGCACCTGCTCTTCCCTCACGCCCCTCCCTTCGACCCAGCAAAAAACTGGGATGCGCCCAACCGTCGGGAGCGTGGACGACGCGCGGGCGGCCCGGCCTACTTGCCGTCGTGCTTCATGATGCACCTCAATGCCCAGACCGTGACCGCGGTCCCAACGATCAGAGACAACCACAAGGCCAGGGGAGTGTGCATAAAGGCGAGCAAGTCCAGCAGCAGCCACAAGCCGCGGAAAACGAACACGCTTGCGATGACCAGGGCCAGTTCGGAAATCAGCACCAATTTTTTGTTCATGACAGCGCCATCCCTCTACATGAAGCGCGCGGAGCGGCAACGCCAAATGCAGCGGTGCTCGTGGCCACTGAAACCGAATGCGTCGCGCGCCTGGCGTTCAACCGGCTTCAGGCGAGCGGAATAGCGGCAGCCATAGCCTTGGCGACGGACGTTTGGTTGCCGCGTTCGGATGGTAAGTCGCAAGCCGCGCCGTGGCCTCTGCGACGAGACGGAGCGCTTTGGCGCGAAGATGGCGAAGCCCCGAGCGTCAGCGAGTGGGTGCACGAAGTGAGCAAGCTCTTCTGTGCGCCATTTTTTTGTAGCGTGGGCATGCCGGGCATCCTCTTCGCTATGGCTGCCGCTATTCCGCTCGCCTGAAGCCGGTTGAACGCCAGGCGCGCGACGCATTCGGTTTCAGTGGCCACGAGCACCGCTGC
>LNEH01000033.1 GCA_001464505.1 Verrucomicrobia bacterium Ga0077533
GGATCCTGTTGGTAAAGGTTTCATGTGGACTGGTTCAAAGGCTGCGATTGTAACATTCGAACTTACTAGTGGCAGCAACGCCATAGCAGAGTTTGGTTCGCCCGAGGGAATTTCTTGGAGGCGAGTGAGCGATTCGTCTGTTCGTTTGTCTTACAGAACACTCGCAATGCCCGGGTCCGATGTTTTTCTTCTGACTCCAGAAGCAATAGCCGCTTTGCAAAAGGTTGATTTCGTTGCGATCGGCATAGAGGCGGATTCTCTGATAGATACGAGCGTTACGGTTACTGGTATGCACGCTAGATTCCTAGCAAATAGCGGAGTGCGTTTAGAGGCTAAGGATGAATCTCGGTATGTCGTCGATCTCTCAGGCGCGACCAACGACACGCCTAGATTAACTCTGAATGGTCGGGTCGCTATTAGTCCACATTAAGTGAAAAGGAAATTACCGACCGCATCTTCCTGGTCTCGGCCGAGGCTAATTTCCCGCGCACGAAGGGGGCGTTTTTCAAGCGCACCGGCAAGTCCATCGTGCTCTTCACGGTGGACGATATCCTGAACGAGCAGCTCGCAAGAAAACTGGCCTAAAGCATGGACTTGAGCCGTCGATTTCAGGCAATTGACATGGAACAAACGAGGGGCTTAACTGCCCCATTCTCCCAATGAGCCACACCCTTACAGTCAAACGAGCCAGACCCACTCATTCCCACGGGGTAGGACACGGAGCGAAACCCTATGTGGTGCCACCGGCCACTTTGGATGAGTTCCTAGCGGGCCATGGCATATCGCCCAGTCGTTATTCCAGAATCGTGAAGCAGTATTTCGGCAAAAAACCGGATACGTTTAAGCGCGCCAGCTGACCGTATGCCCGGGAAAAAACGGAGCAAGAAAGGGGGGCAGCTCCGGAATAGGCGGGTTTTCCTCAACATCCCCTACAGCGCCTCGTATGAGCGACTGTTTGTGGCGATGACCACGGCGCTGGTGACCGTGAACGCCGAACCCGTGCTGACGTTTGACATCTCCGAGGTGGGCGAAGGCCGGTTGCACCGGATACTGCGGGCGATCAACCAGTGCCGGGTGTCAATCCACGACCTCAGCTATGCGAGTGGCCGGTCGGCCCGTTTCAACATGCCGTTCGAGCTGGGCCTTGCCTACGCCCTGCACCAGAAACGAAAAGCGCACGACTTTCGCATCATGGAATCGCGGGAATACCGGCTGCAAATGACACTGAGCGACCTGAACGGGATAGAACCGTTTGTGCATAACCGGCGGCCGAAAAAATGATCCGGGCCGTGCTGCTCATCGCCAACCGAAGGGCCGGCGGGCCGTCAGCCGACGAGATCCACCGCCTCTATGAGCACCTGTGGCGCAAATATGTGCCCATGCTCCGGCAACGGCATGGCGACGGCCTGTTCAGCCGGGACGTGTTTGACGAGCTTTGCGTGATAATCCGGTTCCTAGCCACGCAGCGGGGGCTGCTCTAAGCGGAAGGCCCGGTTCAGCGTCCGCCCTTCACGCCGCTGGCAAGGAGGGTTTCGAAGCGGGGCTCGGTTATCTCGCGCGAGACCGCGGTGACCCGGCCTTGGTAAAGCTTGCGCCGAATCTCTTACCAAAGAACGGGCACGCCGCCCCAGCGGATGATTTCCTTGTCATGGGTGATCAGGGTGAGCTTGTGTTCCAGCGCGGTGGCGCAGATGAGGCGGTCGGCAGGATCTTTGTGGAGCCAGGTCAGCGTGACCGAGGTCCACGCGATGGCGGGCGTCAGCGGCAGGACTGTGAAGCGCCGGGCGGTGTCTTCCAGCCATTCCTCAGGATTGGCTCCGAGTCGCACGTTCGCAGCCTGAGCCAGCCGGGCGATCTCCAGCAAAGTGATCGCAGCCAAGGCAAAATCGCTCTCGGGATGCTGCGTGGCGATTCGCCGGACATTCGCACTCAACTGTGCGGAACCGGCCGCAATCCAGATCAATGCATGGGTATCGAGCAGGTATTTCACTTGGCCAGTTCGCCCCACTCCTCGAGCGGGATAACCGGGCCGTCGCGCAAGTTGATGATCTTGGTGCGGCCCGCCATGCAACCGAGCACGCCGGTGCCTTTGCGGCGGGCGCGGAATTCAAAGGTCAGCCCTTCCGCCTCGATCACCACGGTCTTGCCGGCGGCGGCCAGCTTGCGCATGCGCGGGAACTCGCGCTGGAAGGAGCGGACGGTGGTTTTCATGACTGTCAGTCAATGCTGACTGACAGTCGTGTCAAACGGCAAAAAATGACGGGTGCAGACCCCGGGATCGCTGAAGGGGCTATTTCCGGTTCTTCGCTGTTTTCAGTGGGTAAAAGGCTTGGATTCCCTCTTCTCGGAGGAATTTTGCCACTAAACGGATTCATCAACGGATGAATCCTGCGAGGACAGGCTCCGACTGATCGTCTCCGCCGTCGGGTTTCGGGGGCCGGTTCATCGCCGGCTGATGCTCCGGTCTGCGATCAGCAGACCCCCATCGTTGACCGGAGCCGATGAGGCGGAGGACTCATCGAAAGTTTCGCCCCTTGGCGAAACTGATTAGTGGTTCCAAAATATCCGGAGGCCGGGTTGCAGGGCAATCCACTGAAAGGAGCGAGGAACCCTATTTTCCGGCCTTCACGCCGCTGGCGAGGAGGGTTTCAAATTTGGGCTCGGTGGTTTCGCGCGACACGACGGTGACCTCGACTTTTTGAAAGCCGGCTTTCTTGAGGAAACCGTGCAGGGCGCTTTCCTTGAAACCGAGCCAGAGGTCGCCGAATTGTTCGTGGGCCTTTCCGTAGTCGTGTTCCTTGAGATCGAGCACGAGGAGCTGGCCGCCGGGCTTGAGGATGCGGCAGGCCTCGTTGACGGCGGTCTGCGGGTGACTGGCGTGGTGCAGCGCCTGCGAGAGAATGGCGAGGTCCACGGACTTGTCGGGCAGCGGCACCGACTCGATGTCACCGAGCTTGTAGGTGAGGTTGGCCAGCCCGGTTTTTTTCGCCAGCTCGGTGCCGACCTCGACCATGCGCGGGGAGCTGTCGATGCACCAGACGCGACCGGCGCGGCGGGCGAGGAGCTGGGAGATGAGGCCTTCGCCGGCGCCGAGGTCGGCCACGGTGATGGCGGGCACGAGCCGGAGCGCGAGATGGCCGATGGCTTCCCACGAGCGACCGGGGCAGTAGTTCTTGCCCAATCTGCCGGCGATGAGGTTGAAATATTGTTCGGAGACGCGGCGGCGTTTCTGGAGGACGCGGTTGAGGCTGTCGCGGTCCTCGGCGGACTCAGGCAGCTCGGTGACGGAATCACAGGCGGCGCGGAGCAGGGCGAGCTGCTTGGGCGCGAGCGTCGCGCGGAGCGAGTAGAAGGCCTTCTTGCCCTCGCGGCGGTCACTGACAAAGCCGGCCTGGCGGAGCAGCGCGAGCTGGGAGGAGATGCGCGACTGGGCCATGCCGAGGATTTCCTGCAGCTCGGCGACGGAGAGCTCCTCCTTCAGCAGGAGCGCGAGCAGGCGCAACCGCGTGGAATCGGACAGGATTTTCAGGTGGTTCCAGGTGGAATGCACGACGGGGAGACTACTGAGGGGGAAGGCCGGGGTTTACAAGCGCGGGAGTGGGGGATTTTCCTCGGATCACGGGCATGTGGTTAATCAAGCTGTATTCAATAGCCATTGGGATTTTTCCTCGATGAAGGCCACCTTCGATTTGTAGCCCAGATGACGGATCGTTTTCA
>LNEH01000034.1 GCA_001464505.1 Verrucomicrobia bacterium Ga0077533
TCGCTCCGCGCACTTCACTGCCCTCGTAAACGGCCGCCGACAAAAAACCGCTCTCCTCTGAAACTATTTTCGCCCTCCTCCTCAACTGACGAACTTGTGGTAGGGCGCACCGGCCCGGTGCGCCGGGAACGCGATATTACTCTCGCGGCGGAGCGGGCCACGCCTGTGGCGGGCAAGCCGCTCCGCCCGACCGAAGACAGGGTCGGCGTCATCTGCTACGCGGATCTCAATAGTTGGCTTGAATCCCTGCGGTATCGGGAAAGACTTCGCGAAGAAGCGCCGGCTGCCCCGCCTGGTTTCGGTCAACTCCCCCAAACTGCTCCCCGATGAATGCTGAATCCCCCGCTGCGCCTGTCTCCAAGAAAGCCCTCTGGACCGGCTATGTCCTGAGTGCCCTGCCCTCGCTGATGTTGCTCTTCAGCGCCACCATGAAGCTGTTTCATCCGCCCCAGCTCGACGAGGGCTTCGCGCACCTCGGCATCCCCGTCAGCCACGCGTTCGGACTCGGTGTGCTCGAACTCTCCTGCACCATCATCTACCTGATCCCGCGCACCTCGGTGATCGGGGCCATCCTGCTGACCGGCTATCTCGGAGGCGCCATTCAGACCCATCTCCGGGCAGGTGACATGTTCATCCCGCAAATCATCTTGGGCGTTCTGCTCTGGGGCGGGCTTTACCTGCGTGACCCTCGCCTGCGCGCGCTGATCCCGTTCCGGAAATAAGAATCTATCCGAATATCGGCAGCGTGTCGTTGTCGGCTGTAACGGCGGTCAATGACCGCCGTCGGAACCCAAGGGTGAGGAGCTCGGCGGTCATAGACCGCCGCTACAGGGGCGAGGAGTTTTAGAATGCGCGCTAAGCCAGGGGGGAACCTGGCCTCGGCCCGGAAATAGGCAATTCAACGTGGAGCGGGTTGACCCCAACGCGCTTGAGGGTGTCCGCTCGTAACCAGCGTGTTGAGGTCAACCCGCTCCACCTCACTTCTTCAGCGCCGCGCAGAAGCGCGTGAGTCGCTCGAGACCCTTGCGAATCATCTCGTCGGAGGTCGCGTAGCTGAGCCGCAGGTAACCCTCGGCGCCGAAGGCCGAGCCGGGCACGGCGGCGACTTTTTCCTGCTCCAGCAGCTTCGCGCAGAATTCGACATCCTTGAGTCCGAAGCTGGAGATGTTGGGGAAAAGGTAGAACGCGCCGCCCGCCAGCAGGCAGGTGATGCCGGGAATCTTGTTCAACTCGGCGTGCAGATGCTTCCGGCGACGGTCGAAGGCCGCCTTCATCTCGGCGAGTGCCGCGGTCGCCTTGGCCTTTTCCTTGAGCGCGGCGAGTGCGCCGTATTGGGCAAAGGTGGTGGCGTTGGACGACATCTGGCTCTGCAGCTCGGCGCAGGCCTTGGCGATCGGCGCGGGGGCGACCAGCGTGGAGTAGGTCTTGGAGAATCCCGCGACCGTGATGGTGCGCTTTTCGATCTCGGTGCCGAGCATGGCGAAATTCACCGGCTGGTTGCCATCATAGATCAGGTGTTCATACATCTCGTCGGCCAGCACGTAGAGATTGTGCTGCAGGCAAATCCCGGCCAACGCCGCGAGCTCGGCGCGGGTGTAGACCGCCCCGGTGGGATTGGACGGCGAGTTGAGGATGAGCAGCTTCGTCTTCGGGGTGATGGCCGCCTGGAGCAGTTCGGGCGTGAGCTTGAAACCGGCCCGGTCGTCACAGAGGACGAATTTCGGGGTGGCACCGGAAAGCTTCACCATCTCGGGATAGCTGACCCAATAGGGCGCCGGCACGATGACCTCATCGCCCGGGTTGCAGGTGGCCAGAATGGCGAGATAACACGAATACTTTCCGCCGGGAGACACGATTACCTGCGACGGGGAGATTCTGTAGCCGTATTCGGCGGCGTAGCGGTCGGCGATGGCCTGGCGCAGCGGCTCGATGCCGGGCGTGGGCGCATACTTGGTCTTGCCGGCCTGGAGCGCGGCAATGGCGGCGTCCTTGATGAATTGCGGCGTGTCGAAATCGGGTTCGCCCGCGGCGAAGCTGCAAACATCCTCACCCGCCGCGAGCAGGGCCTTCGCCTTGGCGTCGATGGCCAGGGTCGATGATGGGGAGACATTGCGGGCCCAGACGGACAGCGGATGCGGTGTGGTCATTCGGAGGCGAAATAAAGGGCCGGTGTTTCCGAAGGCAAGCCAGCCCTTGGAACGCTGGCTGTCATAGCATCACAGTCCATGGATTTTTTCCCGTGGCACCGCCGGGGCCGGCTGCGTCAGTTGTGCCGGCGCGAATGTCTCCGCCGGCAGGGCCAGATCCAGCGCCACGGCCTTGAAGGTGAGGCGCGTCTTGTCGCGCGTAAGGTGGTTGCGCAGGTCGACGGATTTGACGAGCCATTGCTCGCCCACTTTCTTCAGGTCGATGAGCGTCACGCTTTTTGCCGGCTGACCGTCGGGCCCGAGCTGTTCAACCTGCACCAGCGCCTGAAACTGGGTATCGATGAACACCCGCACCGCGCTGAGGTCGGGGCGGACCACCGCGAAATCCGGCGGCGGGTAGAGCAGGAAGCGGTGCGCGGGGCGGCTCCGCACCTTGGCCAGCCCTTCGTAGACGAAGTCCGGCCAGTGCAGGAACGGCATCTGCAGGTCGAAGAGGGTGAAGTCGGTGTCCGCGACCGGCTGAAGGGTCTCGGCCATGGTGGCCGGGCGCACGGCGTTGTCTGAGGCGACCCACGCCGCAGGGGCAGGTCCGGATTGGATGAGCCAGCGCCCGTCAGCTAGGCTTAAACGTGACAGCGGCCCTTGCGGCCCATGCGTGCCGAACAACTCGCCATCGAGAAGCCGCTCGGCACCCTTGCGTGGCATGACCCGCAGCTCGAAAGACAACCAGTGCATGCCGGCAATGCCGGCCTGCCGGAATTCGCCGAGGATACGGGCCCCTTCGGTCTGGTCCGCCTTGCTGCCGCCCACGTAGGTCGGGGCGGGTCGCAAGCCTCCGCCTTGCGCGTAAAGTCCGGGCAGGACCGCGAGCACCACTGCAAACAAGAAAGCCCGGCGGTGGGCCGGGCTTGAAGGGTCAGGGCTTCTTGGGCTCAACCGGCGCGGGGGTTGCAGGTTGCGGGGCGGGTGTCGCGGCGGGAGCCACCACCGTCGGGAGCTTGTTGTCGGCCGCATCCCGGTGTTTCGTCTGGTAGATGTGGGCCAGATAGAGGGTGAAGCTGACCACAAAGAACACGATGGCGGCCTTGATGGTCGCGCCGCTCAGGACGCTGTTTGTCTCCGCGCCGAACGTGGATTCCACGCTGCCGCCACCCATGGCCGCGCCGATACCGCCGTCGGTCTTGGCCCGCTGCATGAGGACGATCAGCACCAGGAACAGCGAAGTGATGATAAGGACGAAAGTCAGGATACCGATAACAAGGCTCATAAAGGGTGCAGAAGAAGCGTAACCGGACCGGCTTTGTCAACCAAAGTTCTGGGGTGGATCTGGGGAGGATTCATGCCGCCGCAGGTTCCGGCACCAAGGACGCTACCGCCTACAACGGCAGGCCCAGCTTGCCCAGCACCCGGGAGAGATCGTCGTTGCCCTGATACTCGATGATGATGCGGCCTCGTTTGGGCGAATGCTTGAGGGTGGTCCGCGCCCCGAGGTGGGTGGTCAGCCGCTTCTCGATGTCGGAAAGGGTCGTCGCCGTGGCCCCGGGCATCCGGCGCTTCCTGCCGGAGCCGCCCGGCTTGTGCCGCAACAGTTCCTCGAGGCCGCGCACGCTGAGCCCCTGCTCCAGGGCCCGGCGGCCAAACAGGAGCCGTTCGGCGGAATTCTCCACACCGAGCAACACCTTCGCGTGGCCGACGCTGAGCAGCCCCTTGCCCACGTAGCCCTGCAGTTCAGGTTCGAGGCTGAGCAGTCGCAGGGAGTTGGCGACGGTGGCGCGGCCCTTGCCGACGCGTTGCGCGGCGGCGTCCTGCGTCAGGTCGAAATCGCGGATGAGGCTTGCATAGCCATGGGCCTCCTCGAGCGGATTGAGATCGGCGCGCTGCAGGTTCTCGATCAAAGCCAGCGTGGCGGAAGAGGCGTCGCTCGACGTCATCACCCGCGCGGGAATGGTCTTGATCCTGAGTTGCTGGAAGGCGCGCCAGCGGCGTTCACCGGCGATGAGCTGGAAGCGGTCGCCGACGTTGCGCACCACGATCGGCTGCAGCAGGCCCTCGGCGCGAATACTCTCCACCAGTTCGGCCAGGGCCTCCTCGGGGAAATCCTTGCGCGGCTGGTAGGGGTTCGGCTCGACGAGATGCACGGCCACCTCGCGATAACCCGGCAGGCTGTCGGAAGGCCCGGCACCGCCCTGCGGGCTTCCGCCGGCGCCGGGCTTCGGCGCGATGGGCGACGCGACCTTGGGTGGGGTGGTGCCGCTGTTGATGAGGGCACCAAGCCCGCGGCCGAGTCGTGATTTCGGAGTAGCCATGTTTATTTGCCCTGGGGTATAAAGAGGGTCTGCCCGACCCGGATCTTGGTGTCGTCGGCAATCTTGTTGGCGTTGCGGATATCCGCCAGTTTGGCCCCGGTCTTCTTCGCGATGCCGGACAGGGTGTCGCCGTTCACCACGGTGTAGTTGATGCCCTCCTTCGGGAAATCGTCGCTGAACGACGTCTGCACGACCGGGCGGGTGGCCTGATTCTTGGCGAGGGCGTCGAGGGCGGCGTTGGTCTGCTTGCCCAGGCGCTCGATCTGGCCGGCGATCTGTTGCAGCACCTCGCGCTTCTGGTCCGCGAGCGCGGCCTGCATGGCGCGGTTGGTGTCTGCCACCGACTTGTTCAGCTGCTCCAGGGTGACGTAATTCTGCCCCGCCTTGGCCTGCAGGGCGTTGTTCTCGCGGGTGAGCTGCTCGACCGCCATCGTGAGTTCCCCGACCCTCTGGGTGAGCAGAGCCACGTCCTGCCGCAGATTCGCCACTTCCAACCGGGTGCCGTCCACCTGGCCGCTCGCCAGGCCAACCAGGGTGATCAACAGGACGACGGTGCGCAGGAAATATCTCGGCATGACGGTGAGGCTGGGAAATTCGCGGGACAAAAACAAGCCTTAGCCCTTGGGTCGCGGAAATGGTCTGCCGGCCACAAGTTCCGGCATCGGATGCGAAGGCAACCGGGTGCCGGCCGCCACCGGGCAGCCCCGCAGAAACTCCGAGGCCGGCAACATCCTGCCGCCCGGCCGCTGGAGCATCCTCAGCCGGAGCACCCCCTGCCCCGTGCCGACCAGCAGGCCCGCCTCATCTGCCCCCGCCACCCTGCCCGCCTCGGTCGGTTTGTAACCTAATAGGTTACAAGTGTCGGCTGACCCGAGTTTCACCGTCTGGCCGTTGATTTCCACCGTGCAACCGGGCCAAGGCATAAGGCCGTTGATCCGGGCGGCGAGCACGGCGGCGGGCTGGGTGAAATCCAGCACGCCGTCGCCCTTGTCGAGCCGGCGGCAGAACGTGGCCCCGGCGGCATCCTGTTCGGTGCAACTTTGCGTGCCCGCGGCGATGCGCGGCAACGCGCGAGCCAGCAGCGGCACACAGGCGGCGGCAAGTTTCGCTTCGACTTCGACGACCGTGTCGAGCGGCCTGATTGGCACCCGCTCCACATCCGCCACGGGCCCGGCGTCAAGCGCCAGCACCATCCGCATGAGGGAGACGCCGGTGCCGGTCTCACCTGCGGCAATGGCCGTCTGGATCGGCGACGCGCCGCGATATTTCGGCAGCACGGAAGTGTGGAGGTTCCACGTGCCCAGCTTGGGCGTGTCGATAAAGGCCTGCCGCAGAATATGGCCGTAGGCCATGACAAGCGTGAGGTCCGGCTTGAGGGCCGCGAGGTGTTCGCACTCCGGGGCGCCGACTTTCTCCGGTTGCAGCACCGGCAGGCCGCGTGCCTGCGCCCAAAGCTTGATCGCATTGGGCTGGATTTTTTGCCCCCGGCCGGTCGCGCGGTCCGGCTGGGTGAAGACACCGACAACCTGGGCGATGCTGATCCCCTCCCCGACCAGCCAGTTCAGCGCGGGCAGAGCGATGGCCTCCGAACCCATGAAAACGATTCGCGGCATGGTTCAATCATCCAGCAGATCCTTGGCGTGCTCCCCGCCCGACTCCGCCGCCAGCAGGTTGCGGCGCGTGCCCTTGGCGGCCAGCCGGTCGGCGACGCTCTGTTTTTTCTTGCCGATCAGGTCGAAGTGGATCGGGCAGCCATCGAGATCAAACTCCTTGACGAGGCCGGCCTCAAGGTAGCGGCGGTAGGATTCCGTCAGGCCGCGCTCCTGATTGCAGAAAATCTTGATGCGAAACGGCCGCGTGCCGGTCTGCGTCGCGTAGTAAATGCGGAAGCGCACGCCAAAGGTCGAATGCGGCGGGGTGCGGTCGGCCAGCTGGATGATGTGGGCGTTGAGCTTGGCGGTCGGAATCTTGGTGTCGAGGCGGCGGTCGAGCGCGCGGGCCGACTTCAGCATGCGCGTGATCTCGTGGCCGGTCAGGGCCGAGACAAACATCACGGGTGCGCCGGGCGTGAAGAACAGCTTCTCGAACAGGGTCTTCTCGTAATCCTCCCGGTATTCGCGCTCGGTGGCGAACTTCTCCACCAGATGCTTCTGGAACTGGTCGTGCACGAGGTCCCACTTGTTGACGACGATGACGATGGGCTTGGCCGCCTTGATGATCTCGCCGGCGATGGCCTGATCCTGCTGGGTGACACCGTCCATGGCGTCGAGCACCATGAACACGACGTCGGCGTTGTGAATGGCCTCAAGGGAACGCAGACGGGAAAAATACTCGACGGAGGACGACAGTTTCGTCGCCGCGCGGATGCCGGCGGTGTCGATCAGACGGAACGGCCACGGTTTGCCCTCACGGCTGATGTAGGTGAAGTCGAGCTCCACGGCGTCACGCGTCGTGCCGGGCTGGTCGCTCACAATGAGCCGGTCGCTGTTGAGCAGGCGGTTGCTGAGGGAGGATTTACCGACGTTGGGACGGCCGACAAAGCAGATGCTGAGGCGCTCCTTGTCGAGCGATGTCTCCTCGGGCACGGGGCCGAGCTTGGTGAGGATTGCGTCGCGCAGCAGCGCTTCGCCGGTGCCGTGCTCCGCGGAAATGTAGAACGGCTTGCCGAAACCGAGGCGGAAAAACTCGGAGACTTCCGCAATCTTCTCCTCGCCACTGTCCGCCTTGTTGGCGACGAGCAGCACCGTCTTCTTGCTGCGCCGCAGGAGTTGGGCGATGCGCTCGTCGAGCGCCGTCACGCCCTCGCGGGCGTCGATGATGAAGAGGATCACATTCGCCGCTTCGATCGCGAACCCCACCTGCAATTCCGAGGCCTTGGTGATGCGCGCGGGCGTGTCGCTGCCGGTCAGGCCGATCCCACCGGTGTCGAGGAGGGTATAGCTGCCGTCCTTGACCTCGGCGTTCACCACGTCGCGGGTGACACCCGGCATATCGTGGACAATGGACACGCGCTTGCGCACCAGCCGGTTAAACAGGCGGCTCTTGCCCACATTGGGGCGGCCTACGATGGCGACGGTGCGAGACATAGCGCTAAGGTCTAAGGGACAAGCGTGAGTGGCCAGCAAGAAGATTCGCCCGCCGGCCGGACGGGTGCAGTTTAGTGTTTATTCGTGCCTATTAGTGGTTTCAGTTCCCGGTTCCATGTTCGAAAGCCTGACCGAAAAACTGACCGGCGCCCTGCGCAACCTGCGCGGGGTCGGCCAATTGTCCGAAGCCAACATGGCGGATGCGCTCAAGGAAGTGCGCGCCGCCCTGCTGGCCGCCGACGTGCATTTCCGGGTCGCCCGCGAGTTCATCGACCGCGTCCAGCTGGCCTGCGTCGGCCAGAACGTGCTCCAGTCGGTCACGCCCGGCCAGCAGGTCGTGAAGATCATCCACGACGAACTCGTGAAGCTGCTCGGCGAAG
>LNEH01000035.1 GCA_001464505.1 Verrucomicrobia bacterium Ga0077533
GGATGAGCCGCAACTCGCGCAGGATGGCCTCGGAGGCGGTGACGCTGCCGCCCGGGCTGTTTACGCGGAGCACCACGGCGCTGACCTTGTCGTCCTGCCGGATTTGCCGGAGAAGTCGCGAGGTCTTTTCGCCGTAGACGAAACCCTCCTCGTTACCCGAGCCGTTCACGATTTCACCTTCGGCATAAACGATGGCGATCTTGCCCTGCTTGCCCGAGCCCAGCTCGATCTTGCTGTCACCTTGGCGCTTGGCAATCAGTCCGCCGCTGGAGACGAGCCGGGCATAATCCTTCAGCGCAATCTGCTTGAAGGGTTTTTTCGCGTCCTGCTGGCCGGTCGCGGCTTTCAATTCACCAAGCATCTCGTCGAGGTAGGCCGTGCGATCCACCAGTTTTAATTTCAGCGCGTCATCGGCGCGGATCAGGCCTTTGGTGTCCACCGCATTTTGCAGCGCCCCGGCCGGCAGCTTCCGGGATTGCTCGATGGCGGCGGTCAGGGTCGCCCACACGTCGTCGAGCAACTTCTGCACCTGCGCGCGATTCTCCGGGCTCATCTCCTTGCGGGTGTAGGGCTCGATGGCGCTCTTGTATTTGCCCACCCGGGTGACCTGCACGCCAATGCCAAATTTCTCGAAGGCCCCGGAAAAGAACATCGGCTGCGAGGCCAGGCCGGGCATGGCCACCGCGCCGTAGGGATCGAGCACCAGCTCGTTGGCGACGGAGGCCAGATAGAAATCCCGGGTGCCGGCATAACCGAGGTAGGCCTTCATCGGCTTGCCGGAGGCCTTGAAGTCCTCAAGGGCCTCGCGCACTTCCTTGAGGGCGGCGTAACCGGAGCCATAGCCCAGCGGTCGCATCGAACCGGTCAGATAGAGGCCCTTGATGGCCTCGTCCTTGGCGGCCGCCTGGAGGGCGCGGGTGACCTCGCGGAGCTGGAGCTGGCGCGGCACCCGGCCGCCAAAAACCTCCATGAACTCATCCAGCCCCTCGGCCTGCGAGGGCGCATCCTGGATGTTCGCCGCCAGGTCGAACACGAGATAGGCGCCGCTGGGCACAGTCGCCGGTTTCTTTTCTCCCATGGCCACCAGCACGCCGAGCAGGAGAAAGAAGCACATGATTCCCCCCAGCAGGAAAACGGTCAGGGCCGAGAGGGTCGCGAAGAATGAGGTGAAGAAGCTCTTCATGGCAGCGAACCTAGGCAGGCCGCCCGCTTCCGCCAGCGAAAAGCGACCGGCCCGCTCCGCCCGGGCCGGACAGAAATAAGTTAGCCATAATAAAACATCTGGCGGAAATCGTCTTCCCTGCTACCACCTGCTTGGCACACCCCTAGCCTTCCCATGCGCGCAAAAACCACCCTATAGTCCGGCCATGAGTGAGAAAAAGGAACTGCTCACCACCAATCGCAAGGCGCTGACCATTAATCTCGATGGCACGCGTTATGGCACCATCGCGGAAATCGGCGCCGGACAGGAGGTCTCCCGCATCTTTTTCCAGGTCGGTGGCGCCTCCGGCTCCATTGCCAAGACCATGTCGGCCTACGACATGACTTTCAGCGACGCCATCTACGGCAAGGCCCCGCGTTATGTCTCGCGCGAACGCCTGCTGACCATGCTCGACCACGAATACCGGCTGCTCAAGGAACGGCTCTCCGAAAAGCGTGGCGAACGCACCCGGTTCTTCGTCTTCGCTGACACCGTCACGGCCAAGAGCTTCAAGGGAACGAATGACGGCCACGGTTGGCTGGGCGTCCGCTTCCAGCACGACCCGCTGGCCGAACCAAGCGACATCATCATCCACGTCCGCATGTGGGACAAGGAAAACGTCCTGCAGCAACAGGCGCTCGGCATCGTCGGCGTCAACCTCATCTATGGCGCCTTCAACTACGCCGGCAACCCCCAGGAGTTGGTCCCCTCCCTGGTGGACAATATCGGCACCGATCGCATCGAGGTGGACATGCTCCGCGTCAGCGGCCCGGCGTTTGCGAACATCGACAACCGCCTGCTCTCGCTGCGCCTCGTCCAATTCGGCCTGACGAACGCCGTGATGTTCGCCCCCGGCGGCGAGGTGCTCCAGCCCTCCGAGGTGCTGCATCACAAGGCTGTGCTCGTCGAGCGCGGCAGTTTCCGTCCGGTCACGCATGTCAACGTCGACATGCTCAACTGCGCCACGGCCCAGTTCATGCAGGAGCCCATGGTGAAGGGCAAGGAGATGCTCGTCCTCATGGAAATCACCATGAACAACCTGCTCGCCGAGGGCGACCTCGACGCCGCCGATTTCCTCGCCCGGGTGGACATGCTCGGCCATATCGGGTTCACGACCCTCATCTCCAACTACTCGGAATTCTACCGGCTCGTCTCGTATTTCCGGCGCTACACCAAGGAAATGATCGGGGTCGCGATGGGCATCAACAACCTGCTCGAGATCTTCAACGAGAAGTATTACGAGGATCTCGAGGGCGGCATCCTCGAGTCCATGGGCCGCATGTTCCGGCACGCCGTGAAACTCTACATCTACCCGATGCGGCAGGACGCCTACGACCGTTATCTGGCCAGCGGCCACCCGGCCAGCACCCTGATCCCGCACCCGGCCGCCCATGCCTTCGCCTCTAGCATCATGATCACCGCCCGAAACGTGCAAGTCGCCAACAGCCTGCACAATCTCTACGCCCACCTGCTCGAGAACCACAACGTCGACTGCATCACGGGCAGCAACCCGGACTACCTCAATATTTTCTCCCGCGACGTGCTCCAGCGCATCAAGGCCGGCGATGACTCGTGGGAAAAAATGGTGCCCGCCAAGGTCGCCGATTTCATCAAGCAGCGCAAACTGCTCGGCTACGGCAACCAGGTCCCCGCCGCCGGCTGAGCCGCCGGCTGGAGCCCCAAGGCTGTCATCCTTCGCTTCGCTCAGCCGTATCCATGCATTGGAAAATGTGGGAGCGAGCTTGCTCGCGACTCAGTGTGAGCGGTGTCGCGAGCAAGCTCGCTCCCACAGGCAAACCACTGAATGGTGGTCGCCGATTTCCAGATCGGCGACAGGCGTCGGTCGGGACACCGACGCCCACCCAACTGCATCGTTACGGCTCAGAATGACACGATAAAGGGATTTTTTCCGTGTGTTCCGTGGTTTAAGCCTCTTCCCTCACCACTCATGCGCTTCATCAAATATCACGCCCTCGGTAACGATTACCTCGTGATGAACCCCGCCGATTATCCCGGCTGGACCCAGCCGACGCCCGGGCAGATCCGGGCCATCTGCCACCGCAACTTCGGGGCCGGCTCCGACGGCATCCTCTGGGGCCCGCTCCGCGCCACCAAGGCCCAGTTTGGCCTCCGCATTTTCAATCCCGATGGTTCGGAGGCGGAAAAATCCGGCAACGGCCTGCGCATTTTCTCGCGCTATCTCTACGACCAGAAGCTCGCCACCGAGAAGCCCTTCACCATCGAGACTCCCGGCGGCGTCGTGGACTCGCGCGTCATGCAGCGCGGCCAGCTCATCACCGTCGACATGGGCCGGGTCACTTTCCAAAGCGACCAGATTCCCGTCGCCGGCCCGGTGCGCGAGGTGCTGCATGAAAAATTCACGATCCAAGGACGCGAGTTCACCTATTGCGCCGCCGGCATCGGCAACCCGCATTGTGTGATAGTGCTCCCCGAGGTCACCCCGGAACTCGCCCGGCGCTACGGCCCGGACATCGAGGTTCACCCGAATTTTCCCAACCGGATAAACGTGCAGTTCCTGCGCGTCATCGACCGGCAGAACGTGCGGATTGAGATCTGGGAACGGGGCGCCGGTTACACCCTCGCTTCGGGCAGCAGTTCCAGCGCTTCGGCCGCCGTGGCGCACAAACTCGGCTTGGTGAATGCCAAACTCACCGTGCACATGCCGGGCGGGCAAATCGGCATCGAGATCGCCTCCGATTTCGCCATCCGGATGACCGGACCCGTCACGCGCGTGGCCGAGGGCCGGCTGGACGCCGAGCTGTTCTCCCACCAGCCCTGAAACTAAACTTTTGACCCGGTCCGCCGGCCGGATAGATTGGCGGCGGCCCAATCCCCTTGGGCCACTCACCGCCTCGATGCTAACGCGCCCCTTCATCCGCCTCGGCCTGGTTCTGGCCCTGCTGCCCCCGCCGATTTCCGCCACCATGGTGGATGCGCCCGACATCGATTCGCTCATCAGCCAGTCCGATTATATCGTGCGGGTGGTGGTCCGGTCCGCCACGCCGGAATGGCGCGAACATGCCGGCCGGCGGTATATCGGCACCCGGGTCGAACTGGAGATCCGCGATGTCATCAAAGGCGCGCCACCCTCGCCCCTGGTGCTCGACCTGATCGGGGGCCGCATCGGACAGGACGAACTGGTTGTCGAGGGCGTGCCCGCGTTTCATGCGGGCGACCAGCACGTGCTCTTCGTCCACGGCGAACAACGGAAAATGTTCCCCTTGGTGGCGTTGATGCACGGAGTCTACCCGATCATCCGCGAGGGCAACACCGGCGAGGAATTTGTCTTCCGCAGCAGCGGTCAGCCGCTCTACAGCGCGCAGGATGTTTCCCGGCCAATGGCTGAACCCCGCGTTGGCCAGCAGCAGGCCCCCCTTGCCCGGCCCCTGACCGCCGCCGCCTTCATCAGGCAAATCCGGGAGCGCGCGGCGGCCAAGCAACCCTCCAAGCTTGAAAAATAGCCGCCTCCGACTCCCTCTTGCTGCCCTCGCCAGTCTGCTGGTGGCGGTAACGGCGTGGAGTTTCGCCTATCTCCTGAATTCCTCCACCGGGCTGCCGATCAAGTGGCCGCGGCCGGCGTATCCGTTGCGGATCATGCTCGGGAGCAATTCCGGCGGAACCATCGATTACAACGCCGCCGCCCAGGCGGCCGCGCAGGAGTGGAACGCGATTCTGGGCGGCACGCAATTCCAAGTCACCATTGCGACCGGCACGGCCACCGACCGAAACCGGGTCAACGAAATGGTCTTTGCCACGAGCATCTTCGAGGATGCGTTTGACACGAACACCATCGCCGTCACCACGACCTGGCGGCTGGGCAATCAGCGGACCGAGGGTGACATCCTCTTTAATTCCAATACCGGCCGTAACTGGGGCGTCTACAGCGGACCGACCCAACCCGGTCTTCTCGATCTCCGACGCGTCGCGCTCCATGAACTGGGCCATGCCCTCGGGCTGAACCACCCCGATGAGGCCGGCCAGAGTTTCCCGGCACCGCTGCCGATCATGAACAGCCGGGTCACGAGCAACGATACGCTCACCGCCGACGACATCACCGGGGCGCAAAACCTCTACGGCCCGCCGGGCATTCCGGCCAACGACAACTTCGCGAATGCGATCGCCATCACCCTCACCAACAATGCGGCCACTGTCACCGGCTACAACACCACCGCCACCAAGCAGGCAGGCGAACCCAACCACGACGGCAACATCGGCGGACGTTCCATTTGGTGGCGCTGGACCGCGCCGGCTTCGGGCCCCGTCAGCATGGACACACGGGGCAGCTATTCGGACACGACGTTGGGGGTCTATACCGGGAGTTCCATCGGCGCCCTCACGACCGTCGCCAGCAATGACGACATCGATCCGGGAGTTGTTCAGGCCAGCACGCTCACCTTCAATGCCATCGCCGGCACCACCTATTTTTTCGCCATTGACGGCTTTAATAACAACGACGGCAACGGGGCTGACACATCCGGCGTCACCCTCAATATTGCTTTCACCCCGACGGCGGCAGCCGTGCCGGTCATCACCACCCAACCAGTCAGCGCGACCGTCACAGCCGGTGGCTCGGTGAGTTTTTCGGTCACAGCCACCGGAGCCGTCAGCTACCAGTGGTTTTTCAACAGCAACAGCATCGGCGGTGCCACCAACTCCATCCTGTCATTAAGCAACATGCAAGCGGCCAACGCCGGGGCATATTTTGTGACCGTCACCAATGCCACGGGCTCGGTCAACAGTGACACCGTCACCCTCACGGTAAATCCCGCGCCGGCCCCCCCGCCCCCGCCGCCAACCAGTTCCCGTGGCGGAGGCGGAGGCGCCCCCAGCCTCTGGTTCTGGGGTGCCTTGAGTCTGCTTGGCATCGCTCGTTTTCTCCGCCGCCGTTGATCGGGATGGACCCGACCCCGCCAACCCTGCTCCGCCGCGTGCCGTGGCCCTATGTCGCCACCGCCACGGCCGCCTTGATCATCCAACTGAACCCGGCTTGGCGTGGCGCCCTGCTCTACGACCGGGCCGCGGTCTCAGCCGGCGAGTTCTGGCGGGTGTGGACCGGCCACCTGGTCCATTTTGGCTGGCCTCATTTTATCGCCGACACCGGTCTCCTGCTGATTCTGGGCTGGCTGCTGCAAGTCCGGCATGCCCGTTTCAGCAATCTCGCCCTCGGGTTCATGCCACTGTTCATCACGGCGGTGCTCTACTGGCTCGATCCGACCATGCTGCGGTATGGCGGCCTCAGCGCCGTGGATCTCGGCTTGCTGGTGTTCCTTGCCCTGCAAGGCTGGCAACGCCACTGGGCGGACTGGTTCTGGCCCGCCGTGCTGGTGATCTATGTCGGCGAAATCATCTTCGAGATCGTCCAAGGTGGACGCGGCGGCGGGATGATCCGATTTGATGATCCGGGCATCAGCGTCGCCACCAGCGCGCATATCGCCAGTGCCGCCTACGCCCTGCTCGCCTGGCTGTATGTCAGCCACCGGACGGTAAAAAAGCCGGAGCCCGCAGGCTCCGGCTAGGTTGGACCGATTGGGGACAGTTACTTGGAATACTTGACTGAGCAACCGTAGGGCTGGGAGTTCTTCGTGCGCACCGGCTGGCCCGCCTTGAGGTCGCTGAGTGCGGCGTTCACATAGTTGGTGGCGCGGGCGATGTCCTCGACCTTGCTGGATCGGATATCGTCGATACCCCCGGCGTAAACGAGCGTGCCGCTGGGATCGATGACATACATGTGCGGCGTGGTCCGGGCGTCATAGAGCTTGCCCACTTTCCCATCCTGATCCCGGAAATAAGCCGTGGCCGCCGTGGCGTTGCGCTTCTGCCAGTCGGCCACCTTGGCGGGATCGAAGTCGCCTTGCGCGCCGGGATGCCCGGAATTGATCTGCAGCCACACGACGCCGTCTTTCACGGCGGCTTGCTGGGTCTTGGGCAGATTGCCGCTTTTGTCATAGTGCTTGATGACGAAAGGGCACTCCTGGTTCACCCATTCGAGCACGACGGTCTTGCCCTTGAAGGCGGACAGGGAGCGCTGGTTGCCGTTGATGTCAGTGAGGGTAAAATCGGGTGCGGCTTTTCCCACCTCGGCGGTGGCGGCCAGCCCGATGTTCAGCGCCGCGAGAGTGGCGGCACTGGCAAACAGTATTTTGGTCAGGGATTTCATAGGAGATGCGGGGGAACATACACGGCGGAGCAGCGTCGTCAAAACTTCCGTGACAAAAACGTGTCAATTATCCGCGATCCCCCTGCTGCGGGCCATTGTAATTGCGCGTTGCGGACTGTATCGGCCTCCCTAACTTGATGGTGTGACCGGATGGTTCGGAGATTTTTTTCGTTTTTGGTGGGCTTTGTTCTATTGGAACACCCGCAAGACTTGGTTCCGGATGCAAGGAGCGCACCGGGATGATTGCCCATGCCAGACTTCGAGCGATTCGGGCCATGCGCTGGACTCACGCTGCGAGGCCGCCGTCAACTGGCGGCAACCGGCCCGTTTCCGCCGGGTTTGTCCTCTGTTAACGCAAACACCCCAAGGCTGGCGTTGCGGGGTTAATGCGGAGAGCGCCCGGCCCTTTTGGGGACGTGCCGCCCTGTATGCGACTGCCCTGGCCGTGGCGCTCTATCTGGCCGGCACGTTGGCGGGTTTTGTCTTTTTGCGGGCTGCCCGCTACGAGGTGAGTTACGTGTCGGTGGCGTGGCCGCCGCGCTGGCAGGAACTGCGCAAGTCTCAGGAAAATCTCTATGCCACCCGGGCCCAGCATGCACTCCAAGCGGGCAAATACCAGGAGGCCATCCTCTCCCTCGAGATGGTCACCCGATTGAACCCGCGCAACTACCCTGCCGGGCTCGCCTTGGCGGGACTCTGCCAGTCCGCCGCCCAACCCTTTATCGCGGATCAGATTTGCTCAAATTTGGTTCCGCGCCTTGCTGGCCCGTGCCGCCTACGACAAGATCCAGGAACTCGCGCTCGGCATGCTGACCGAGGATCCCGCCGAACGCGCCGCTTGGCTCAACGCGCTCCTTTTTTCCTGCCGGCAGACCGGCAACCATGCCTTCCTCGGCACCATCGCGACCGAGCATCCCCATCTGCCCGAATGGTGCACCGAGCTGATCGGGATCGAGCAACTCCTCCTGCAAAACAAGCTTGCCGCCGCCTTGCCGCGGCTCACCCGGGTCTACCGTCAGCCCGTGGTCGCCTACCTGCCCTATTACCAGATCGACCGGCTGCTGCGACACGGACAGGGTGATCGGGCCAACGAACTTCTGCATGCCTACCGCAGCCTGTTGCCGCCCGATGAAGCGGCCTTTCTCCGGTTGCGTTATTACCACACGAAGGAGCGGCTCCCGCAGGTCACCTCCGAATTCGACACTCTGCTCCATTACGAGATGGCACCGCGTATCATCGCCCAATTTTGCGCCTACCTGATCAATCATCCCAATCCCGCGCTGTTCACCCGGTTTTACGACCGGTTTGGCAGGGCGAATCTGCCAATGGACGCCAGCACCCTTCACCTCTACCAAGCCACCTATCTGGCGGCCGTTTTGGCGGGAGAATCCGGGCAGGCCGAGCAAATCGCCACCCGGATCAACCAATACACCTCATCCGACGCGCGGGCACTCCGTAGTCTGGGCACACTGCTCAAAGGTCATGCCGCGGATCCGCGCCTGGGGCGCATCCTGCCGCTGGTCCCGTTGCCCACGGAGGTCATCTACGCCATCCTGGACCGCCAGTCGGCCGCTTTGGTCCCTGCCAAATGATAGCAGAAGGCCCTATCCAGCCGCCCAGCGTCGGACGCCCGCCAACTGGCGCTCTGGCCGTCAGCGCCCTGCTGCTGGGGCTCGTGACGGCCTTCTGCTGGCTGCTCTGGCCTGAGTGGCGCCAGAACCCGGATCTATCCCATGCCTTTTTTGTTCCCCTGCTTTTCCTGCTGTTGATCCGGGAAAGCCGCTGCCATGGCACGCTTCGCTGGCTGCGCCCAGGTGGCAACGCCACGCTGGCGGTCGCCGTGACGCTGTTTTTTGGATTCGGTCTTTTCGCGCTCGCCGGTCTCTTTGCCGCCACCCTCGCGTGGACCCACGCCGTGGTCTGTGCCTTGCTCGCGGCGGCGCTTGGTTGTTTTCTCCTCGCCGGGTTGCTGATCTTCGCGGATGCGGGGTGGCGGCTCGTGCCTTTCAACTGGATCAGCCTCACGGCAATCTCCCTCTGGCTGCTGGTTTCACCCATCCCTGACGGCACCTATGCCCGCCTCACCCTTGGCCTCCAACACTGGGTGACCGGCAGTGTCCTTGACACCCTGCAACTGCTCGGCGTGCCCGCCCGCCAGCACGGTAATGTCATCGAACTGGCCACCACCAGCGTGGGAGTCGAGGAAGCCTGCAGCGGTATCCGCAGTCTCATTTCCTGCGTATTCGCGGGGGTTTTCTTTGCCGGCTGGCTGGTTCGCCGGCCAGTCGGCCGCCTGGTGCTGATCGTCCTCGCGCCCCTGCTGGCCTTGGGCATGAATTTCCTGCGCTCCCTCACGCTCACGCTGTTGGCCAACGCCGGCACCGACATCAACGGCTTCTGGCACGATGCCACGGGCTTTGCCATTCTGGGCGTCACGGCGGCCGTTCTCGCCGGTCTGGCGATTCTGTTTGAGACCAAGGAGGCCGCACCCGCTGCTCCCGCCAGTCGCACGCCCCCCGCACCGCCCCGATGGTCGTTGCGTGTTTTCTGGGGCGCAGTCGCCGGCACCTCGGCCCTCGGGTTGTTTTTCTTTGCCAGCGCCCGCCCTGCCGTCCGCCAAGGCCAGCCTCCTCCCTCCCTCGACACCCTGCTGCCAGTCACGGCTGCGAACTGGGAGGTAATAACCCCGAAGGATCTCTACCGGTTCGCCGACATTCTCCAGACAACCCACCTGCTGGAACGGACTTATCTGCGACCCACCGGCCTCCGGCAGTTTACCCAAATCACGGTTTACATCGCGTATTGGGCACCCGGCCAGACCTCGGTCAGCCGGGTCGCCTCGCACAGCCCCGATGCCTGCTGGCCGGGCTCGGGTTGGAACGCCCAGCCCGTGACCGACAAACCCGAACTGCCCGCTGTGCCAGGCTTGAGCATAGCGCCGGGGGAGCACCGGGTATTCAAGAACAGCGCCGGGTTTGCGCAAAACGTGTGGTTCTGGCACATCTACGACGGCCACGTGATCGACTATCGTGACCCCTATTCCCTGCCCGCGCTCTTCCAGATCGCGCTGCAATATGGTTTCCGCCGGGAGGGCGAACAATATTTTGTCCGCCTCTCCAGCAACAAACCCTGGGCTGAATTAAAGGACGAACCGGTCGTGCGGGAAATACTCGGCAACCTGAACCGCGTCGGCCTCTGAACATGCCGTTCACCGTCACCCGGAACGAGAGATTCATGCTGGCGCTGCTGGCCTGCCTGCTCGTGGCCGGCCTGGTGGTTCTGCTGTTGGCCTGAGCCGATTGCCACGTCGGACCCCATGGGTGGTTATTCCATTGGCTTGATTGTGTCTTGAAAATAGGGGCGTTCTGCCCGGCCAGTTTGGATCGGTTTGGCGAGCAAAATTTTCACCCCTTGAATTGACTCTTGTCTCTGGCGGGCGGGCCGAAAAACTACCGCTTGCATGATAATCAAACCGAAGGTCCGCGGCTTTGTCTGTGTGACCGCCCACCCCACTGGTTGCGCCGCGCACCTCCAGCAGCAGATTGATCACATCAAGGCCAAGGGCCCGATCAAGCAGGGCCCGAAACGGGTTCTGGTCATCGGCGCCTCCACCGGTTACGGTCTCGCTTCCCGCGTCACCGCCGCCTTCGGCTCGGGTGCGGCGACCCTGGGCATCTTCTTCGAGCGCCCCTCCGAGGAGGTATAATTCCATCGCCTTCACCCGCGCGGCCAAGGCCGCCGGCCTTTACGCCGGCAACATCAATGGCGACGCATTCTCCAGCGACATCAAGCAGCAGGCCCTCGCCACCATTGCGCGGGACATGGGCGGCCCGATCGACCTCATTGTCTATTCCCTCGCCTCTCCCCGTCGCACGCATCCGACCACCGGCGTCGTGCATAAATCCGTGCTCAAGCCGATGGGGACATCCTACACCAACAAGACCGTCGATACGGACAAGGGCCTTGTCAGCTCGGTCACGATCGAACCCGCCAATGAAGCCGAGGCGGCTGACACTGTCGCCGTCATGGGCGGTGAAGATTGGGAACTGTGGATCCAGGCCCTGGCCGACGCCAAGCTGCTCGCGCCCGGCGCCACCGCCGTCGCCTATTCCTATATCGGTCCTGTCCACACCTGGCCCATCTACAAGGATGGCACCATCGGCCGCGCCAAAATCGACCTTGAGCGCGCCGCCCGCGCCATCGACACCAAGCTCAAGGCCCACGGCAACGGCCGCGCCTTCATCTCCGTCAACAAGGCGCTGGTCACCCAGGCCAGCTCCGCCATCCCGGTCGTGCCGCTGTATATTTCAATCCTCTACAAGGTGATGAAAGCCGCCGGCACGCACGAGGGCTGCATCGAACAGATGCAGCGGCTGTTCGCCACGCAGCTCTACAACGGCCATTCGCCCAAGTTCGACGGCGAAGGCCGCGTGCGGGTGGATGACTGGGAAATGCGCCCGGAGATCCAGCAGGCCATCTCGGAAATCTGGCCCCAGGTTACCACCGAAAATCTCGCCGCGCTGACTGACATCGCCGGCTACCGCGCCGAGTTCCTCAAGCTCTTTGGCTTTGGTCTGCCCGGCGTGAACTACGACGCCGAAGTCGAGCCGCACCAGACGTTCGACTGACGCCGGGCGAAAGCTCCAAACTTCAACCTCCAAGCTCCAGAGAAACTCTAAATCTCGGAAACCGACAATCATGCCCTGTCGCATTGATGTGTGGAGTTTGAGATTTCGTTGGATATTGGAGCTTGGATCTTGGAGCTTCCACTCGCCATGCGAGTGATCCTCCAGCGTGTTTCCTCGGCCCGCGTGACCGTCGCCGGCCGCGTCGCCGGTGAAATCACCCGCGGTCTGCTTGTATTCGTCGGCCTTGAGTCCGCCGACACCGCCGCCGATGGCGACTGGCTGGCGCAGAAGATCGTCAAGCTCCGCATCTTTGCTGATGCCGAAGGCAACATGAACCGTTCCGTGGCCGATATCGGCGGCGGCATATTGCTCATCAGCCAATTTACCCTGCACGCCAGCACCCAGAAAGGCGCCCGGCCTTCCTTCAACCAGGCCGCCCGGCCTGAGCACTCCAAACCGCTCTACGACCAATTCATCGCCCAACTCACCACCGCGCTCGGCCGGCCAGTCCAAACTGGCGAGTTTGGCGCCATGATGGACGTGACCCTCGTGAACGACGGCCCCGTGACACTCATCATCGACTCGAAGCGGCGCGACTAGATCAGTTTAAACAATAATGTAGCCAGATATAAGGTGGAACGCCCTGACCTCAGGGCGTTTTCCCAAGGCCAGCGCGCTGAGGTCAGCACGCTCCACCTTTTCCAACGGTTGAACTGCCCTAGCCCCCATATTTCATGCCCAGATCTGATGCAACACACCCCGCCCTGTCGGGCACCCCTCTTGATAGAGGGGACTTCGGCAGCGTGCGTTTGAAATCCCCTCTATGAAGAGGGGTGGCGCGGAGCGCCGGGGTGTGTCGGTTCGGCATAGGCGTGTGTGAAATGTCTGGAATTTCCCATTGGCGGTCCGGCGCCAGATGATTAGCTTTCTGTCCATCGTCTCATGAAAACTCCCGCGATTATTCTTCTCACCGTCTCGTTGTTCATCGCCGGCTGCCAGTCCGTGCCGGCCAATCCGAACCCCGCCAGCACGGCCGACATCTCGGTCCGGTTTCAGGAACCGGAGACGTTCACCGATGTGCGCGACTCATTTGGTGGACGGATCAGCCAAACTTATCTTGATCTGCTGGCGAAGCACTTGCAGGCATCCGCCGCCAACCGCCTCACCACCGGCCAGAAACTCTCCGTGACTTTTACCGATATTGATCTCGCCGGTGATATCCTGCCCGGCAGCACAACCAATGTCCGCATCGTCCAGTCCGTCTACATCCCGCGCATGGAATTGAGTTTCATCCTGACCGATAAGAATGGCCTGGTCCTCAAGCAAGGCGACCGCCGGCTGCGGGACTTGGATTTCCAATCGAAAATCCTGCCCTTGTCCGGAC
>LNEH01000036.1 GCA_001464505.1 Verrucomicrobia bacterium Ga0077533
CCATCTTTTGATCGGAATCGCCTCAAAGACATGAACGCTGAACTCACTGTCGTCGTCCCGACATTCAACGAGCGCACAAATATCCGCCCGCTGATCGCCAAACTCTACGCCGCCCTTGCCGGAGTGGAGTGGGAGGTTGTTTTTGTTGATGATGATTCCCCTGACGACACGGCGGACCATGTGCGGTCGATTGCGCGGAGCGATCCCCGGGTTCGTTGCATCCAACGGGTGGGGCGGCGTGGCCTGTCCAGTGCATGCATCGAAGGCCTGTCGAGCTCTTCCGCGCCCTATCTGGCCGTGATGGACGCCGATTTGCAGCATGATGAAATCCTTCTCAAGGACATGCTAGCACTGTTGCGCCAGGAAAAGACTGACCTGGTGATCGGTTCCCGTTACATTTCCGGCGGCGGCGTTGGAAACTGGGATAGCACGAGGCAAAGCATCAGCAGGTTTGCCACCAGGCTGGGACAGGGCCTCTTGAAGGTCCGGGTGGCTGATCCGATGAGTGGCTTCTTCATGATCCGGAATGATTGCTTTTGGAACGCCTCAAGGAACATGTCGGGGCGCGGCTTCAAGATACTGCTAGACCTGATTGCCTCCACGCCCCAGCCGATCCGAATAGCCGAATTACCGTATGTGTTCAGGCCGCGCCACAGCGGCGAAAGCAAATTGGACTCCATGGTTGCCCTGGAATATGCGCTGCTTTTGTTGGATAAGACCGTCGGCTGGCTTGTTCCGCTTCGGTTTCTGATGTTCGTTCTGGTGGGCAGCATCGGCGCAATTCTGCACCTTGCCATTTTGGGTGTTTTTTTCCGCATTGCCGCCCAGGATTTCTGGACTTCCCAAATGGCCGCATCCCTCTGTGCCATGATTTTGAATTTTGTGTTGAACAACTTCATGACTTACCGCGATCGACGCCTTAGGGGGAACAGGCTCATCGGCGGTCTGCTGGTCTTTGTGGCAATTTGCTCCATCGGCGCTTTCACCAATACCCAAATTGCCGAATATTTTTTCACGCATTCCGTCCCATGGTGGATTGCAGGGCTCATGGGTGCGGCTGTTGGTTCAGTCTGGAATTATGGAGTGTCTTCCCAGTTTGTCTGGCACCGTGGCCGCCGTAAAACCAAACTGAACCTTCGCCCCAGCTAGCCTCCCTTGCTTGGAAAGGGCGGGGCAAAGCTCCGCCAACCTTGTCACGAAACAGAGGGTATATTTCAACCGGACTGCGCACGTGACTGCGGTGCCATTTCTCGGATTGAATGCCGCATGGATGCTGGGCAGGGAGGTTTCTCTCTGGATATAATTTGCAGTTTTGAGTCTTTGATCTTTAAAACCGGCACGTGGAAAACGATCGTTCCCCGCTCCAGTTCTACATCGACCAACCCGTTTGTTGGGAAAACATCTCGGGTTGCTTGCGAATTCACGGTTGGTGCTTCGCCACCACGACCCGAACTGTTACAGGCATCAGATTTCAAGTTCCAGGTTTGACTTTTCCAGGTGTGGTTGGCTTGCCCAGGCCCGATGTCAAGGCGGCCATTCCCGAGGCCCCGGATGACAACACAGGGTTTGAAATCCGCGGCAATTTGTCTGCCGGCAGGCATGAGCTTTCAATCGAGGCGCAAACATTAGACGGCCGATGGCACCTCCTGCTATCGCGAACTGTAAAGATCCGGAGGCAACTGTTTCCACTTTGGCTGGGCGGCGGCGCTTGGATCGAACTAATGTTTTCCCAAATGCCGGCGCACATGGCATATCCAGCGCGGGCGGTGCGGCTGGAGAAATTCCCCGCCGCGAAGGCCAATACGCCCCGATCGAAATTCGCCATCGTGACTCCGAGCTACAATCAGGCGCCTTTCCTCGCCGAGACCATGGCCAGCGTGCTCGGGCAGCCCGGGGTTGATTGTCAATACCTCGTGCAGGACGGTGGCTCGACCGACGCAAGCGCCGAGATAATCCGGCGCTTTGCGACGGAGCAAGCAGAAGGGAGAAGGGAGAAGGGAGTTCAGAAATCAGAAGCCGGAGATTCCTTCCCTGCTCCCTCCTCCTCGCTCCCTCCTCCTCGCTCGCCTCGCCTGGTTTCCTGGACCAGCGAGCGCGACCACGGCCAGGCCGATGCCATCGTGCGCGCATTCGCCAAGACCACGGGCGGGGCGGACGACATCATGGCGTGGATCAACTCCGATGATTTCTATTTGCCGGGCGCGCTCGCCTATGTGGCGGATTATTTTGCCCGGCATCCGGAGGTCGACGTGCTCTACGGCCATCGCGTCCTCGTGGACGAACAGTCGCACGAGATCGGCCGCTGGTTTCTGCCCAAGCATGACCCAGAAGTGCTCCGTCTGAACGATTTCGTGCCCCAAGAGACCCTGTTCTGGCGCCGGCGGATCTGGGACAAAGTCGGCGGGCTCGACCCCGCCTTCAAGTTCGCCCTGGACTGGGATCTGCTGCTGCGTTTCTCGGCGGCCGGGGCGCGCATCGTCCGCGTCCCGTATTTCCTCGCCTGCTTCCGGATTCACCCGGCCCAGAAAACCTCAGCCGCCATGCATTCGGTCGGCCAACCAGAGATCGACCGCCTGCGCGCGCGCACCCAGGGCCGGGAGATTCCCCCGGCCGAACTGGAGCGCGACCCGCGCCTGCTGCGTTACCTGCGCCGGAGCGCCTTCCTTGAATTCCTCTGGCGGTGCGGCATCCGCGCGCCTTGAACGACAGGAGAAAGGAACAAGGAGGAGGGATCCTCCTTCGCCAAGGCTTCGGACGACAAGGACCGGAGGCGGGAGACTGGAAAACGGGAACAATACCAATTACCGATAGGAATCGGATTTTTCACACCAAGGAAGCAAAGATAGCCAAGGAGCAACCCTCCGGTGGGGCGGACGGCCTTCGCGGTCTTTGCGATCTTGGTGTAAAGTCCGAAACCGAACTGTAACGGGAATGACACGAATCAGGCAGAATATTTAGCCACAGATTACGCGGATGACACGGATACTCCCTGATTGGGCGTCGCGTGTAGCTGCCAATTTTTCACTGTTTTCGTTTTTCCGGTTTCATGGTTTTCATTTCTCCCTGCGCCTGTTCACTTGCCCCAAGGCTCGCCCGTTCTTCCCCGGCCGAACATCGCTTGACCTATTATTGGTCATCCGTATGACTACCACGATGAACATGCTTACCGTCTCCAAGGCCAAGGCCGGATTCAGCGGAATAGCCCGCAAGGTTGTCCGTTCCAAGAAACCCATCATCGTTCGCGTTCC
>LNEH01000037.1 GCA_001464505.1 Verrucomicrobia bacterium Ga0077533
CTTGCTCGCGACGACCCCGCAGTCGCGAGCAAGCTCGCTCCCACAAAATACCGCGGTGCCGGTGTGGTTCGAGACGGGGGCCCAGGAGTTTCTCGGCAACCACGCGCTGTCCGAGGAGATCTTCGGGCCGAGTTCGCTCGTCATCTGGTGCAAAGACGCCGCCGAGATGTTCGCCGTGGCGCAAGAGCTTGAGGGCAGTCTGACGGCCACGGTGCATGCCGGTGCCGCCGAGATGAAAGATCAGGGACCGCTGGTGGAAATTCTGGCAGCGAAAGCCGGCCGGTTGATTTTCAACGGCTACCCGACAGGTCTCGAGGTCAGCCACGCCATCGTGCATGGCGGGCCGTATCCCGCGACGAGCGACGGCGGACGCAGCACGTCGGTCGGCACCCGGGCGCTGAACCGCTGGGCGCGGCTCATCTGCTACCAGAACTTTGCTGACGAATTACTCCCTCCTGAGTTGCAAAACGCCAATCCGCTTGGTGTGCGCCGACTCGTAAACGGGGAGTGGAGCAATTCCGGGATCGTGTAGGTCGGGGTTTATCCCCGACGTGTCGGGCGTAAAGCTCGACCTACAGCTTCGCCACCACGCGGCTATAGCCGCCGCGAAAGCTGCGATAGCCGTCGGATTCTTGTGCCTTTTGTGGCTAAACAAGTTTAGCCGCCGCGTGGCGGATGGCGCGCTGGTAGACGGTGAGACCGGTATCGTCCGCCGTCCGGCAGATCGTATCGAGCGCGCGACGCCGGACGTCGGCGGAACTGTTATCCGATCGGCATGTCCCCAGTCTGTCTCCCCCCTTGCATCGGGCTAAGCCGATGCTATTAGGAAATTCCTCCATGCAATTCCCGAAGCCGCCCGAGAAGCGCCCTTTGTCCTTGCCCAGCAAGTCGGCGCTGATCTCCAAAATCGAGGAACGCGAGTTGTTGGCGGAACAGCGTTTCGCGGAACTGGCGGAACTGGAGAAACGGCTGCAAGAGGAAAAGGAGCAACTGGAGGCAAAACACCATGAGCTGGAGACTAAAGCCCGGACCCTGCTGGAAGGTGAGCTGTTGTTGAAGAGCCAAAAGCTGCAGCACCAGAAGCAGCTCGCGCAGCTGATGGAACAGAAGGAGCTGGAGGAGTTGCGGACCGAGCTGGAACAGCAACGCGATGACATCCAGAAAAAGGGAGCTTTCCTCACCCAGACCGAGAAGCGGTTGACCGAACAATTCTCCGTCCGCGAACAGGACCTGATCAAACGCGAGGCCTGGGTTTCCGCCGAGCATGAGAAGGTGGCGACGAAGCACAGCCGCCGGCTGCAGGCCATCGTTTTCACGGATGTGGTGAGTTATTCGGCCCTCATGCAGGCCGACGAGAACCGGACCATCCAGCAGGTGAGGGCCGACCTGCAGCGCATGCAGACCGAGGGCAAGGACCAGGGCGGCATGCTCATCAACACCATGGGTGATGGCATGCTCATGATTTTCCCCAGCGCCATTCAGGCGGTCCGATTCTCGCTGGGCATGCAGAAATCCTTCAACCTGGGCAACGATCCCGAAGGATTGCGGCACCGCTTCGGCATTCATATCGCCGATGTCGCGCTGCTGCCGGACGGCGGGATCGCCGGGGACGGGGTCAACATCGCCTCCCGGCTGGAAGCCAAGGCGCCCAACGGCGGCATCTGCCTCAGCGAAATCGTCTACTTTCTCGTGAAGGGCAAGCTGCCCCTGCCGCCGAGCAGCATGGAGGAGATCGCCCTCAAGAATATCACCGAGCCCGTCGCCGTGTATAAATACACGCCCGAAGCCATTCTGGGCATGCCGGATTCCGGTGAGTCCACGCCTTTGTCCATGATCCTGCCGGAAGAGGAGCGGACCACGCCGCCTTTTGCCGTCAACCCGCCGGCCCCTTCGGGCGGTGGTGCCGGCGCGTGATTGGGGAGTGGACGCAGGAAGGAATTGGGTAGGGCGAATCCTCCGGATGAGCCGCGGCTCGTCAGGGACGACTCGCCCTACCTCAGCTTCGCGGCCGCGTGGCGGATGGCGCGCTGGTAGGCGGTGAGGCCGGGGTCGTTGGTCGTCTCGCAGAGCGTGTCGAGCGCCAGACGCAGGGCATCGGCCGGCTTGCCTTGTTGGTGCAGTGTGAGTGCGAGAAAGACGGCGAACTCGGGATTGTCGGGAAACTGCACCTGGCCGGAACGCAGCACCTCGGCGGAGCGCTCCAACTGGCCGAGGGCACGCAGCGTCGAGCCGAGTCCGATCAACGCACCGGAGAGTTCGTTGGGTGGCAGACCGAGGGCGACGGCCTTCTCGTAGTAGGGCAGGGCGTCCGCCGCGCGGCCAAGCACATCGCAGGTCCACGCGAGTTGGTAGTTGATCTCGGCGACGTTGGGGTGGCGCGCAGCGAGCTTTTGCAGCCGGGGAAGGATCTCCTTGGCTTGCCCGTGGGTGCGGGCGCCGACGATGGCGTCGAGTTCGTCCTTCCAGGCGGGAAGTTCTGAAGACTGATCCATTTTAAACGCAGAGAGCGCGGAGGACGCGGAGTGGAGAACTAAGACCTGTTGCCTTGATCTCCGTGCTCTCTGCGTCCTTCGCGTTTAAGATCAGTTGGTCTTTGGCTGAGCCGGTGCGGCCGCCACGACCTTCTTCTCCGGGAGGGCGCGGGTGGCGACCTCTTGCTTGAAGCGGGCGAGCAGCTCGGCGACGGGGTGGACGCCTTCGTCGCCCTTGGCGCGGGAGCGGACGGAGGCGCTGAGGGCTTCGGCCTCCTTCTGGCCGAGCACGAGGACATAGGGCACCTTGTCCAGCTCGGCGCGGCGGATCTTGGCGCCGAGCTTGTCGGAATGCGTGTCGAGCGTGACGCGGAGGTCGGCGGCCAGCAGCTGGTCGAAGGTCGCTTTCGCGTAGTCCATGACCTTGTCGGAGATGGGCAGCAGGCGGACCTGCTCGGGCGCGAGCCAGAGCGGGAAGTCGCCGCCGAAGTGCTCGATGAGCACGCCGCAGAAACGTTCCATCGAGCCGAAGGGCGCGCGGTGGATCATGACGGGGCGGTGCGCGGCGTTGTCGGCGCCGATGTAGGTGAGGTCGAAACGGACGGGGAGGTTGTAGTCGATCTGCACGGTGCCGAGCTGCCACTCGCGGCCGATGACATCGCGGACGATGAAGTCGATCTTCGGGCCGTAGAAGGCGGCCTCGCCGGGTTCCTCGGCGAAAGGCACGCCGAGGGTCTTCGCGGCGTCGCGGCAGGCGGCCTCGGCCTTGTCCCAGTTTTCCTTCGAGCCGGTGTATTTGTTGGAATCGGGGTCGCGCAGGCCGACGCGCACCCGGTAATCCGCCATGCCGAGCGTGGTGAGGGCGATCTTGACGAGGGCCAGGCAGCTGTGGACTTCCTGCGACACCTGGTCCTCGGTGCAGAATCATGCCGGTGAGTTCACCGGATTGCTCCCAGCGGTAGACGGTGCCGAACTCGGCGAGGCGCACGGGCAGGTCGCGGTAGGAGCGCGGCTGGGAAGAATAAATCTTCACGTGGTGCGGACAGTTCATCGGTTTGAGCAGGAAGCCGTCGATGAGCTGGTCGTCAGGGAGCACGCGGTCCTTGGTGATGGTCTCCGCGCCCGTGAGCTGGTTGACCTTCTCGGCGAGATGCACCGACACGGCGTCGATGCGGTTCGACATCTCGGCGCAGGAGCAGCCGGAGGAGATAAGCTGGTTGAGGAAGTCGCGCTCGACGATCGGCGGGAACTGCGAGTCTTTGTAGTAGGGGAAGTGGCCACTGGTCTTGTAGAGGGAAATCTTGCCGATGTGCGGCGTGAAGACCTGCGAGTAGTTTTGCTTGCGCAGCTCGCCGAGCAGGAAGTTCTGCAGCTCCTGGCGGATGATGGAGCCGGCGGGGGTCCAGAGGATGAGGCCCTGGCCGACCTCGTCGTCGATGTGGAAAAGCTTGAGTTCCTTGCCGAGCTTGCGGTGATCGCGGAGCTTCGCCTGCTCGAGCTGCACGAGGTAGTTGGCGAGTTCCTCCTTCGTCGGGAAAGCGGTGCCGTAGATGCGCTGGAGCTGCTGGTTGGTCTCGTCGCCGCGGTGGTAGGCGCCGGCGATGGAGAGGAGCTTGAAGGCCTTCAGCTTGGCGGTGTAGCGGACGTGCGTGCCGGCGCAGAGGTCGGTGAACTCGCCGTTGGTGTAGAACGAGATCTTCTCGCCCTCGGGGATGTCGGCCAGGCGGCCCAGCTTGAAGCGTTCCTGGCCGCGCGACTTGATGATCTCGACGGCTTCCTCGCGGGAGACTTCCTTGCGGTCAAAGCGCTGGTTCTCGTCCGCGATCTTTTTCATCTCGGCCTCGATCTTCGCGAGGTCGTCCATGGTCAGCTTGTGGTCGAGGTCGATGTCGTAATAGAAGCCGGTGTCGGTCGGCGGGCCGATGTCGAGCTTGGCCTCCGGGAATAGGCGGAGCACTGCGCTAGCCAGCACGTGCGAGGCCGAGTGACGGAGTTCTTCGAGCGGGGACATCGACATGGTTGGGAAATGGCTGAAAATCTGAAGGACTGAAAGGCTGAAGAGTGTGGAAAGGTTGAAAAAGGGAATGGATGAGGCTTCAGCTTTTAGTCATTCAGCCCTTCAGTCTTTCCAACCTGTAGCCATTCTTGCCGTCGAGCATGGCCCAGCCGGCGGCGGTCAGTTCCTTGCGGAGGGCATCGGCCCCGGCGAAGTCCTTGGCCTGCTTGGCGGCCCAGCGCTTGTCGGCGAGGGCGGTGATCTCCGTCGGGGCTTCGGTGGGTGCAGACTCGTCCGCCAAGTGTTGCAATACGGCAGGCAGGTCGACTCCAAGAACGAGCAGAACACGATCTAAAGCGGCGATGTCGGCACTGGCTTGCTCTCTCGAATAGCCAAGTGAAGGCTTCATCTGGTTGAACTGAGAAAAAATCGCACCCAATGCGGCGGGAACATTTAGGTCGTTGCGCAGGGCATCTAAGGCTCCATTGAACCGACTGGAAGGTGGGACGGATGGATCGGCCTTCAGATCCTGAATGAGCGCTTGTCGGCGAAGTGCGAGTTCCTCCAGTGCCTCAGTTGCCGCATGCAGCGAATTGAGCGTGAAGTTGAGCTGCTTGCGCGGGTGGCCCATGAGCAGGGCGTAACGGACGGCCATGGCGGAGTAACCCTTCGCCGTCAGGTCGCCGAGGGTATAGTAGTTGCCCCGGCTTTTGCTCATGGTGGTGCCGTCCACGAGCAGGTGCTTGCTGTGATACCAGTGGCGCGAGAAGGGGACGCCGTTGCAGCATTCGCTCTGGGCGATCTCGTTCTCGTGGTGGGGGAATTCGAGATCCTCGCCGCCGGTGTGGAGGTCGATCGTGTCGCCAAGCAGGGCCTTGCTCATCGCGCTGCACTCGATGTGCCAGCCGGGGCGGCCCTCGGCGGCGCCGCGCGGGCCGGGCCATTTGACGTCGCCATCCTCCTCCGGCTTGTAGGCTTTCCAAAGGGCGAAGTCGGAGACGGAATTCTTGTGATCCGAATCGGCGGTGGCGTCGGTGACCAGCAGCTCGCGCTCCTTGACGCGGGACAGCCGGCCATAGTCGGCGAAAGAGGAGACTTTGAAATAAACGGAGCCGTCGGCCGCGCGGTAGGCGTGGCCTTTCTGCATCAGCACCTCGATCATGTTCACCTGCTCCTTGATGTAACCGGTGGCGGCGGGCTCGTGGTGCGGCCGCAGGCAGTTGAGGGCGGCGCAGTCGGCGTGGAAGAGGTCGGTCCATTTTTCCGTGATCTCGCCAAGCGGGCGTTTTTCCACCTGCGTCTGACCGATGGTGCGGTCGTCCACGTCGGTGAGGTTGCGGACGTGCTTCACCTTGTCCTTGCCAAACTCCAGCTCCAACAGCCGGCGGAGGACGTCGTTGATGACGAAGGTGCGGAAATTCCCGATGTGCGCCGGGGCATAGACGGTCGGGCCGCAGTTGTAGAAGCGGAAGACGCCGTCCGGTTGGGCAGGCTGGAGCTCTTTCAGCTTTCGCTCGAGCGAATCGTATAGATGGATGGCCATGAATGCGTGTGCAGAGAATTGAGCGGGTCCAGCCTACGCCAAGGCTACGGCGCGGCTCGTCCACAGCGGAGCTGGGGCGAGGAGGGAATCGTGAAGCCGGATGGGCATGGAGATGGTTTTAACCGCTAATCTTCGCTAATTGGCGCTAATAAGAGGCACACTTTCCATATCTTTTTTCAAGATTAGCGTGAAATAGCGCCAATTAGCGGTTTAATCCCACAACCAGACATCCTATGGCCAAGACCCCCAAGCTCGTCCTCATCCACCGCCCGCGCCGTCTGCGGCGTCAGCCCAGCCGCCGCGCCCTCGTGGCCGAGACCGTCCTGCGCGTGGAAGACCTCATCGCCCCGCTGTTCATCGTGGACGGCAAGGGCAGGCCCGAGCCCATCGCGTCCATGCCGGGCGTCAGCCGGTTTAACATCACCGATCTGGTCAAGGAATGCCGCGAACTGCACGCCCTCGGTGTGCCCGCCGTGGCCCTCTTTCCCAAGCTCGACGCCAAGCTCAAGGATGCCGGGGGCACCGAAGCATTGAGCCCCAAGACCCTCGTGCTCCGCGCGGTCCGTGCCGTGAAGGCGGCGGTGCCGGAGCTGACGGTCATCACCGATGTCGCGCTCGACCCCTACACCGACCACGGGCACGACGGCGTGCTGACACCAGCCGGCGACGACGTGGACAACGACCGCACGGTGGCGATTCTCGGCCAGATGGCCGTGCTCCAGGCCGAGGCGGGCGTGGATTTCGTGGCCCCCTCCGACATGATGGACGGCCGCGTCGGCGCGATCCGCCGGGCCCTCGATGCCGCCGGCCACACCGGCACGGGCATCCTGGCCTACTCGGCAAAATACAACTCGGCCTATTACGGGCCGTTCCGCGAGGCGGTCGGCAGCGCCCAGGCCGCCGGCACGAAGCTGCTCAGCAAAGCCACCTACCAGATGAACCCCGCCAACCGCCGCGAGGCGATCCGGGAGGTGCAGCTCGATGTGGCCGAGGGTGCCGACATCGTGATGGTGAAACCCGCCGGTCTCTACCTCGACATCATCCGCGAGGTGCGGAACGCGACCCGCACGCCCGTGGCGGCCTACCAGATTTCCGGTGAATACGCCCAGATCCACGCCGCCGCCAAGCTGGGCTGGCTCGACCTCGCGCGCTGCCGGGACGAGTCGCTGCTGGCGATCAAGCGCGCCGGGGCCGACATGATCCTGACGTATTTCGCCAAGGACGTGGCGCGGGCGCTGCGAACCTGAATTGTGTTTGTGGGCCAGCGAGCTTGCTCGCGCCTCAGGGCTTTCGTCAGCGGAACGAACGCGAGCAAGCCCGCTGGCCCACGGGAATTACCGTTTCCCTAGCGACCGGGTCAGGACCACATGTCCGAACAGCGCGCCGCCGCCGCAGACCGGCCCGGTGAAGGCGCAGGGGCGGGCTGGAACTCCATGAAGGCATCAAGGTTTGAACCGTGTCTCTTATTGAGGCATATCCAAAGAAGAGACACACCCCGGCGCGGCGCGCCACCCCTTTTGATAGAGGGGACCCAAACCCACGCTGATGAAATCCCCTCCATGAAGAGGGGGTGCCCGTCAGGGCGGGTGTGGCGGGTCTCGGCTGGCGGCTCGCTGCGACTGCCGTCACTTCTTTGTGTAATTCTCAATAGGATCGCCGCAAACGGCGACCCTACGGGGACC
>LNEH01000038.1 GCA_001464505.1 Verrucomicrobia bacterium Ga0077533
CTGGCAGAAAACCCTCTCCCCCTTCCCCAACTGCAATGCAGTAGAAAACCGACCAACTTTCTCCTCCCCATATGCCTCCTCTACTGCATAGTTCCGGATGAAGAGGGGTGCCCGACAGGGCGGGGTGTGTCGCACGGGCCGGGCGCAAATACATTTGCGCCGCCCCGGCCGAGTTGTTCTCGTCCGGGTTCATAAATGAAATATTGGTCGCAGACGTTCATCCCGACTCTCAAGGAAAGCCCCGCCGACGCCGAGATCGCCTCGCACAAGCTGCTGTTGCGCGCGGGCCTCGTGCGCAAGCTGGGCGGCGGCCTCTACACCTTCCTGCCGGCGGGCCTGCGCGTGGTGCAGAAAATCAGCCAGCTGTGCCGCGAGGAGATGGACCGCGAGGGCGCCATCGAGTTGTCCATGCCGTTCATCCACCCGGTGGACAACTGGGTGGACGGCCCGCGCTGGACGGCCGCCCGGGAGATCATGTATCGCGTGGACCACGCCGGCGCCGGCAAGGGCCGCGCGAAGGAACCGGAGTTTGTGCTCGGGCCGACCCACGAGGAAGTCATCACCCCGCTGGTGAGGCAGGAGATCACCAGCTATCGCGACCTGCCCAAGAATTTCTACCAGATCGGCACCAAGTTCCGGAATGAGATCCGTCCGCGCTACGGCCTGATGCGCGCGCGCGAATTCATCATGAAGGACGCCTACAGCTTCGATGTGGACGATGCCGGCGCCATCGAGAGCTACAACCGGATGAAGCGCGCCTACACGGCGTTCTTCCTGCGCTGCGGCCTGAAGACCATCGCGGTCGAGGCCGACACCGGCGTGATGGGAGGCAGCTACTCGCACGAGTTCATGGTGCCGGCGCCGGTGGGTGACGACGACATCGTGTATTGCGAGGAGAGCGGTTACTCGGCGAACCGCGAGAAGGCCACCAGCGGCCTCGTGCCGAAGGATCTGCCCGCCGCCGCCCCGGCCGGCGCGCTGGAGGAATTTCCCACGCCGGGCATCGTGACTATCGCGGCCCTCGCGGCGGCGCCTTACAACGTTGCGCCCGACAAGCAGTTCAAAACGCTCGTCTATCTGGGCGATGGCAAACCGTTCCTCGTGATCCTGCGCGGTTGCGACGACCTCGAGGAGGCCAAGCTCGGCCCGCTGGGCTTCCAGCTCTGGCGCGCGGCCACGCCGGAGGAGATTGAACCCATCCTGGGCGCGAAACCAGGCAGTCTCGGCAGCGTCAAGGGCACCATCAGAAATCCTGCCGCGCTCGCCGGCATTTTTGCCGACCACGCCATCCGCTTGGTGGGCAACGGCACCACCGGAGCCAACAAGGATGGCTTTCACCTGCGCAATGTTAATGTCACCCGCGACCTTGCCGTCACGCAGTGGGGCGACTTCCGCCGGGTGCGCGCGGGTGAGCCCGACCAGCAGTCCGGCTCGCCGCTCAAGATGGCCCGCGCCATCGAGGTCGGCCATGTCTTCAAGCTCGGCACAAAATACTCCGAGAAGTTCGGCGCGGTTTACACCGATGACCAGAAGCAGTCGCATCCCATGGTGATGGGTTGCTACGGCATCGGCCTCAGCCGCACGCTGCAGGCGGTGATCGAGCAGAGCAACGACGCCGACGGCATCATCTGGCCCTGGCAGGTGGCGCCGTGGCAGGTGCTGGTGGTGAATCTCGATCCGGCGGACGCCGCCGCCACTGCGTTGTGCCTGAAGCTCGCGCAGCTTGCCGAGACCGCCGGGGCCGACGTGCTGATCGACGACCGCGCCGAGCGCCCGGGCGTGAAATTCAAGGACGCCGATCTGATCGGCCTGCCGCTGCGGCTGACCGTGGGCGGGCGCGGATTGAAGGAGGGCATATTCGAGTTCAAATGGCGCGCCTCGAAGGAAGTGCGCAAGGTGGCGATCGCGGAGGCCGGGAGCGCGGTCACCGAGGCGGTGCGCACAGCGGCGGCAAAGGCATGACCGCGGACGGGACGAAAACAAAGAAAACTCCCCGCGCCGCACCCGCCGCGCGAACTGCCCGCGCCGAGCTGTGGCGGGTCGTCGTGCTCAACGACCCGGTGAACCGCATGTCCTATGTGGTCATGGTGCTGCGCCGGGTCTTCGGCCTCGCCGAGGAGCGCGCCCGCAAGCACATGTTGGAGGTCCATGAGACCGGCCGCTCGGTGCTGTGGTCCGGCACCCGCGAACAGGCCGAGGCCTATGTCTTCGCCCTGCAACAGTGGCATCTGACCGCCATGGCCCAAACCGATGAGACAGCGTAAAAATCCCGGGGCAAGCCCCGAGGCATTCACGGCAAATGCCACTCGTTTGTGGGAGCGAGCTTGCTCGCGACTCGTTCGCCAAACGTCGCGAGCATCTGCTGGCCAGCAGAACGGAGTATTGAATCCACAGTGAATAGATCGAGAAAGCAGTTCCGCCCCGATGTCGCCGAATGCTTTGCTGCTTACGCCAAATGAAGCGCGTTGAGATCAAGCTGAACATCAGCGCAGTGGCGCCGTTGCTCGACATCATCAAGCAGGCGGCCGACGACCTCCGCCAGAACCTGGCCATACGCGCGACCTTCCCGGAAGACGACAGCGAGTTCAACGAGACGTGGACGCAGGAGCTGCTCGCCGGCCAGAACAGCGACGTGCGCGAGCTGCTCGGCCTGTTCGGGTCGGATTTCTTCGCCGACGGCACCATAACGATTGATTCGCACAACAGCGACTCGCTGCTGCGCGGCTGTTCGGCATTGCGCATCCAGATCCTCACGCGCTGGCTGCAAGGCATCCCGGCCGACCTGTTGGAGGACGAGGATGTGCCAGCCGAGGCCATCGCCGACGAGGTGCGGGGGCCGTTTGCCAGCTACACCTTTCTGGATCAGGTCCAAAAGATCATCCTTGAGCATCTTGATCCCGGCGCCGAAGAGGCCTGAGCGGGAGAGGATTGGCTTTGACGGCGGAGGCGGGCGGGGTAGCCTGATGCCCGACACCCTGTAGTGTTCGAGGTGCTCCATACAACGCTCTTTGCCTTTGCTATAATTTGGGAACCGCTGACAGGCGGTCTGATGTCAGGCCGTAAACCGGAAGACAGAGGTCCGTCGGGTGGTGCCCACCTTTAACTTAAAAAGGACATGAGCCACGGGGCGCACGGCACAGATGGGGTGTCATCTTTTTTCATCACCAATCACCATGGAACGACTGCCTTATTATCAAATCCTGCACCTTCTCTCCCTGATCGTGCTGACCGCGCACACCTACATGGCCTTCGCCAATCCCGCGCCCGAGAACCGCAAGCGCACCCTGCTGATCACGGTCAGCGCGGCACTGCTTCTGTTTATCAGCGGCTTTGGCATGCTCACCATCAACAAGATTCCGTTCGCCACGGGCTGGGTGCTGGTGAAATTGGTGTGCTGGCTCGGCCTGGCCGGGCTGGCGGGCGTGGCTTACCGGAAGCCGCACCTGCGGGGCATTCTCAGCACCGTCGCTCTCGTGTTGATCGTCACCGCACTCTTTATGGTTTACCGTCGGCCCTTCTGATTTTCGGCCTTCCTGTCATGTTGAGCGAAGCGAAGCATCCAGCAGCACGACCGCTGGCGGCCATCCTTATGGATTCTTCGCTGCGCTCAGAATGACAGCATCAGCCACTGAAACCCTTTGCGGACTCTGGATCGATGATCATGGCACGGCCCACGCCTGCTATGCCACCGCTGACGGCGGCCGGCGCGAGGCGACGGAGGATTTCCGGCCCTTCGCCTGGCTGGGGACCGTGACGAAGCACGAGGGGGTGACGATCGAAGAGTTAAAGGGTGAGGGTGCCTTTCACTGGCTGGCACACGCGGAGTCGCTTGGAGTATTCGAGGCGTTTTTCAAGGAAGTCCGCGACGGTGCGCCCATTGACGTGCTCAAGCCCTACGAAAGCCAGTGGCTGCTGCAGCAACGCACGCGGCTGTATGCGGACATGCACTTCGCCGACCTGCGGCGCTGTCAGCTGGACATCGAGACCGGCGCAACCGAGGCCGGCGCGTTCAGTGACGCGAAAAATCCCGGCGACCGCGTGCTCGCCATCGGCCTGCAATGCGGGGCACGTCGCGAGCTGCTGACGCTCGACGAGGAGACGGATGCCGGTGAAAAGCGACTGTTACTGGCATTCAATAACCTGTTGAGGGAAATTGATCCCGATGTCGTCGAGGGCCATAATGTCTTCAAATTCGACCTCGATTACCTGCGGGCCCGGTCGAGGCGCCACCGGGTGCCCTGCGCGTGGGGCCGATTCGGCCTGGCGGCCGAGTTTCGCAACAGCCGTCTGAAGGTGGCGGAGCGTTGGATTGACTTTTCCCGCTGTGACATGCCCGGTCGCGCCGTCATCGACACCTATCTGCTGGTGCAGCTCTACGACATCACGGCGCGCGAAATGACCGCCTACGGGCTGAAGGACGCGGCGGTCTACTTCGGCATCACCCCGGAATCGGGCAAGGGTCGAACGTATATCGAGGGGAGCCAAATACAGCACGCCTTCCGGCAGAAGCGGGCGGAGTTCCTGGCTTATCTGGCGGACGATTTGCGCGAAACCAAGGGACTGGCCGACGTGCTGCTGCCCACCTATTTCGAACAAGCCCGGGCATTCCCCACCTTGCTGCAGGAGGCGGCGCTGCGCGGCACCGCCGGCAAAGTGGACCTGCTGTTTCTCGAGGAGTATTACCATGCGCGGGCGAGTTGCCCGGCCCCGATTGAGATTGCGCCGTTCGAGGGCGGGTTCACCCGCAGTTTTCGCGAAGGCGTGTTCAAACACGTGCTGCATTTCGACGTGGCGTCGCTTTACCCGAGCCTGCTGCTGCAGATGGGGCGCAACCCGAAGAGCGACACCCTCGGGGTGTTCATTCCGCTCCTGCGGCAGTTGCGCGATTACCGGATGAGATACAAACAGCTAACGAAGACAGCGCCCACGGCCGCCGAGCGCGACGAGGCGCAGGCCCGGCAGTCCACCTTCAAGATTCTCATCAACTCCTTCTACGGCTATCTCGGATTCTCCGGGGCGCGTTTCGGCGATGGCGAACTGGCGGCGGAAGTCACGCGGCGCGGGCGCGAGCTGTTGCAGGCGCTGATCGAGGAATTCCAGAAACACG